>JBAXII010000028.1:0-3059 GCA_037138475.1 bacterium | reverse complement strand
GACTCCTGCTGAAGCATTTATTAGTTATCGTTGCGATGGGAAGTAGAATACACCAAAAAGCACTTACATTTACAAGTTGATGATTATTTCCATCATATGCACCTCATAAACACCACCAAGTCCTACCCCGCAGTTGGTCCCTATTCGCAGGCAGTGCGTGTCGGCGATACGATATATTTTTCTGGAGTGATTGGTATCGATCCTCACACAGGTACGATAGCCCCCGATACTCTGGCACAGACTGAGCAGATCTTTGCAAATATCATCGCCGTCATGGGAGAAGTGAGAGTCACACTCCGTGACGTCATAAAGACGACGTGCTTCTTGACAGATATGGGTGACTTTGCGAGCTTTAACGAAGTATATGCAAAGCATTTTGGAGATCACCGTCCCGCACGCAGCACCGTCGGTGTCGCCTCGCTCCCTAAAGGAGCTCGGGTCGAGATCGAGATGATCGTACACACTCGCACATAACATGCCTTCCTATGATCCGCGCACAACATCTCACATTTTCATATGGCGGGCGTACCATCCTGGAGGATACATCCTTTATCGTGGGAGATAAAAAGAAAGTCGGTCTCATCGGACCAAACGGCACGGGCAAGACGACGATATTCAAGCTCATCATGGGAGAGCTCGAGCCAGAGAGGGGCTCCATCGCAGTCTCATCGACCTATGTAGGATACCTCCCCCAGATCATCGAGCACGAGGCCACTGACTCCATCAAGTCATTTTTGATGCGGCGACTTGAGCAGGAGTGGGAGGAGTACAAGATCGATACCGCACTCGCTGAGGTCGGGCTCTCGGACATAGATCGTGCGCTGCAGATGCAGACCTTGAGTGGAGGTCAGAAGGCACGCGTGGCCATAGCCGGGCTCCTTCTCGCAGAGCCAGATATCCTCCTCATGGATGAGCCGACGAACAACCTCGATCTCGCGAGTATCAAGTGGCTCGAGCGGTTTGTGCGCAAGTTCTCAGGAGACATCCTCGTCATCTCGCACGATCGCGCGTTCCTTGATACTGCAGTCTCATCCATCATGGAGCTGGACGTGCATACCCATCAGATCGCTCACTACACCGGATCATATACCTCGTTCATTGCTGAGAAAAAACATCGTCATGAGATCGCGCGTCTCGCGTACGAAAGACACGAAGAAAAGCGCAAGCGTATGGAGGAGCAGCTCCTCCTGCAGAGGGAGCGCTCGACTTTTCACGCGAGTACGAAGGCTGGTAAGCGCATCAGAGCGCTCCAGAGCAGATTTGAGCGAGAGGTCCTAGATGTCGCTATCGAAAAGCCACGAGTATCGAGAGACATCGCACTCCACGGACTCACCAGCGACCTGCATCGCAAGCGCGTCGTCTACTACATCACTGATCTGCACCATCCCCTTTTTGAAGTGCCCAAACTCCTCATCCTCGCGGGCAACCGTATCCACCTCACCGGAGACAATGGCACTGGCAAAACTACGCTGATCAGACTCCTGATGGACAGTGGGGTCGAGAGCTCACTCCATGCAACGCATCACCAGCACGCCATCGAGCGCGGAGCTGATATCCAGATCGGATACTTTGCTCAGGAGCACGAGATGCTCGACCAAACTCAAACTGTTCTAGATGAGTTTAAAAATAAAACGGGGATGAAGATCGACCTAGAGGCACGCAAGATACTCGGCGGATTTACCTTTGCGGGCGACCGAGTGTTTGCACCTATTACGACCCTTTCCCAAGGGGAGAAGGTGAAGCTCATCATGGCCATACTGACCCACCAGGACAACGATTTTCTGATACTCGATGAGCCGACGAATCATCTGGATATCGAGAGTCGCGAGGTGCTCGAGCAAGCACTACGCGAGTATGAGGGGGGATGCATCATCATCTCGCACGATCGCTACTTTGTGCGTCAGATTGGGATCAACCGCACCCTTGTCATAGCCAACAAGACCATCAAGGATCGTGAGGTCGAGCTCGAGGCCATGGATGATGTGTATAACATCGACGATCACTCAGATGGTATCACCATCAGCATTTGACAGCAATTACCAAGTACATTTTCAACCTTCCCCAGCACACCTGTCCGTCATCCCCTCGCCTGTCCGCCGTAGAGGCGGGAACGAGGGGATCCAAAGACATGTATTCGTGTGTATTGGATCTCGACATGTCGGGATTGTAATAGTCAACTAATTCGATGACGATTACTACATGGTCATTCTGAGTGGAACGAAGAATCTCATATATCAGGGATCTTTCGACTCCGCTTACGCTTCGCTCAAGATGACACGTTAGGGAGTTAAAGGTGGGATCAGGATGACTGACTTGACGAACACCGATTCTGTCACCGATATTACTAACTATTACACGCAGTGTGACTTGTAATGCCATACTCCTGATATAATCGCTCATGACATCCATGACTGTTACAAAGCCGCGTATTCGTCCCTTTCCCATCATTCAGCTGGGACATCCTACCCTCTGGCAGAAATCAGAGCATGTGAGCAAAGATCAAGATCTGTCACACATCATCTCACGGATGTTTAAGACATTGCGACATGCAGATGGCGCTGGTCTCGCCGCGCCACAGATCAATCAATCACTCAGACTCTTTGTGATGGATATACACCCTACTCCTCGACGACCGAAAATCAAAAAATCAGGGGAGCTCGTCATCATAAATCCACGCATCATCTCTCAGTCTGAGGAAGTGGAGGAGGACTGGGAGGGATGTCTATCTGTCACCACCACGAGCGGCCTCGTCTTTGGCAAAGTGCCACGCGCTCGAAAAATCGAGGTGACATATGAGGATGCGAGTCGGACTGAGGTGAAGAGGCAGCTCGTTGATTTTGATGCGCGCGTATTTTTGCATGAATTCGACCACCTTGAAGGAATAGTCTTTTTACAACGGATGTCAAAGCTCAACGAGCTCATTGATGAGAAGACATACATCGGCATACTCAAAAGCTCAAATAGTACTAAAATGTAGGCAGATGTCGTCACGGTGAGCGTGAACATGACGCATTCCATAATCCAACGCAACGATTCAGTAAGCAGGTAGACTACCTGCC
>JBAXII010000027.1:0-3218 GCA_037138475.1 bacterium | reverse complement strand
GTATATGCTAATGACCATTAGCATACTTCACAATATAATTCACGAGAGACCAAATAACAAGACAGCAGGTTCGAATCCTCGCCGGGGAGCAAAAATTCAAATAACCGTCGATTGGCTAGCCATATTTTCCTTTATTTTGAACTTGGCTTTGGCTGGGTTGGGTATTTACCAATTCGTTTCATCAAAAAAAGAGGAGGAAAATACTAAATCAAAGGTGAAATTGTGGCAGAAATTTGCCGATGGTTTAAAAAATGGATTAATTGGAATAGCTGTAAATCCAAATAACTTTACTAATAAGACTGTTATCGCTGCTGCAGTTTCATCTTTATCTCAAGTTGCTACATCTTTTGACGAATCATTTGTTGAAGAAAGGTTTTATTCTGAAAAGGAAGTTAAAGAAAAAAGAGAGAAAGCACTTGAAGAACAAAACCGGATCTTTCAAAGTTTTCATAACCCTTCAAAATAGATTCGCCCTTCGTATCGGACCATCTTGCCACTGCTCTCAGGTTCTGAAGTATGTGTTTGCACAGTTGTTATTTTAGTCTGTACACTATCATCATGTCAGAACCACTAAGTAACAGAGAGCTTATCTCTCAATTTCCAGCACCAAAAATTATTCTCCCTGGTGAATATGGACTAACAACGAGTTCCCAACCAATTGGCACCTTCGCAGTTGGCGCTGAAAATGGTTGTAGAGGATACTACGTCATAGGTTCTACTACAAAGCAGGCTGCTGTGGCGCATGTAGATTTTTGGAGCCTCGATGAAAATGTTTTGAACAATATGAAGAAGATGTTCGATGCCTCTGAATCTCTCCGCTTGGGCTACACACCAAATACCAAGATTCTGCAGCAAATTGTTCAACGATTTGGGTCTGAGAATTGCTTTGTTATCCCATCCCCTCAGTTCCTTTACTTTCCCTCTTTAGACCGTCTTGATACAACATCGCTACCACAGCACTTGATGCAAAGAACTTTTGAAGAGCGAAAAGGCACGCTAAAAAATAGATTAAAAACTGCAGATAGTCCATTGCTACTAGTTTAAAGATGTTTTTGGGGGGGTTGGTACTAAAAGCCAAGTTATATTGAAATGCTCTCAAAAACTGTCTTTTGTGTTGTGCAGATCAAATTCAAATTAATTTAAGGGTTCTTAAATACGTTTACTAGGGAAGCCAAGCAAAACAATTGGAACAATTAGATATCGAATAGGTTCTTACGTCGTCTATCCCACGGAGCACTTATATTTAGCCTCGGTTTTTCTTCGACCCCGAGTACCCTATTCGAACTCAGTGTTGCAATGGACCCATGAAAAATGGCACAGATTGTATCGGAGTTGCAGAGGGTGCAATGATTTTAGAGAATATTCTTATGCAGAATATGTATATTTCTGTGAGGCACACAGAATAAGGGTAAGGGAAATCCTCCATTTGTATATGAAATCTAGCTCCATCTCGAACCACTTCGTGACCAGCTTTCTTTAGGCACAAAATCTATCCAGATACTTCCTAAGCCCTGAAAAGATTCGGACTTACTCAACTCTTGGTATACTATCCACTATGACTGAAACCTGCATTTTTGTGATTGGGGGAAGGGTACTGTCAAGTACCCCATTTTTAATGCACCTTGTCTTTCATTTTGCTTGACCGATGCTCAAGGATATGTTGATTAAGGTATTGCATCTTAAACTCCTGCGGGGTCATTTTAATGGTGGTATGGATACGCATGGTGTTGTAGTATCTGACGTACGCATAGAGTTCTGCAATCAGTTCACCTTGAGTGTCAAATCTACTTGGATCACCAAACTCCCCTTTAAGCCTACTATGCCATGACTCACTGGGGTTTTGCCAGGGAGAGGCAGTATCTGAGACAGATAGCTGAATACCTCGCGTGGTTAGCTCACCCACCAAGTAGTCACTGGTATTTTCACTGCCTTTATCTGTATGTAAATACTGAGGTGGCTTGTGTCCATTACTCAGTGCCATATGGAGTGCTTGGGCTACCAGGAGACTATCGTGATGAAGTCCAATTGCTACGCCCACAATCTCCCTTGTATACCTATCTTTAAGCTCAATCAAGTACAGCTTCTTTCCTCGATACACAATTTCTGTGATGTCTCCTGTCCAAATATGGCTGGGGTGGGTAGGTACTACTCCTTTGAGAAGATGCATGAAGGAGGTGGGAGCTGACTGAGTTATTCCTTGGCTCCATCGTCTTCCCCGTGGAGGATAGATCCCGTACTTAGCCATCACTCGCTGTGTCCGCTTGTGGTTAATCTTGAGATGAAGTGCAATTCTTCGATGGCCATAGGCCGGGTGTATGAGGTGGATCTCTCGTATCTGTCCTGCAAGGATCTCATCCCTGGTGACTTGTCGACTCTGATAGGACAACGATCCACGGGGTATCCTCAGTACCGCAGCAGCAAGGATCTTGTTGTGACACTGATGGACAATCTCAATCTTTTTTCCCCCGCTGGATCTCAAGGGTGAGGAGTCCAATGATGCGTTTCAGTTCATCATTTTCTCGTTTGAGTCGATTGTGTTCTATCAAGGATGACTTTCCTGTCGCTGAAATACCACCGGTCAACTGAAGCCAGGCGTAGATGGTCTTGGAGCTAACGCCATATTGAGAGCTAAGTTCTACAACGCTCCGGCCCTCCTTTACCTTACTGATGATTTCTTCTCGAATCTCTTTTGGTATCCGTTTGTATCCTGGCATAGGCATGTGTAAGTCGATGAGCAACTAGCAACGAAAGTCATAGACTTAGTGCATAGTATATGGGGTACCTGTCATACCGATGGCAATGTCTAGGGTAACGAACTTTTTATCTCTCGTTTTGATAATTTTCCTACATCTCCTGGACACGCATTGATTATCCCGAGACGTCACGCAGTGGATATAGGAGATCTGACCCCAGAGGAATGGGCGCTATTGCAGCAAAGCATAGGGGAAGTCACTCGGGTCATAGAGAGTACAGATCTGAAAAAAGTGTATTTACAAATGTCTCAGAATCCCCTATCTACCATCTCACAGTGGTTCTGTCGCCAGGCTACTGATCATCCAAGGATCAACACCCAACCAGATGCATATAACCACGGAGTAAATGACGGTCGAGCCGCCGGAAGGACAGTGGATCATCTCCATTGGCATATCATCCCCAGATATACGGTGTATTCTACTTCCCATCGCAACGATAACTAATAAATGCTTCAGCAGGAGTCT
>JBAXII010000026.1:0-3417 GCA_037138475.1 bacterium | reverse complement strand
AGGGCAGGTAGTCTACCTGCTTACTGAATCGTTGCGTTGGATTATGGAATGCGTCGATGCATATCTTCTATATGCTTTACATATTCCTGTGTACATTGGAGTTGAAAAGCATATATTTATGGTATAATACTACAGGTTATTTCATCTTACCTGACCTTTTGGTCTTGCAGAGGTGGACCCATCGCACTTTTATAAACACATACATTCGTTTCGTACAAACAAAGATATTCTAGGATAGACTACCAATACAAAGTTCTATGCAGTACACACTTCATGTGAAGGGATGCATATTTCTTTCATTCTTCCTTGTCTTCTGTGGGTGGCGATATGCAGTTGTATATTCTTGTATTTATTTTCAAATGATCAAAGTCATCTCTGAATGAGCTATATGCACATTTAGATGGCGAAAAGAAAGAAAATACAAAAACTATTTCAGAATATGCATATATCGCCATCCATAGAGGTACACATCTATAGTGGACTCACATAACGTGAGCAAGCCGTGTACATAATTCAGGAGAAAAATGGAAAAATTTAATTTGATTAGATACTTATGGTTGTCGGGCTCACTGGTGTTACATTTGGTCTTGTTCTGGCTCCAAGCCAGTCCAAGGTCCCATTTGATGCTGGTGGCAGCAAACACCGGAGTATTCTACATACTGAAACAAAAGCTAGGTAGCTTATATTTCGCATCGCCGACACTTCCTCTCATAGCAGGGTTACTAGTGACATTTTTTGTTGCATTCCTACCGTCAAAGCTAGCAGAAAGTTTCACAGCTTTCTTTGCTTCGTTGGCGCTGGCGTTATTGATGAGATACTGTATTGAGGTCCAACTTGACGAAGAAGCTTGCTCGGTTCAACCGAGAACGTTTCCAATTTCACCGTTGCTATTTGAGGCGTTATCCAGTGCTTTTATTTTAGGAGCCGAGATAACGATACTGAGGCTTTTCTTATCTGAGAGCTCAGTTGTGGTTGGGCTGCTCGTCGGATCCATATTCCGGATTGCGCATCGCGTTTATCGTAAAGTAAAGAGTGAGGATCTATACCTAAGCCTTGGAGCAAAGGCATATATCTCACACTCTATAAAGAATCGTGGGGAGCTATTCCATAATTTAGAGAATAGGGTGGAAATATACCAATGGCTTGGTGCAATGGCATATCTCACACTCTATATCACTATTATTTTAGTTCGGTAGAACAACAGTTGTTTGTTTTGTTTGTGTATTGCGATCACAATACCTTCCACATATTGTGGATTGGTATAAGTACCAATAGATGACGCAATGTATGTGTTGGGCCTGAAGAAGATGACCTCTGTGTATTACACAGATCACTTTTCTTCAGGCGTTCATTTTTTTGTGAAACTCTCTGATTCGTAGATAGCCAATACAAACATGCATGGTTCTGCCATTTATACCTTTCAGCTCAACTACTAAAACGAGGATCGTGCTACGCAAAGGACCGAGTGTTTTACCTTTTGATTCTCATTACTCATATTGAGGTCAACACGCGCGCCTCGTCCTCCAAAAGCCAGGCCTTCTCATCCTCGATGAGCCGACGAACCACATCAACTTTCGCCACCTCCCCCGCATCGCACAAGCACTGGACGCGTATGAGGGTGCCATGATCCTCGTCTCCCACGTGCCAGACTTCGTCTCTCAGATCCGCATCGACAAAGTCCTCGACCTCCAGGCGTGAGGGATGAATTGGTAGCTATTGAAGGAGTATATGTTGATAGTACTCAACTAGTTTCATGCAACAAGGACTCACCATGATACAATGATACTCACGTATCTCATGACTCCCACCTTACACAAGCTACTCCGTATCCTTTGCTTACTGTTTATTTTTTTTCAGATCGCGCTGTCTCTCGTGTTTATCTTTCATAAAGACATTTACTTCCATACTGACATCGCGCGCGACTTTTTACTCATCGAGGATATTGTCAGAAACCATCACTTCACTCTACTCGGACCACGATCAGGAGGAATTCCCGGAGTATTCCATGGACCTCTGTGGCTCTATGTGTCTGTGCCAGCATTTATTTTTTTGGGGGGGGATCCTTCTGGATTTGGTGTATTCTGGTTCGTACTTGGCATCCTGTACTTAGTAGTCGTCTACCTGATCACGCACAAAGTATATACGAGGGATACCGCGCTCATCGCCACGACTTTGGCTTCGGGGATGGTACCTCCTATCGTAGGTAATCTTTTTAATCCCTTTGGCGCGGTGATCTTTGCTCCGATCTTGTTCTACTTTGGGTACGTGTACTGGCGCACTTTCAAAGCACGATTTTTGATCTTATTTCTATTTTTTATGGGGATTTGTATACAGTTTCAGATGGCATGGGGAGGACCGATGCTAGTCCTGGCACTACCACCCATCATGTACAGGATATTTCGGTACAAAAAGTGGAGTCATCTACTTATGTTTGCTGTCCTGTCGATCCCACTGTCTAGTTTTGTGATCTTTGATTTGCGTCATAGCTTTTTGCAAACTTTTGCAGTTCTAAAGCACATAACGGGCGGGAATGGCGAGTACGGTACGGTATCTCCACTGGTTTTTCTGACTTCGCGATTGCGTGGCATGCTGATGGATGGATGGTATATCACGCGTGCTCTCCCGGGCTACTTGAGTCTTTTACTCTTCACAAGTATCGTGGTAGTGCTACACAGATCAAAAACTCGACTCGATGAAAAGGTCAAGATGAATCTGAAGATATTCTTGTATTTTTACACTGGGTTTTGGTTGCTCACCTTTTTATTTCGAGGTGTCATCTGGGACTATTACTACTGGCCATTTGCACCACTGGTGATCACCATGTTGAGCGCGCTCATTCACCACTTCCCCCGGTGGTTTATGATCATGGTACTCACTGTATTGTGTACTGTGAATATCTATACCAATATACAATTTGTCCGTGGGTTTTCTGATTTTTCTGCAAAGGATGTATCTTCATGGCTGTTTAGCAAAGAAGTAGCAGAGTGGGTATATACTGATGCGACTGAGCCCGGATTTGGGTACTTTATATTCACTCCTGATCAATACGGGTACTCACAGCGATATGCGATGAACTACATTCAAACTGTGACGAAGGCAAAAGTTGCAAAGCCTTTTGCAAAGTCACAGATCACCTACCTCCTCATCGCACCTGCTCCTACGTATCGACCTGAGCTAAATGGAGGAGAGTGGAAGCGTGACAAGCTCGGCATCGTGAGACCTGCAGACAAGGTGAAATCGTATCCCAATGGGTATGTCATCGAAAAATATCTACTCTCACCTGATGAGCTCAAAGTCCCTGCAGATCCCAACCTGATCCATGATCTCACCTTCAGATAGACGTTTGATACAAAGTCCTCGACCTGCAGGCATAAGTGTAATTTTGCAAATGAGCTTACTACCACTGTCATTCTGATC
>JBAXII010000025.1:0-5639 GCA_037138475.1 bacterium | reverse complement strand
GGGCAGGTAGTCTACCTGCTTACTGAATCGTTGCGTTGGATTATGGAATGCGTCTTTTCATCCCAAACCAATATACGTACATAGTATATATGAACATAATGAGCATCATGGCATAGCTAAACTGTGGCTCAAGGCCAGTCAGCGATTTCAGAAGCGAGCCTGCAAAGGTACTCGTATCAGGCAGAAAGCCGAGTGGGAGGCTCCCCATCGTGGAGAGTGATGTGTCAAGTAGCGACTCTGCGAGCTCCGCGACGCCATTTTTCACCAGCGCTGCTCCCAGCATGATGATGAGATACTCAGTGGCCACAACTATTTTTTGTAGAGATACTCTGAGGTATGCCTGTGCTATCAGCACCCCACACAGTGCCGCAAGTACAAACCCTGCTCCCAATCCAATCATATTTTGGGCAAACGTACTAAACAAGGAGGTACTGGTGGTAAAAAGGGCCACTTCAAATCCCTCGCGCACGATAAATAGGAGTATGGTGGCATATAGCGAGAACGAAAATGAGTGAGACCCCATTTTTTCATGAAGAGACAGTATCTCGCGACCACGCAGTCGTTTAAAATACCGATGGAGCGATATGACGATGTATGCGAGAAATACTCCAGAAAATACCATGAGATATCCCTCGAGGATGTAAGCACTCTTTTCGGTGATGATGGATTTTGAAAGATCACTCAGATAAAACGTGCATATAGGAAGGACAAGTGAAAAAAGTATACCCGCTACAGAGGTTATGATGATGGCACGTGATTTGCCAAGGTCTAGTTTCCTATCAATCCCTACAAAGACACCAATGATCAAAAAAACCTCCAGGTACTCACGAAATGAGATGAGGAAAGAGGCAAACAGAAATTAATTGATAGTTGATAATTGATAATGTATAACGCTCTAACCTTACGCAGGTTACATATGTCATTTCGAGGAGTCCCGATATATCGGGACGACGTGACAATCTCCCAATGCATGGGATTGCTACGTCGTCGCAAAAAGGCTCCTCCTCGCAATGACATACATCTACGCATGATACATCATGTGCATAGGGTGAGTTTATTAAAAATGAATGCTGAACAATCGATACGTATAACATGGCGAATACTGTATAACACACCCATCAAACAAGGAGGTTAAAGACCAGGTCGTCGCTGGTGATTTTCTTAAACTTCAATCCTATCTTATCCATCCGCGACATCAGAGGTTTTAGATCTGATGCATCCTTGAGCTCGATGCCGACTAAAGCAGGACCCTTCTCCTTATTTGTCCGCTTCAGATACTCAAAGAGCACTATATCATCATCTTGGCCCAGCGCATGGTTCAAAAAGTCTCTGAGCTGACCGGGCTTTTGGGCAAATTCGAGTATAAAGTAGTGCTTTAGACCACGATAGACGAGACTACGCTCCTGGATCTCTGGATAACGCAGAATGTCATTGTTCCCCCCACTGATGATGCAGACCACGCTCTTTCCTTTGACGAGCTTTTTATTTAGTTCGAGCGCCGCTACGGCGAGTGCACCTGCTGGCTCAGTAATGATGCCCTCGTTCTGATATAGATCTATCATCGTGGTGCATACCAGACCTACCGGACACACGGTGATCTCTGTGTGATATTTCTGGGCGATAGCAAGTGTCGTATCTCCGACAGTCCGTACTGCAGCACCATCCACAAAAGTCTCAAACTTGTCGAGTGTGACTGGTTTGCCCGCGATCAATCCTTGATTCATACAATCTGCAAACTCAGGCTCACTACCGATGACCTTGGTCTGAGGTGACGCCTGAGCAAAGTAGCTCGAAACCCCCGATATCAGTCCTCCACCTCCCACGCAACAGATGACTATATTGAGTTTTGTCATGGATTCGTCAGGCTCCGCCCGGAGGCTCCGCCCGGAGGGCTCACCATGACGAATATTCTGGAATTGATTCTCGATTTCAAGCGCGACAGTCCCCTGTCCTGCGATCACGTCCACATCATCAAACGGATGCACGAGCACTGCTTTGTGCTTTATCGCATAACTCGCTGCTTCACCCTTTGCCTCATCAAACGTGCTCCCGACCAGTTTGATCTCTACATACGCTCCTCCAAATCCTCTCACCTTTTCTACTTTTTGATTGGGTGTGGGGAGCGGCATAAAGATCACCCCTTTTACTTTCAGTTTTGAGCATGCGTATGCGACGCCCTGCGCATGGTTGCCAGCGCTTGCACATACGACGCCAGATTTTCTTTCCCTCGGCGTGAGCTGCGCCATCTTGTTGTATGCACCGCGGATCTTAAATGATCTGACGCGAGTGAGATCCTCTCTCTTTAGATATATGTGCGCTCCATACTTTTCAGACAATCTAGCTGAATACTGGAGGGGTGTTTCCGGCACCACATCTTTGATGCGCTTGGCCGCTTGAATGATATCAGTTTTGAGTATTTTCATAAAATTATAAATTTCTAATGCATCATTTGTCATTGGATTTATCCATCTCTAAGCTCCACTTGCCGCTGAGTTTATGATCTTGCTTGGTGAGTACGATACGACCTGATCTGACAAACTCCTTTATCCCATACGGACGGAGGAGGTCATAGAGCTTTTGAGTCTCTTCCTCTGTACCAGTTTTGGATAGAGTCACATCTGACTTGTTGAATGACTTTACTACTGCTCCAGTGAGCTGGACTACATCAATGATTTCTTTGCGTTTATCTGCACTGTTTGCGCTGACGCGATAGAGCGCCACCTCTTGGATGATGAGCTCCTCATCTGTAGACTCGACTACCTTTACGACTTCGATGATGCGATAGATCTGTTTTACGATTTTTTCCACCAGCGACCCTTCGGCTTGTACCGTCACGGTGAATCGAGAGAGGTCACGCTCAACGATCTCAGATACAGTGAGCGACTCGATATTGATACGCCTTCGCAAAAAAAGATCTGCGATGCGATAGAGCACGCCAGGTTTGTTTTCTGAAAAGATGATGATGGTGTATAACATACTAAAATTTCAAATTTCGAATATCAAATTTCTAATGAGTATTTGCATTCATATTCTCAAACCGCCACGGCGAACCAAGTTCCAAATAATTTTCAATTATTCATTTTTAATTATTAATTAGCTTAGGCGGACTTCAGATACACTCGCGCCAGTGGCGATCATAGGAAACACATTTTCAAACTTTTCACATACCACCTCTAGTACATACGGACCTTTGTGATCCAGCATAGTTTGTACGCTCTCAGCGAGCTGCGCGCGGTGTGAAACTTTTTTTGATGTGATCCCATATCCCTCACAGATTTTCATAAAGTCTGGGTTGTGCATCGTGGTGAAACTATACCTCTTGTCAAAAAAAAGCTCTTGCCATTGACGTACCATGCCGAGGTGACTGTTGTTTAGCACAATGACTTTGACGGGGATTTTCTCCTGAGCGATAGTGGCGAGCTCCTGGATCGTCATCTGAAAACACCCATCTCCAAGGATGGCGATGACTTGACGGTTACTCGCTACTTGAGCACCCATCGCGGCAGGGAGTGCAAATCCCATCGTGCCCATACCACCACTGGTGATCAGGCTATCTGGAAGCTCAAATTCGTAGTATCTGCAGGACTTCATCTGATGCTGACCTACATCGGGGACGATAACCGCCTTCCCCTTTGTGGTATTTGAAAGGGTGTGTATGACCTCTGCCATCTGTATGCCTCCCCGCTGTGGCTTGATCTCTTGTTCTATCACGCGATCATACTCTATGGCGTAATATTTTTTGAACTCCTCTCGCCAGGTGGATCTATCAAACTTTTTGATATGAGGGATGAGTGCGCTGAGAGCCAGCTTTGCATCTCCGACTACAGGCACTACAGTTTTGACATTTTTATTTAGCTCCGCCGGATCGATGTCGATATGTATGATCTGTGCGTGAGGTGCATAATCCTTCAGTCGACCTGTCACGCGATCGTCAAATCGCATGCCTACCGCGAGTATCACATCGGCTTTATTGGTCAAAATATTTGGTGCGTAGTTCCCATGCATGCCCAGCCATCCTACATAGTGCGAGTGTGAGGTAGGGATCGAGGAGAGCCCGTGCAGCGTGACTGCAACGGGCATATCACCTTTGATTGCCAGCTCTGAAAGCTCACTACTCGCATGCGAGATGAGCACGCCATGACCCGAGAGGATATAGGGTCGCTTCGCATGGTTTAGGAGTTTGGCTGCGTACTCGATCTGCTTTGGATTTGGATGCACAGTAGGGTTGTAGCCGGGCATGTGAACATGTTTGACTGGAGCATAATGAATCATCTCAAACTGCGCATCTTTGGTGATATCGATGAGGACTGGTCCGGGGCGCCCCGTACCAGCGATCTCAAAAGCCTTCGCGATCACACCAGGTATCTCTGCTGCTCTAGTCACTTGGTAGTTCCACTTCGTGATCGGCGCAGTGATACCTACTATGTCTACCTCCTGAAATGCGTCAGTGCCCAGGAGTGTGGATGCAATTTGTCCGGTGATACAAACGAGCGGCACCGAGTCCATCATGGCATCGGCGATACCCGTCACGAGATTTGTGGCACCTGGTCCCGATGTCGCAAAAGCCACGCCAGGCTTACCCGTCACTCGTGCCCATCCTTCAGCAGCATGTGCGGCACCTTGCTCGTGCCTGACGAGGATATGTCTGAGCTTTGACTCGTAGTCATAGAGTGCATCGTATATTGGCATGATAGCCCCTCCCGGATATCCAAATATCGTGTCGACTCCCTGGAGCAGGAGCGACTCAAGGAGCGCCTTGCTTCCTGAGATCTTTGATGATGGTTGTGTGGTGAATGTTGACATGAGTGTGGGACGCGTGATCTTCGATATTTAAAAAGCCCCCCGCCTGCGGCGGGGGGCTTAGTTTTTAATCTTATTATTAAAAACCTCCTCCGCCTACGCGGGTAATAAGAAGGACAATAATAAAATTAAAAGGACGATTCATGAAGAAACTATTGTAGTCGGAAAAAAACGGAATGCAAATGTAGATGGAAAACGGAAGATAAAGGATGCACACTGCTGAAATAAGATACGATAGTGTGCATCCCTAGAGCCTGCTTTTTCTTTAAAGGAAAAAGTAGGCTCAGGCAGAATGTGATCGCCACGATACAGACCGTGGCGATCATTCCTGCCAAGAATGCCTCAGCCATTTTTTCCTCCTTTAGCTCACTCCTCAGTGAGTAGATTTCTGTGTGCATTATTGCACACAGATATTTCGATTCAAAGGATGCGTACCACACCCTTCTATCGGCCAGGAATCAATGTAGGATATTATGCGTTTGGCGCGCATTCATACACTCATTCCCAGTCGAAAGACAGGTGTGTTTCTGTCGTATATTTTCAGCAGTGTGTAAAGGTACGTGTGGGTATCCACTCGATTGGTGCAGCTGTTGCACCACAAGTAAATAACCTATAGTAGTATACAGGAGACAGAGGGTATTTTCAAGGGTATGAGGCTGCAGATTCACGTACAAAATGACTCAAGTAACACCAATCTCGCCTCCCTGATACCTCGATTTTGTCCTTTTTCTTGGTTAGTTAGCTTGTTAGTCAATATTATCGATGACAGGATTCCTTGTTTGTCAGACGCATTCCATAATCCAACGCAACGATTCAGTAAGCAGGTAGACTACCTGCCC
>JBAXII010000024.1:0-6406 GCA_037138475.1 bacterium | reverse complement strand
AAAGGCTAAAGGCTAAAGGCTAAAGGCTAAAGGCTAAAGGCTAAAGGCTAAAGGCGGGCCTATAGCTCAAGCGGTGGCAGTCCCGACTTGTCGGGATTGGTTCTGAAGAGATCATAGGCAATGAATGCAAGGTTTACAAATCGGTCCTGGGCCTATAGCTCAACGGTAGAGCAGTTCCCTTTTAAGGAATTGGTTCTGAGTTCAAATCTCAGTAGGCTCACAATGCAATTTTCGAGTTCATGATCATCACGCTCAGAACTGCTCCAGCGAAAGATCCTGAAATAAATTCAGGATGACAATGCTGCTAGCGCAACTGAGACGTGACGAATACGAGTCAGGTTCACACTTGTTTTTACACCCGCCGTACAGGCGGGTTTTTTTTGTGTTCACTTTGCATTGTCAATGTATATACATCTGCTATACTATCTCACATGGAGTTTCGGTGGGATCCAGTCAAGGACAAAAAGCTCATACAGGAGCGAGGAGTGTCAGCCTCTGATTTGATGGATGCGGTCCTCACAGAGAACCTCATCGCAGTTACAGCCCATCCCAAAAGAGCAAATCAAGTGCTGATATTTTTTCACAAAAACGGCTATGTCTATGTGGCGGCCTGTGTCGAAGAAGGTGCTGGCACCTACTTCATCAAAACGATCTATCCCAGTCGCAAAGCTCAAAAAAGATATTGTAAATTACCACCCTCACTATGAAAAAAAACATCAAGATACTCTATCCCGACAATCCAAAGTTCAAGTTCCTTGATACGGAGGAAAAAGAGTTGATACTCGACACGGAGAAGAACATGGACTCATTTGTGCCTGTGACGGACAGAAAAAAACTCGATTCCATTCACCACGCCGCACGAAATACGTATGAGCGCATGCGCAAAGAGTCTCAAATCAACATGCGCGTGAACTCAGATGACTTGGAGAAAGTGAAGCAACGAGCGGCAGTAGCAGGCATACCCTACCAGACGTATTTATCGCTTCTGATACGCAGTGCCGCGCAAGGAAAGTTTGAGATACGGATCTGAGGCAGACTCGTCGGCGACTTTGCTGCGCATTTTAAGGTATGCGTTTTCAACTATCAGGTATACTCTCCTCCTATGCACATAGACTCCAAAATATTAGCAAATGGCCTGCGCGTCATGCTCGTGGACACGCTGGGCGCTGAGTCAGCTACCGTACTATTACTTGTAGGCGCGGGGAGCAGATATGAACATGAGAAAAACAGTGGCATCGCTCACTTTTTCGAGCATATGGCATTCAAGGGCTCCGCAAAGTACCCAGACAGCTTCACCATTTCCTCCACGATCGAAGGGATGGGGGGAGTCTTCAACGCATTTACCTCCAAAGATCACACTGGTTACTGGATCAAGGGCACGACTGACAAGGTTCCCCTCATGCTCGATGTCCTCGCTGATATGGTGACTGCATCCAAGCTCGATCAACTCGAGATAGACAAAGAAAAAGGGGTAATCGTGGAGGAGATGAATATGTACGAGGATATGCCAAATGCAAAAGTGTCAAACATCTATGATACCTTGCTCTATGGCTCACATCCCCTGGGCATGGATATCATCGGCACCCAGGAGACAGTCAAATCATTTACCCGTGCAGATTTCACCGACTATATCCACCGCTTGTATGACCCTGACAACGCAGTGCTGGTGATCGCCGGTGGTATCTCGAAGGTCCAGTCCAAGCTCTCCGCGACGATAGAGGAGACCTTTGGTGTCTGGAACAGATCCAAAGATGCTTCAAACGACTATTCATACCCTCTCTACACGCCATCAGCGCACAAATCCAAGCTCAGTGTCTTTACCAAAAAGACCGAACAAGCTCATCTCATCCTCGGCTATACGACAGACTATGGATTTACCAGCGACGAAAAGTATTCGCTCGGCTTGCTCGCGGGCATCCTGGGTGGGGGCATGTCCTCACGGCTCTTTATGGAGGTGCGGGAAAAGAGGGGACTCTGCTACTACGTGCATACGAGCCGTGATCTGTATGCCGAGACCGGATCACTTGCGACCGCATCCGGGATCCGCTGTGATAAGGCTGTCGTGAACGAGACCATCAAGCTCATCATGGATGAGCACATGAAGATAGTAGAGGGGACCAAGATCAAAGATGCATTGCAAATCGAACTCGACCGTGTGAAGACTATGTCAAAAGGGAGGCTGCTCCTGAGCCTCGAAGACAGTCAATCAGTCGCGGGGATGTACGGAAACAAGATGCTCCTGGAGAAAAAAGTTGCGAGTGTGGAGGAGTCAATCAAAAAGATGGAGGCAGTCACGGTCGAGGATATCATCTCACAAGCCACACGAGTGATCACGCCTGAGCGCGTGCGACTCGCCGTGGTAGGACCATTTGAACAGTCGGATATATCTCTATAAATTTTTTTCCCTATGTTTGACATTAAAACCCTTCTAGCTCAAGTAGCAGCAACTGAATATAAAAGCATCATCATGGATCCAGAGATCGGTCAGCATCCAAATCAAAATGAATTTTTAATCTTTTTGAAACCGGAGATCTTTATGGATACTCCTGAGTTTCAGGAGAAGCGCATTGAGTTTATTAATGGCAAACTCGAGGAGTTTGGAGTCACCGTAGAAGGGGCGATGGTCGTAGGCGGAAAGTATATTGAAGAAAAGGGCCTCATGGCATCCCATTATGGCTTCATCAATCAAGTCTCAAACACTGCATCCTCGCTCGTCACAGTTGAAGATCGCAAAAGGATGACTGAGCTACTGGGTGAAGACTGCTCAAATACTATAGTCCTAGGTGGGCATGAAGCTCTCAAAAAGTTTCCAGACATGACCCCAAAAGCACTTGATGATTTTTGGTTTACCAAAAAGTCACTCAAGGTCAAAAGCGGCATGTATTTCCAGAAATACACCTATGCAGGAGTCGATTTCCTCCTAGTTGATGGTTTTCACCCGCAGCAACTTGCATATTTTACTGAACCATCACGTCGCGTCCTCCTTTTGGTCTGCCATAGCATGACAGATTGGAAGAAGCTCCGCTGGGATATGATTGGCGCAACCTTCCCAGAGTCTGCAAACGAAGGATCTATTCGCCGATCACTCCATGATCGTGCGGGGGAGTTTGGGTATGCAAAAGTCGATATTGCAAACAACGGAATACATTTCTCTGTCGGTGCATTTGAGGCACTCAATGAGCTTGCCAATTTTGTAGGGAAGACGGTCGAGCGAGACCTCCTCATGGAATGTGATTTCGCAAACGTCCTCGCCTCACGCGGCCTTGATAGAGCTGCTATCGAAGCATCACTCAAAAATCCTGTGATCACTACAAAAGAAGGAGTGACCAAAGACCTCTTTGGATTGACAGAGGACATGAGTCCAGCTGCTGCAGCAGAGCTCTATATCAATCGAAAGGTTTGATAAGCTAATTCTGCTTCAGTGCGCGCTGACCGCTAGTATAGAGACGGCGTGTGTCTAGATTCCATATCGCTCGCAGATTTTTTCTACCTCACGGTCGCAGATGCTGAAGCCTTTGCCTTTGTGAGGGCGTAAGGCGCCCGAAAAGTTCATGGGGATGTGCATGAGCTCGTGGATGAGTACCTTGAGCTTCTCACGCTCGTCGAGCTTGTCAAACCGCTTGTGGACTACTTCGATGATATAGGTCACGGGAAGCCCCGCAACCTCAGTGAATATCTTGCTATATCCCCAGATGCGTGCGATAGCGCGCGTTTTGGCATCCAGACTCCGAATACAAAAGATACGATCAGGCTGCACATGATCAAAGCCAATGCGCGGGATGAGCAGGTCAATGCGGGCCTTGATATCGGGAGCGGGGGAGTACTTCATCTCACGCAGTATATCTCACTTCACTCAAAAGGTATTTGTTGTAGTTTACAGAGGAGATGTGTATGATAATCATCATGAATCCACCCGCATCATCCAACTCGATCAACATCCCCGCCATTGGAGGTGCGACTCCGTTGCCTCGTGGAGTCACGGTCGCTGCGGGATCTATGCAACCATCAAATCATATTGAGTTTTCACCAGCAGGATATGGACACATGATCTGGGGATACCTCCTCCTTTTCACGGGTGTGATGATCATATTCGTTGCCTCACTCCAGGCGTACGGCTTGTATAGAGGTACCGTGCAACTCCCCAAGATATTTAACTTTCCAGGAATCAAGCTTGACCTCGCCGCGATGCAGCCAAAAATGGATACGAGTGCGATAGCGGAGATGGCAAAGAGAGCAGGGGTAGAAGCGCCAAAGATGCCCGAGCTTCCTGCTATGGAGCCAACAGAGATAGTTTCAGCCGAGATGGTAAATGAATCATCCAACCTCGGTGCATTTATCTTCTTGTTGGGCTTTGCGGTAAATGTAGGCTACAAAGTCTCCAGCTTGGGAGTCAAGCTCATCAGACCGCTGTATGTGAAAGTATAATGTGATGCATATAGTAGGTAGACCTTATTTGCGCTGGGTAGATCTACTCCAAGTCACCTCACCCGAATTCGACACACTAGTCGGGCCTTCCCCACGCACTACTCCTCTAATTGCGGCTCTGTATACTGTTGCATCTGCAAACGGTCCATAAATTTCTCTTGCTTCTGGATAGTTTCCTTGCTGAACTGCTTTACGCAATCGCTCAGGACTATGACTTTGCCTTAAGATTCTGAATCCGCCTTCAGCAGCAAGGAGAGTTTCTGGCGTAGCAAGAGGAAGTGAACTCGTTGCAATACCATATGCTTTGGCACATATAGGATCGCAAGCAGATTGTTTCATAAGATACTCGACGAGTTTATTTCTTCCCTGTAGATATCTCATGAGTCGGCCTGCAGACCCCTTTACCGTCGTTTCTTGTTCTCATGTGACTTTAGCCTCTTCTACGATATGAGGTAAACATCCATACTTTGCCTGATGCATCAAAGAAAGATATGTATCATCTGCAGCAATGCCAAGTGGAAACATTGTTATTAGCCCTGTTTCCATGCCGAAGCAATCTCCCCGAAAGTGATTCCCTCGTTGCGCCTGCATTTTTTTATAAAAAAAGTGCTCTGCAACAAGACTCGTTGACAATTGATATTGTTTGATACCGGGGTGATATTCGAATCCTGGATCATCTGGAGCGGATATAGCTCCGACCAATGCTTTACCTGATTGTAAACTCTTATAGAGGGAATCAAATGGAAGCTGGTTCATATCGTATCCAAGATCATCATTGGTATATATGATATGTGGGACCCCCATGTCTCGCGCACATTGAAGCGCTCGATTCATTGCGGACGGTCGACCTCCTGAGGGTTCGATACGGACACGAATATTGGGATAGCCACTGTCAAAGCTGCTTTGGATAGTGGTGTAAATGTTTGGGGGGCACCCGTTTACATCAAGGTACCATGGATATTTATTTGCACCGTGTTCCTGTAGTTTTTTGATCGTAGACACAAATTCGGCACAATGTGCCCCATTTTTGATATGGACAGGGACTGCAATCAGCGGTTTGGATGAACTGGACATGATTGATTATACACTATAAGCTAGTAAAAAGTGCACATGCTATAGGGTTTATCTATTATGGAGAAATCACAATTTCAAGTGGGTAGTGATCTGACAGATCCACATGGGGCATTTTTTTATCAATAATATGTATGTTTGAACTTGTATAGATCATGTCTACAGCTGTATTGTCCTCTGGCGCATATTTAGCACGGTCTTTTATATTAAAATTGAGTGTAGACGATAGATGATCAAAGACCTGCGTGTATTTCTTACGCATCAAACTCATTGTTTTTGTCTCAATAGAGACATTAAAGTCGCCAGCAATAACAATACGGTCATACCGTGCAAGTGTACTTAAAATCACTTGCACCATATGAAATCTGTCTTCAGTATCTTTTGTCGTCCTATCCCAGATACCATGCAGATTGCAAAGATTGAGAGGCAGACCTGGGATGTCTAATCTACAAATCTGCATATTTTTTGGATAATGCGAAGGATCCATATTCACTTGCGGGTATATAGCGTACTCGCCATTTAAAAATACTGTCTTTTTCTGTGAGATGAAGTATCTAGATAGTATTGCATTACCAACAGTAACATCTCCGTGCTCTGTTTTGATTTGAAACTCTGGAGAATAAAATAACTTGTAATTAGAGAAACAGGACGAGAGCCCTGAAATAGTATTAAACCGCTTTGGAGCAGCTGTGTTTTCGCATGAATACACCTCTTGTAAGGTGACAATATCAGGTTGTTGTGCACTCAAATAGTGAGATACATCCTCTAAGTATCGACCTCCATCATACACATTTAAATTGATGAGCTTGATAGTACGGTCTTCCACAGCAGCTATATGTTGCTCTTTCATAATATATGAGCTAAGTAACCTTTTGTGTGTTGTCTCTTTCAAAAACGGAGCTTCTTGAGA
>JBAXII010000023.1:0-9060 GCA_037138475.1 bacterium | reverse complement strand
GGGCATTTACCCGCCTATTCTGTCCGCTACTTTAGCGGACTGATGGCGGGAGAGAACCACAACTACAATTGGTCATGGGATCTTTCGACTCCGCTTATGCTTCGCTCAAGATGACACGAATGCGTCACCTTAGAGACTTTATAGACTTTACAAACTCCCATCACTCTCAGCTATAAGCTCTTAGCTTTGCTCTATCTGCTCTTGGATCCCGTGTCTCGCTCACGCGCATGCACGGGATGACTCTGAGGAGTCATTTTATCACATGTTCCCTTCTATATGCGCTGGAGCGAGCGGATTTTGCGACGCAGGAGCGGGAGCGAGCGGATGACATGGTAGCCTATGTAGATACCCACCAGGACACCTATGAGGATGGTAGCGAGCTCGCCAGGCGAGATGTCACGTACGATATCCATGAGCTCGCTCGGCCCAAACTCACGCAGCATCTCCGCATCATCAGCGATGAGCTCGAGAAACTCAAATCTCCCCTGCTCTGTCAGGAGGGTATACACAGACTGAGCAGTGAGGAGGCTGGTGACGATAGCGACGGTAAAGATCGCGGCCTCGGTCAGGAGGCGCGCCAGGATGGCGCGCCGTTCGTGTGACTTGATTTGGTGCATGATGGTGGAGGTGGTCATAGATGTGTGCGAGCGGCGAGACGTGCGCGTCTGATCAGAGTGCGGACTGTATTTATAGGCTTTTTGAGTCGGCCAGCGATCTCTTGATATTGGTACCCTTCAGCGTGCATCAGTATAGCCGATCGCTGATCTGGCGTCAGGTGCGTGAGTGCCTCGCGTACCGCATCATCCTGCTCGAGGTCATCCTCGATTGAGTCGTGAGTCGAGAGCGCATCCGCATGATCGAGCGAGACACGTCCCTTTTTTTGACTCCGGTAAAACATCTTTAGCTCTGTCACGGCGATGCCATAGAGATACGGGAGCACGGGGCGCTCACTATCAAAGAGTGCCAATGATTTGTAAAACTTTACAAATACCAGCTGGGTGAGGTCATCTGCATGATCTTTGTCAAAGAGGCGCGAGCGGATGTAGCCGTGGATCTGAGACTCGTACGCATCGACGATATGGCGGTACTCATCGATGTCTCCCATGCGGATTTTGAGGATAGTAGCCCTGTCGTCCATGGATGGTATGGTACTACTTTTGCGCGCCAAATGCGTGTGAAATGAGGTATACTACCTATCAATCTGGATCTATCCAGTAACCTAAATCTATGAAACGTGGCACAGTCCTCATCATCGGCAGACCAAACGTCGGCAAATCAACATTTGTAAACAATGTCGTTGGGACCAAAGTAGCCATCACCTCACCCAAGCCACAGACCACCCGATTCCCCATCCGCGGCGTCTACCATGACGAGCGGGGCGAGATCGTCTTCGTCGATACGCCTGGTATCTTTGACAAAGTCCAAGACACCCTCTCCCGCCAGATCAACAAGCAGACCCTGAGATCTCTCAACACCGGCTACCACGCAGCCATTTATATGGTCGATCACACCCGCCGCCGTGATATGGAGGAGGCGAAGGTGCTCGGACTCGTCCGCCAGATCAAGATGCCAGTCCTCCTCGTCATCAACAAGATTGACTTTCAAGACAAGACCTACATGGCTCAGTATGAGTTTATGCGGGACGAGTTCAAGGAAGTATTTCTCATCTCGGCGCTGAAGCAAAAGCATTTGAAGCCACTCCTCGACCGCCTTTTTGCACTCATGCCTGACGCAACCCAAGACGAGATGGATCACACCCTCATGGACACCGTCACTCATCCGATCCTGAACATGGACAGTCGTATCTTTATCTGTGAGCTCATTCGTGAAAAGATATTTCTCATGACGGGAGATGAGATCCCCTACACGACCACTGTCGTCATCGATGAGATCACCCCCCGCAACCGCGAGACTACCTATATCAAAGGTCGCGTACTCACCACAGACATCCGCTACCGCAAGATGCTCATCGGTGCTGAGGCGCGCAAGATCAAGGAGATCGGTGCGTACGCACGTAAAGAGCTCGAGCTCGCCACTGGCAAACACGTCTATCTGGATTTGACTGTCGAAGTCGATAAGCACTGGCCAGAAATGTATAGCTGACCACTGCGCGGTACTTATATATATCACTTTTTTTATACTTTATGGACCTTTACGCACCTCTCCTGTTTGGCTTGCTCCTCGGACTCAAGCACTCACTTGAGCCTGATCATCTTGTGGCAGTGACTGGAATCATCTCTCAACAAAAACATCCATTGCAGTTCCTCAAGGTTGGCTTCGCTTGGGGCATCGGCCATACGATGATGCTACTCACCGTAGGCGCTCTCGTGCTCGTACTGAAGATATCTATATCTGAGTCACTCTCTGCGTTGCTCGAGAGTATCGTGGGATGCACGATCATCTTTCTCAGCATCCAGTCACTACGAGGAAGATGGCTGCACCATCATCACTCGCATACTCATGAAAATATCACCATGCAGTCAACAACAGCGCGTATCTATCTGCGTTCGCTTTTTGTCGGGATGGTTCATGGGTTGGCAGGTACGGGTGCTTTGACTGTGTTGGTACTGAGCACCGTAAAAAGTATTCCTCTTGGGATCATGTATATGCTGGTCTTTGGTATTGGGTCGATCATCAGCATGTCTTTTGCTGGTTTGTTGATCGGACTGCCATTTGCAGTTGCACACCAACGTACACATCAGATCGAACACTTGCTCGTCACTGGCTGTGCAGTGCTGGGAATATTGTTTGGCATATATTATCTGTATGAGTCGCTCAGATTTTTGACATTGCTATGACTGATCGCCTTACCACCGCACATATTGACCTCGGTGCGTATAGTCACAATCTCAACGTAATCAAGTCGCATCTTGCCTCCACCGTAGGTATCATGGCAGTGGTCAAAGCAAATGCCTACGGTCATGGGATCGTGGAAATAGCTCGCGCTGCAACCACCGCTGAGTTCAAGTATATAGGTGTAGCATGTCTCTATGAAGCGAGGCAAATCCGTACCGCAGGCATCACCCATCCTGTGATGCTCATCAACTACCTTGATCCCGCATCTTTCTCTGATGCACTCGATCTCGATCTCACCATCACCGTCATGGATGCACACGCAATCGCCGCTCTTGCATACCTTGCGCAAAAGCGAAAACAAAAAGTGAAAGTTCATCTCAAGGTTGACACTGGTATGCATCGTGCAGGATGTGATCCAGATGAGTTTGTCGCTCTTGCCCAGAGTATCACCCGTAATCCATACCTCGAACTCGAGGGTGTGTATATGCACTTTGCGGATGCTGATAACGCAGATCACACATTTACATTGCACCAGCTGCATCACTTCCAAAGACTGATCGCCTCACTAAAAACCATGGGGATCAATCCTCCACTTATCCATGCAGCAAATAGTGCAGCTACACTTGCGCTGCCTGCATCGCACTTTACGCTCGTACGACCTGGCATTGCTACCTATGGGATCAATCCATTTGCACCAAGCCATCCACTATATGCAAAGATGTCGCAAGCACTCAAGCCCATTCTCACCCTCACCTCACAGATAGTACACATCAGAACTATCCCCTCAGGTGATCCCGTGGGATATGGATGCACAGAAAAAGTAAAGAGAGCTGCCCGTCTCGCACTCGTCCCCATAGGATATGGTGATGGATATGTGCGCGGTGCTCAGTCGCGGCGATATATGCTCGTGGGTGGAAAAAAGGCGCCCCTTATTGGTCGCGTTTCGATGGATCAGTCCTGTATCGATATCACTGATACCAGTGCTTCTGTGGGTGACGAGGTAGTCATCATAGGTACACAGGATGGACTGTCACAGAGTGCCACAGACCTCGCGATGCAGACAGGCACTATCAGCTACGAGGTGCTCACGAGCCTGTCAGCACGCGTGACGAGATGCTATACTACCAGTATATGAAAAAGGACATCCTTGTCATGTTTGGCGGAGTCTCGGCAGAGCACGAAGTCTCGGTCATCACCGGACTCCAAGTGCTCGAAAAGATAGATCGAGCGATCTATACACCTCATGCCATATACATATCTCGAGATGGCAAGATCAGCTACCTCCCCGATCTCACCTCGCGCTCACAGTTTGCCACCTCAAAGCGAGTAGTCGTCTCATGGAAGCGAGACCACACGGGTCCCAACATGCATACCTCAGGTCTCATCAAACGCACCGTGAGACCTGTCGCGGCCTACCTCGCCTTTCACGGAGGTTCTGGCGAGAGCGGTCCAGTGCAGGGATTCTTGGAAACTATCGGACTTGCCTATACGGGCCCATCCCAAGAGTCCGCAGTGATTACGATGAACAAACAAGTCACCAAAGCGATGCTTGAAATGTCTGATATTCTCACCGTGCCTGGCATGTCTTTTACCTCGACTCATATTCGCGCGACCTCACTCCCCTTCACTCAGCTTGCCGTCGAAAAACTCGGACTCCCTGCGATCGTAAAGCCCGCACACCTCGGATCAAGTATCGGCATCAAGGTAGCACATACTGAACTGGAGCTCGAGAAGGCGCTCATCGAAGCATCATATATGGACACTGAGGTATTGATCGAGAAATATTTGCCAAAGTTTGAAGAGTACAACTGCGCGGTCCGCTGTATCGATGGAGTGCTGGAGGCGAGTGAGATCGAGCATCCCCTCTCCTCCAGTGAGATACTCAGCTTTGCAGACAAATACGAAAGGGGTGGTAAAAAATCAGGAGGCTCAGGTATGGCATCTCTCCAGCGCGAGCTCCCTGCGCTCATCGATGACGAGCTCAAAGAACGAATTCAAGAAGTAGCAAAAAGTGCCTACCTCGCTACCAGATCACGGAGCATGACCCGCATAGATTTTATGTATGTCAAAACGGGGAATATGCTCTATCTCACCGAGGTCAATCCGATTCCAGGCTCAATGGCATTCTATCTCTGGGAGGCGAGCGGTATCTCCTTCACCCAGCAAATCACCGACATGATCGAGCAGTCCATCCGGGATCATCAGGAGACCAAAACACTTCAGCTCGACTACAAGACAGATATTGTGGAGAAGTTTGTAAGTATGTAAGTAGGACAGTATGTAAGTAGGAAAGAAGGCGCAATGAAATTTCCTCAATTCCGTCATCCTTGTAATAGTCAATAATATCGGTGACAGATTTCTCTGCATGTCATCCCCGCGAAGGCGGGGATCTAAAGAAGCCGCACACCTAAACAGCCTCATATATACCATTGGATCCTCGTGTTCACGAGGATGACAGACAAGTGAGGGTGTAAATAATCGACATCGAATTAGTTGACTATTACAATCTCCCTACTTGAAAGCTGCGAATAATGAGGGATGTTTCGCTACGCTCAACATGACGAAGATATGAATGAGTGAATTGAGGGGATTACGTATAAGTAGAACATAAGGTAAACATGTAAGTAGTTCAGAATGTGATTGTTACTATTTTCAATACTCCATCCTCCCCCTTCTCTCAGCTCTTAGCTCTTAGCAATGAGCTACGCACTATGAGTTCTCAGTTCTCAACTATCAGTTATTAGTTAATAATACAGATCCGTCAGTTCAGGCAAGACGAGAAGTACATACTCAGCAGGGATATGTTTCTGCGGAGCGAGCTGTATAAACTCGTTCAGATCTTTTACGAGTGTATATCTTGTATCGTCCCTCAAGCCTCTGCATATCTCTTCGTGAAACATGCTCCTCAGTACGTAGGCATGATCAGCCGAAGAAAGCAACAGCTGTCCCAGTTTGCGCTGATTCTCTCGATTCTCTTTGGAGAGCTCGGGGATCCCAGCCGTTACCACCAGCAGCTTTTTCCCCAGTGAGCTCGCATACGCTCGCGCCTCAGCGAGACTCGTACTCACAGTGGTAAAGCTGATGTTGTACGAGTCGTCTATCGCGTCATATCCATACATCTGAGCTTTGCTCTTTCGACGTTCTGGCTCCTCTGCGCGCGATGCAGCATCATCCTTGAATCTGACCGGTACCGCGAGGATTTCAGCAGCCTTCTGTGCAAATACCATATTGATGCCTCGCACATTGGTACTATCTGGTGACACCTCCTCGATCCGCATATGTCGTGAGGGCACAAATCCAGTTTGCTTACGGAGGGTTTGCAGCGTATCTGCATCGGCGACGAGGATCGCAGTCTGTTTTGCAAAAGTAAATATCTCACTCAGTGCTTTTGCATGATCGGCAGGTCCCGCGAATCGCTCGAGGTGCTGATCGCCAATATTTGCAAGTATCGCGATATCAGGAGGTGTCACCCAGCAACACTCAGCTATCTCACCTTGGTGGTAGGTATCCATCTCAACGATAAGCACCTCAGTATTTTGCTGGAGCTTTGCACTGACCCAGTCGGCTATGCCGAGAGGAGTATTAATATTACCCTCTACCATCTGTACACGTTTGGTGTATCTGATCATCTCATAGATCAGTTGCTTGATCGTGGTCTTGCCATAGCTGCCCGCTACCGCGATCACCTGTAGGCCATGCACAGATTTGACTTTTGCACTGGCGAGATAGAGCCTCCTATTTTTTATCATTGCAAAGATGGGAGACGTGAGTAGATTGGCGATGAGGACATGGAGTGGGATACAGATGATGGTGAGTATGACCATGAGGGGCAATACATACATCGATGATTGCATCATGCCGACTGACAGTGCCATTAGATACACGAGCACCGATGCTCCGAGGAGTATCTTTGCGCGCGCTGTCCAGACGAGGTGCTGACGCACCTGGATCTGACGACGGAAAAAGAATCGAGGGAGCCAATTGATGAGACGCAGGGAGCTATACTCCTCTTGTTGGAGGATGTATATAAAATCAGAAAAAGGAAAAATATGCGAAAGGTACTTCATGATATTAACATTGCATAATTTGAAAATTCAGTGGTAATACTTTTGTCATGCTGAACTTGTTTCAGCATCCTAACAAGAAGATCCCGAATCAAGTTCGGGATGACACAGTCGGTAATTGGGTTTTTGCTCATATATTTATTGATGTCATGTAATTACAATTCACTTTAGACAAATGTCTTCTGAAACCACTTGTTCATGATCGCATGGAGGAGTGTGGGACTCTCCAGGTGGATATTGTGTCCAGCTCCCGCTACTGTCTCAAGGGCACTGCCTGCTATCAAGGCATGCATCTCTTCTGTCGTCTCTGCATCAGGATACGTATCAAGTGATCCACGGATGATGAGGGTGGGGGTTGCGATCTGTGCGAGCTCTGCTGTCTGATCATGCGTCACGACTTTGCGATAGATCTGACCCAAACCTTTTTTATCAGCTTCAGTCAGCTCACTGTTGAGTGACCATGGTGACTGGGTGAGGCCGAGCGTTTTTGCGACCTTAGCGATGCGGCCGATGATACGTGCCTTGTGTGAGGGTTTGTACAAACATGGTGCGCCAATGAGTATGAGCCCAGCGAGCCAGTCAGGTCGCGTAGATGCAATATGCGCGGCGATCCTCCCCCCAAACGAGTGCCCCATCAGGATCGCTCTTTTTACCTTTTTCATTTTTAATTTTTCATTTGTCCACCTGCTATACTCTCCCACTCCCCACTCTCCCGATACGAGAGGCTCAGATCCAAACCCAGGGAGATCGAGGTTGATGACCTCATGATCACGAAAAAGCTGAGCGACAGGCGACCACATGGCGCTGGAATGTCCCCATCCATGGAGTATGACGAGTACTGGTGCAGACATGGGTAGATTGTACAGGACATGAAGCCCCATGACAATCTAAAGTAGGCATAAATCGCCCCAAAGTGGACTCAAAACATGGTAAAATAGCCTGTCTGATGACTTCTTCTGGTCGTTGTCAGACATATTTTGGTGGTATTAGCTCTCCGCCGATTCGGCGGATGGTTAGAAGCGTCCCGCCTTGGCGGGAAGGTTGCAGATATAATGAATAGATAGTGAAAGACACAAGTTGCATCGATGTGAGATCTATTGGTGGTATTAGCTCAACTGGTTAGAGCGCCTGCCTGTGAAGCAGGAGGTTGCCGATTCGAATTCGGTATACCACCCCAAATACTGGTTAGAAGCGTCCCGCCATGGCGGGCTTGTCCGCCGATGAGGCGGGAAGGTTGCGGATTCTCCACCAAAGGCGCCTCGCTTACAACGCTTATTCATATCACTGCGGCTAGGGAGGAGGGTGTAGATTGGGGGGAGTTGTGTGAATTCCATATCGGCCTTCTTCCTTTTCGTTCAATAGGTTTGCAATAGAAATAGATAATGCATTGATGAGCTTAGGAGGTATCTCATCTACGCCGTTCCTATACATTTTATTGAGCAACGTGATTTGTCGTGAGTTAAGATACCGAATGACGCGTGGATCATCCTGAAGTGAAAGTTCTATGAAGAATTTCCACATTTTTTTCCAATCGAATTCCTTGCTCTGCATAGGATACAAAGTCTGAGATGACGTTTCTGTTGGAATAGGATTTTTGATTTGGGGTACTTTTTTAACTTCGTTGGTAAGGGCTTGACTAAAAATGTTCGCTGAAGTAGCGATCATTGTGGGAGTATCGATGACATCGCTGCGCTTGATCATTGCGGGGGACTTAGACTCTTTCTGTTTGTCTGTATGAGCTGGTTTCTCTAAAGATTTGATTCTCGTTGGTATCGGACTAGAGACATTTGTAGTCGGTTTTTTAGGTCGATTCCTTTTTTTAGCACGGGTCTCTCGTTGTATGATGGGGGGATTGTTCTGATAATCATTTCCAAAATTGGTGAGATCTGCCTTTGGTTTTGGAGTAGATAGTCTGCTTACCTTGATATAGATCTTGGGCATTTTTTGAACAAGTCGATTCCGTTTCTTAGCACGGGTCTCTCGTTGTATGAGAGGAGGATTGTCCTGATAATCACTTCCAAGATAGGTGAGATCCGCCAAAGGTGGTGGGTTAGATAATCTGCTTCTCCTAGGATCACGAGACCTCGCCATCCCAGCAGTTTGCTTATAAGTCAAACCTATTGGTACCTGTTTGATGTTTGCATATGACGCATTCCATAATCCAACGCAACGATTCAGTAAGCAGGTAGACTACCTGCCC
>JBAXII010000022.1:0-9465 GCA_037138475.1 bacterium | reverse complement strand
AATTCACTGTACCGATTTCTGTTACAAATTGTGAAAGTGCTGGTCTAGAGCCTTATTCATTAATGACCCTACCCTCCCATCTGCATCATTTTTTTTGCAGCTTCCATCTGGACTTGTTTCATCGCTTCATTGATCGCATCTGAGATTTTTCGATTTTCTACACCATCAACCTCAAGCTTTTGGATCTCCATATCGCCACGAATAGTGACTTTGATACCATTTTTATCGATAGTGACCACTTCTTTTTTGAGTGCGTCTTGCATGGACTTGAGCTTTGACAGGTTTCCGAGGTTTTGCATTATATTTCCAAACATAAACTAATTTAAAATTAATAATTAATAATGAATAATTATTTTGACTGTGATTGATAGTATTCGATGATGGCGATTTGAACTGCTACCTGAGGGATAGGTGATATGCGCACAGTCGCATATGCCTCATGGAAAAGTTTCAAGAGCTTCACCAGTTGAGTGGTCGTAAATGTAGCATCAGGAAGGTCTGTATCTGGATCCACTCCGTGCGCGAGTAACAGGAGTCCATGCACCTTACCTAGTGTGTCTTCGATGAGCTGCTTCATATCTCCTCCCTCTGATGCAAATGCGTGAGTCCAGGCGATCACCCTTTTTACATCGGATTGGGCGAGCTGGGCTACCAATGAGTCCTTGGTTCTGGTGCCGAGATAGCTTTCGGCTTTTGCGATCGTGAGTGAGTCTTGGGCGATCAGCTCTTGGAGGATCTTTGTGGCATCCCGAAATGATCGATCACAGTGGGTAGCGATGAGCTGTATTACGTCAGGTGGGATCTGTAATTTCTCCCCTACGGCTATGCGCTCGATCATGCGCGTGACATCTGCGGCTGAGGCGGTTCCAAAATCCACCCGTACACAACGTGATTGGATGGTCGCAGGTATCTTATCCAGTGCGGTGGTTGCGAGGATAAAGACTGCATGAGCAGGAGGCTCTTCGAGGATTTTTAGCAGTCCATTGAACGCACTTGTCGACAGCATGTGCACCTCATCGATGATATACATGCGATATTTGCCAGCCATGGGAGCATATTGGATGTTTTCGATGAGCGTGCGCACATCATCGATGCCGGTATTATCAGCGCCATTGATCTCCATCACATCAGGGGAAGTGCCCATCTCGATATCCTGTCCGATCTCCTGGTCCTTTTGGGCGTCTCCCGTTTTATTTAGCTCACGGGCGAGGATGCGAGCTACTGACGTTTTTCCCATCCCCTTGTGTCCGGTGAACAGCCATGCATGGGGCACCTCTTTGGATTTGAGGTAGTTGGTGATGATTTCGCGTACTTTGGTGTTGTCGATTTGGGCGACTGTTTGAGGACGATAGGTGAGATAGAGCATATGATGAGTGGATTGTAGAGTGTCGATGACCAAAGGTAAATAGGATATAGTATCTCTTGACACCTACGGGGGACGTATTACAATCAGGCAACCTATGCTTAGCCTCAGGACAAGCCTCTTACTCCTCCTCATCTGGTCAATTTTCGTCAGGTGGTATTATGTGTGCCAGATAAAAAGTAGTTGCGCAGTATCAAACCTTGTCGTGTCAGTGAGTGAGCCACAACTATCAACTCAAACCGAGGTGACACAGAGTTCTGATAAATCTCAGATGACACTTGGGTTGACAGAGGATGGACGGCGTGTGCTCGATGGATATGAGCAAATTGCATTTATTCCCCACTCTGCCCATCTCGCGCTCACGCCAAACAATCAATCGTACCTGACTGAAACTGCAAAATTTGTCAAATCCGAGGAAGGACGCAAACTCACGATAGCAGGATATTATCTGAGCTCTGAGGTAGGCAAGACTCCTGAGGGATATGCAAATATAGGATTGGCACGTGCCGCAGCAGTGCGCGATGAGCTGGTGGTGCTCGGAGTGTCAACGGAAAGTATTCAGCTCTCCTCTGCTCTCCTCGATGACGTACGTCTTTCGAAGTCTATAGAGTTTACAGTCGAGGCGATGCGCAAAGTCATCCCAGCCACGTATATGATACAAAAATAATTTAGTAGTTTATTTACACTATGGATTTCTTTTCACAATTATTTACCTCACTCGGTACGCGCGATAGTGTAGTAGTCATACTCTTTCTCATTGTCGCATGGCTCCTGGGATATCTCGTGAAACATCTGCAGCTCTCCTCACGTATCGACGAGCTTGAGACAGACCTCAGAGCAATTCGTTCATCACATATCGACGCCCAAGCAGAGTCACTGCCATTTGAAAATGCATCTGGGGCATCTGTGCAGGCAGATGATCTCAAACGACTTGAGGGGATCGGTCCCAAAATCGAGGAGTTACTTAATGGCGTAGGTATTCACACGTGGAAACAACTTTCACTCACCTCTCCTGAAGTGCTCGCCACTATCCTGCAAAGGGCTGGAGATCGGTACCGTATCCATGATCCATCATCCTGGCCTGAGCAGGCAAAGCTCCTCGCCGAGGGACGCTTTGATGAGTTTGAAACACTGACAGACTCACTCACGGGTGGTCGACAAGGCTAGATATATCTGCAGCCAGACTCTGGTAGGGTTCATTCCCTAGGTTTTGAGGATATTTTATTCTGTTTTGTGTCTACAAGCTCACTGTTTACTTCGTATGTTTATTTTCCATCCAGAACAAGTATCAGGAACCTTGTAGGAGAGAATTCAAATGTGGTTTCTGTAAGATTTTTTTGGCTCGACAAGCATTTTCAGCTTTGATGCCAAGTATATCAATATACTTATCACACAAATACTAAACGAAAGCAAATTTAAAAACCCAAAAAAAAGTAAAGAGATTTTTGGAACAGGTTCAGCAACAAAATATCCAGCCACATTGCCTGCCAGGGCTGAATCACACTGAGAAGTGTTCATCACCGATTTACATATATTTCCATATGAATATGAGCAGGGAATGACTTTTTTTGTTTGCTTATCACTGCATTGCACTTGCCAAGTGTCCATTAATCCTTCTTGATTTTTCACGCATACACAACTCGTGTCTAAATCATCGAAAATAAGAAATGACTTAACACCGTATGAGAGTATGGTTGACAGTGTAGACAGTAGAATGATTAGTCGTAGAATCCTCATACATTTATGCGCATTATACACCAACAAACCTAGTGAATCCGAATCGAAAGAGTTTAAGTGTTTATTGCTGTATCATGTATCCATGCAGCCCACCTGTCCTACCTGTCATCTCGCCATGCAGCCTGCCTGGTACTTTTGTCCAAACTGTGGCAAGCAGCTGAACGAGCCTCCGCTGGTGATAGGTATCCCCAAACAGATCCTCATCTATCTGGTGAGCTTTTTCCTATCTCCCCTCGGACTCGGATGGGCGATGAAGTACATCAAACATCCCGATCCCAAAGTGCGTATCGTAGGAGCAATCTCGCTTTTCTTGACATTCCTTGCACTCGCTCTCACGCTTTTTTATATAAACAAAGCAATGCAGTACTATGGGGCTATGCTTAATGGTATTGGACTCGGTAAATATCCTGGCATGTCGTTTTGAGACGCTGATACTTTTTCATACTGCATTTTAAATGCATACAGTGCTACTGTATTCTGAATGTATCTTCGTCTGCTTTCGTTGCAAAACAGGTCTAACAATAATGAGCACAGTATGAAAATCTGATATGCACAAAAGGCACAACAACTTAGTGAGCATACTTAGGGACTGAATTATCTCGTTTGGAGTGTGCCCAGTATCTTTTCAAGATTGGGTGCGATACGCTCTGCTGAATTGTCTATAAACCGTTGATTACCTTCAACGGTAAAGATGATCAGGAGTGGCGTACCCATAGGAGAGGTGCCTTTGGTGATATATGAATATGTAATGTCACCACAACATCCCAAACCTAGTTTGTAATATGTCCTATTTGCAATGATAGTTTGATGATTTCTTTTCTGTTGACCTCTTGCGACCCATTCTCGCTCAGTGCTTCCTTGCCAAGAGACGTGATCAGAGATCCATGCATATATCTCACCTGACCAATCAACAGTTCGTGTGGTGACTGAGGTGTACTGACTTGCGAGGGCAGTGACTCGAGTGCCCCATACCTTGCGCATCTCTATGCAGTATGGACTATCTCTATCTGTGCAGATATAGGCTAATTGTGTCAATGGAGATGAGTTGAGATGAAGTCCATCGCGCGTGAGCTCGACTATATATGAGGAAGGTACTTTGATCGACTGACGTGTCCCAGGTATCGTAAACTGCAGATCATCACCAGGTTTTTCATTTTCCAGTGATAGCAAATCATCAAACCATGGATGTATCGTCAGATCATCATCGACAGTATATCGCTGTATCACCTCATCGTATGTCTTTTGTGAATAGCGGTTGAGGTGCACTGCAAATAGATTTGACAAATATATGCCATTTACCATAAATTTATTTATCTCCCGTTCAATAAACCGAGGTCTTTCGAAAGATCCTGGTTCGTACTTGTATAGGTACAGCGCCTCAATTCGCTGCTGCTCATCTGGCGGCTTCGGAGAGATTTTGGTTGCTCGTCGATCAGCTGAACCAGTGAGCACTGGAGACTCGGTGGGTGGTGTTTGTCGACCATATGACCATACTATGAATCCTACACAAACACCAATAAGAAATATTGCGTTGAGGTATTTATAGATCGCTGTTGTATATGGCTTAGTTAGTGTCACATGTATCAGTATACAGGATATTCATAGTCAGCTTGGGATGTGCGGATCTACTTGACATGATAACCAATTTCACCCGTTCGATTATCTTCCTGATCAACGATCAACTTTTCACTACCCTGTGAAATGAGTTCCTTCCTTGCCCAGCAACAAGTTATCTATCGCATGGTGCAGGAGGAAGGTCATCATATCGTCTACCTTTTTATTTTTCTCTGCGGCGAGGAGGACGGCTTGAGGGTAACAGATAAAGATTTCCCCCAAGAGGTTGGGCTGGGAGAGGGTGAGGGAGGAGGGAGTCAGAGTATGTAAGTCATCAGTATGTAAGATCACAGAAGAGGACGGTGGAGTTGAGAGCTGAGAATCGGATGCAATATCAGACTTAAAGATCATGCGCTTGGAAGTGATGTAGGGGAAGCAGAGCACGGGGAGGGCCTCAGGCTCATGCTTGTAGGTGGTGGCGATGTGGAGCATCTTGCGGCGGCCGACAAAGATGCAGTTGATGGTGAGCTTCGGCGAGACATTTTTCTTATCAAGATACTGTTGCATGGTGGCTATGGTCCATGCGCGGTCGATCCGATAGCGAGCAGAATCGAAGAGGAAAATCATATTCCTATTATAGAGCAAAGCCTAGAGCGAAGAGCGTATAACGTATAACAAAAATAAAAAGAGGGCGGCCGCGAGGCCGCCCTGATCCAAAAGATGATCAAATCATCTTGAGGGTTTACCCATCCGTCCACGACCACGTGTTTGCACGGGCTTTGCACGGCGAATTGCACCACCTTCCATCTTTTTGTGAGATGGACGATGTTTCAACATTTCTTTCTTGATGATTGAGGGCTTTTTATAGTATTTACGCTCACGGAGCTCATCTACGAGGTTTTCCTCATAATTGATTTTGCCAAATTTGCGCCAGATACTATCTGCCGATTCAGTTCTACTTCTATGTACTACTACCATAAGATATGCGTTGCCTCCCTTCTTTGATGAGATGTAAAGACTAAAAGACACATCCCCCATCTCAATGTGGGGACGTATTCGTACGAGTATTGTACTAAAAATTCTGCAGAATACTCATGATGTCATCAGTCGTGAGAGGACTGGCTTTCATGCTCGGATTGACGATCGAGCCATTGAGCAGCATATGCTTGCTCTGGTGCAGAAACCAGGTGCCCACCGTGTCCTTTTTGAGGATAGCCTCATAGATCGGTGTCAGGTCAAGTTTGTCATCAGGGAGGCACACAATGCGGATATTGCCCTGTTTTGGGTCTTTGCGGGCGACGAGGACGTAGCCGAGCTTTTGGGCGTACTTCATACTCTCGTTGTTTGAGTTTTCCATGAGGATAGAGTTGCCAAAGGCTTTGGTTTCAAATACGACCCCTTCGGTCACATTTTTCTCAGCCTTGATCTTATTTTTAAATATCTGGAGCAGACCATCAAAGATGGGGAGGGTGACCTCTACTTTTTTCACATCGGAGAGTCCTGCATGTACGAGTCCCCCGATAATGCTTTCCAGTTGAAAGAGCTGGTAGTCTGCGGTGACGTCAGGGAAGTACACCTCTTGAAAGTTGTCGTACGCATTGATCACGTCACACATGCGTTTGAGCGGATCTACATCATACGCAGGGAGGAGATTCTCCTTTACCAGGTGTTTGTAAATCTGGAGAAACGCACAGATCTTTTCGGGGATATGATGGTGATCAAAACGTCCGCGCCCGGTATCGACATGGACGACATCGGGATCAGTGTCGGCATCAGCATTACCTCTTGTTTTTCCTGCCGGCACAAACTCATAGGAGACATCCTCACCCTGAAAATCAGGGAGGTAGCGACAGATAAGCCAGACGCTCGAGAGCGCATCTAGGTCAGGGTTCATGTGGGTGATGATGGTGTGCATAGGTAAAGGGTACAAAAATTCCAAATTCACAAGTTCCAATCAGCTCCGCTCCGCCAGCTGGCGGAGCGGACCAAATAATGTTCAAGTTCCAAAGATCAATTCCTCCAAAATTACTTCACGTATTTGGCGTTTCGCTATGCCTTATACGCTCCAATTATCAATTATTCATTCTTAATTATTAATTAGCTTATTCTACCAGCCCATACCGATGTTTGACTGCCAAGATGCGCCTTACGCTCTCATCTATGTCGCTCATGCGGAGTCGGCCAGAAGCAGTGGCTTGTGCTATCTCATCAAAAGCGAGCTTTACCTGGGAGGTAGGTTCTAGGGTGAGTAGTAGATCGTGGCCAGCCTGGAGCGCGCGCACGTACTTATCCTTTTGTCCCACGATGGAGTCCATATTCAGATCGTCTGTCACGATGACTCCCGCATAGCCCATCTTTTGACGAAGCGTACCGGTGATCAGGATACGTGAAAAGGTCGTAGGATTTGCATAATCTACAGATGTATAAATCACATGACTGCTCATGATCATGTCCAGCTGGGGAGCGAGTATCGAAAAGGGAGCCATGTCATCGACCAATTCTGACTGAGATGCAGTGATGAGAGGAATGCGCGCATGGGGATCTTCAGTGGCACGGCCGATGCCAGGAAAGTGCTTGCCAACACTGGCTATGTGATGAGCATGTTGGGCTTCGATCATGTCAGTTGCCTTTGTGATGATCATCGCAGACTCGCTCGCATAGGTGCGTGCACGTATATATCCATCTGGGAATGCACGATCCAGGACCGGCGCGAGATTTACATTTGCACCGATTTTGCGGAGCGCTTCGGTGTGATCACCTGAAATATTTTGATTGGTATCCCATGGGAGGCGCTGGACACTCCCGCCTTCCTGATCGACCGCTATGAGGGCACGCGGCTTGAGCTGTGACTGGAGACTTTCGACTAGTGACTTGGTGCCTGCCATATCGGTGATATTGTCCCGCATGAGTATGATGCCGCCGGGGCGAAGTGTAGACACAAACTCTGCTGTCTCATCCGTGATCTGGTTCCCCGGTATCCGCACCATGAGAAGCTGCGCAATGCGTTGTGCCGGAGACATCGCAGCGAGCACATCTGGGGTAGGTGTAGGAGTGGGTGTGGCAAGATACCGAGGTACCTGGGACATCACCTCTGTGGCTTTTTCTACGATATGTCGTGCGCTGATGAGCATGATGCCAATACAGATGCCCATAAAGAGTGTGGCGAGAAGTGTCGTGTATCTAATCACTATCAAGTGGGCATGAGAGGTGCGTCTGTTGATGAGCCACTGGGGAGGAGCTATGGAAAAGGAAAAATATGCATGAAGCTTTTTCAAAAGCACTATCATCCTGCGTATAAGAATCGGTGTGTATTTTCGTGAAATTCTAAGAAGTTTATTGGTGGAGCGCGTGAGAAAGCGATATTTTCTATGTAGTGTGCGATATAGTGTTTTATACACCACAAATAGTGTTATCCCTTTCATAACAGGGTCATTTTGGCAGGTTTTTCAGCGAATGCAAGAGGGAAAAATTAGTTGATAACTGATAGTTGATAACTTATAACGGAGAGAGCAAAGTATTTCAGAAAATGAAACGAACACATAGTTGACTCAAACGCAGCAAGCATATCTTTATCTCCAATGAAATGTGACAGTTCTCCACTATCAACTATACGTTATAAGTTATTTTTAAAACTCATACTCCGGCGCGGTCTCGTCGCCGTTTGACTTGGCAGCGGCAGATGGCGCGGTGCGAGGGCCTTTGTCATTCACCCATTGGATGTAGGTGCATCCTGATGCGGTCTTGGTCTTTGGATCCCACTTGGCTGTCGAGCATTTTTTGAGTTGTTTGCCACTGGCGGTCTTTTGAAGCACGAGCTTTTCTCCACAGTCAGGACATGCCTCCTCGAGTACCATGGGTTTGTCCATCCAGTCGACGTAAGCACACCCTGTTGCTTTTTTCTCAGCTTTGTCCCAGCCACCTGCACTACACTTTTTCATCTTTTTGCCGGTGCGCGTGGTCTGCATGATCAGATGTGATCCACACTTGGGACACTTTTCATCAAGATTTTCTGGAGCATCCTGGATCCATTTCACATATGCGCACCCTTCGGCTTGCTTTGTCTGAGGATTCCAGCTGCCGGCACTACAGCGCTGGAGCTTTTTGCCTGTCGCGGTCGTTTCTTCGGGTTTGAGTGGTGATCCACAGGTGGGGCAGTTGGTATTCATGGGTACAGTAAAAATACTAAAAACTAAACGGAGGCATTATCAACTATTTATAAGAAGAATTCAACCGCAGTGCAATGATTGACTTGCAGGCGATTATAGAGCGACTGACCTATTTCTTGCTTACGCAAGTTGTTTGAACTCCAACTTCTCCCTCAGAGATTCCCATTGTGATTGTTACCACTTTACTCTGAGATATATTTCTACCCAGAGCAGAGGTGTATGTGGTTGCTGATGGTGGAATAATCTTGCCGTCTTCTAATAAGGTTAAGTCTGGAGCGCTGTATTGAAGTGGATTTGGTTGAGGTACATTAATATCATAATAAAATGTAATTCCACTCATCCATTTTCTTTCTTCTCCAGGTTTCAACTCGAGTTTATCGCAGACATCCCGTGCAGTGATTGCTAATTTAGTTGGGCCAACCACATTACCATCGACTCGGAGACTCCCCATAGGCGCTGGTTCAGCTGCACACCCAGTAACCCCGACCATAAGACTAGCTACTGCTGTTAAACGACATATACTATTTATACTTTCCTGGATATTCATAACCTGAATTATACTATAAGATAGTATATCTTGTTACTCTATGGGTGTATTCTACTTCCCATCGCAACGATAACTAATAAATGCTTCAGCAGGAGTCT
>JBAXII010000021.1:0-11237 GCA_037138475.1 bacterium | reverse complement strand
GTCTCCTCCACCGCCTCCACCGCCACAACACGCCTCATATGATCCTCCTCCATCCCACGGATCTCTTTTATACGTGCAGCAGGAATCACAGCCGCATCCAAATGCACTCGTACTAAAAAACTGAGTGGTAACCACTAGAAATATGAAGACAAGGAGCATTTTCATCTGATCTAGAATCATACGCATCGACCAAGGCATTTGCAACAAGCTCGAGTATATATTCACAGAACAGTGTGTGCATGCGGTTACAAGTGTTATGGATAGGTGATGCTAAAGTAGTTCGTGATGAAGATTTGGCGGAGGGCGATAAAAGAATGTCTGCTCACCTGGGTCATAGGTGGGGTAAGCAGAGTAGACTACCGATCATTGTATTTAAGTACCCAGTAATCATTTACCTTATCGAACCAAGGAAAAAAGAATTTCTTCGGGTGTTCTCCCGAATCATTCATTTCCTTGGCTGCAGTTATTGCAGCTTCAAGTGTCATGTTTATCACCCCCTTTTTTTAAGGATGTTTGCTGTTGCTTGTGCTTTTCCTTCCCTGCGTCAGAAAAGCCGGTTGTGCATCTCGGGGTGCGTGTTTGATAGGTGCATGCTTACGCACATATCAAATCGCATGAGATGCCTCAGGGATCGCCCCTGAGTCAGGATGATTGACCCACTTCCTATCCGCCGTCCGGCGCGATAGAAATACCAACACAAGTATCTCAGAGAGAGAGAGGTTTGTCAAGAGCAAATGCTATAAGTCTAATGCTTTTTGCGCCACGTACGCCTCGAGCAGGCGCGCACAGAGTGTGGGCACCTGGCGCATGCGCTCAGGCGACTCGACATAGGCGATGCGCAGCTGGGTGCGGCCGGGATTTGGCATACCCTTGCTTGGTGCGTAGAAACCTCCCATAGGAGTGGTGAGAAGCGTCGTGGGTATGCCCTGGAGGTCGACACTCCCCTCTGTCGCACACCATTGCACAAAGGCTGCTGCATCAAAGCTCTCCCCTACTAAGTCTCTCACTTCGATGACCGAGTAGATAGCCGCGCTAGGACGAGATAAGATCGCGCCGGGGAGCGCCTGCTGCATGCCTGTATACAGCTCCTCCATCAGACCACGGTAGTAGGTGCGCTGCTGCGTGAACCAGTGGTGGAGGTCATCATGACTCACCACCTTGAGTGCTGTAAAGACTTCCTGTCCGATGGTGTTTGCTGCCAAGTTTGCGGTATTTTCAGCCACCGCTTGGCGGAGGAATTGCTCGTTGTCGGTGATGAGCGCGCCTATGCGCAGGCCACATGCGTTCCATACTTTTGAGGTGGACTCTATGCTGATGCGACGGCCCGTGATGCCTGGTACATCTCGCTCGGATATCTTCCATATGCTACTCGACTCATCATCTGTGTAGTAAAGCTCGCGGTAGGCCTCATCACTGATGAGCCATATATCGTGGGCTACGGTGAGCTTTGCTATCGCATTGATTTGCGACTGAGTATAGAACTGACCCGTAGGATTATCATACGGGATGATGAGGATAGCTGAAGGTTTTTTTTCGGTCATGATCCGGTCAATCTCCTCGATCGTGGGGAGCTCAAAGTGGCCAGTATCTGACATAGTGCGCGTGAGTGAGCAGGTGGATATGTGGAGTCGCTTGGCGAATTGGTGATAGTTTGGGTAGGTCGCGTCGAGAAATAGGAGCGGTCCTCCGACTCCGATGACTGCTAGCTCCATCGCCTGACTCCCACCACTAGTGATCATACTCATAACCCCCGTGGTATCACACCCACTCGCGCTGAGAATATGCATGACGGTTTCATTTGCAGCACGAGATCCGATCGTGTCCGCATATCGTACTGCTCCATCTGCAAATGCATGACCTGTGGTGCCTAGCTCAGCGAGACGATGGATCATCGCAGGGTGCATGGGGAGCGACACGTCACCTATGGATACATTCACCGCATCTATCGTCGTATCAGTTTTGGTGCGACGCATGTATTCGAGTTGGGCGACGCGCACAGCAGAAGGCTTACGATCCGCAAACTGGGGAGAGAGGGAAGGCATGAGATAAATACTATAAAATTACGAATGAAAAATCAAAATCAGGCACTGACTGGGATGATCAAAACATACTTACGAGGTCAGTTTTTGGATACGTTCACTCATCTCGCTGACTGTGGCACGGGAAAAATAGCTACCCACCGCACACTCATCTGGCACACAAAGAGCCTGTTGTGACGATATAAATCCTATAGACTCTTCATTTACTCCGCCATCGATACAGACTATACAGTCAGAATTGATAGACTTGATTTGCCCGATTTTAGTGAGCGTCTGAGGCATAAAAGTCTGACCCTGAGGACCTGGATGGATGGTCATGACTTGGGCATACTTTGACTCTTTGAGGAATCCACCCCACTCCTCTACCCTATCCTCGGGATTGAAGGTGAGCGCGGTCGATGGCGAGAGGAGATCCGTGCCAATATTTGTGTGAACATATGTCGTGCGTACCAGACTCCGCCCATAGGCTACGCCCGGAGGGAGTGATGGAGCAGATTGGATATGCTCTATCTGTGTGAGGGCATCTGCGTACTCAGTCAGCATGAGATGAAAATCAATAGTCACACTTTGATCTCCTGCACACTCCCTGATAGTATCCATATACTCGGATATACTCAATGTATGACTGGGGACAAATATCCCATCTTGGATATCCACTTGAAAGTGGGTGAAGTGAGGGAGCAACTTGATGAGTACTGATCGTAGCTCAGCTACATCGTTTGAGAGAAGTGCGGGGATGAGGTACATATGAGATGAGGTCAGTATACCTCTCTGCCTTTAATATCTCAACGAACTTGCAATTGACCGAGTTCGTGTATACCATGAATACATGGATCATTCACCTAGCACGCCACCACTATCTCCTTCAAAGTCATGTTGCAAGGTCGATCCTTATCGCACAGTCACGCCGCTTTCAAAAGCGTTAGCTATGGCGACATTTATACTGCTCCCTATAGGCACTTTTTTCCTTGGGATGCAGATGGCGTTGCCCAAGGTCATCGAGGTGCCGTATCCGGTGGAAGTATCACTAGCGAAAAAATCCCTATCTACTCCTACATCTCCCAACGCAACTCCCACCCTTCAAAAAATTGAAACTTTGCCGATACCAAAGGATATGATGAAAGATCATCGGTTTGATTGTTTGAAATATGATTGTGGAGTAGAACCATATTTTGATCCCAAAACATATGATTTAGAAGAGTCCGCCCCGCAATCTCCCACATTTAGACCGTACCGCAGCATCATAACCAAAGACTATTCAGATGACCGAGAAGTTCCCCAAGAGAGAAAAAAAGTACCAAACACCCTGAGTGTCATATCTGGTGCAGATATATACTTTTTTCTTGAAACTGATGAGTTCAACCTTTGTGATAGTGCCTCAAAATATCCCCCACCAATCAAACCGGTCGAGAGAATCCTAGGAAATACAAAATGGTACGGAGTAACGCCTCTGGTAAACGGAGTAGACACTGTATATGACTATTTTAGAAAAGTAGACTCCAAGTGCTTCAAAGTAGAGGCAAGGATACCCCGGATAGGACTCAGTCTGCCTGTAGAGGTCTCACCAGAAAGCATAGCCCAAGTAGAGAGTATCGTGCAAGAGATACGCTTCAAATAGTGAAGTGGCTTCCTCCAGTCTCATCGTGGAGGAAGAGGTAGCAACACACTCGTCTTTTTCTTGTACTCCTCCCAATCAGGTCTCCCAGCATATTTTTTCTCAAGCATCGGGACACCAGATACAAAACAGATAAGGTATGTAATAAAGAGTGGTCCGATCAAAGTGATCCATCCACCCGTGATGGCTAGTGCAATGATCCCGATCCCCCACCATTGTGTCACCTCACCAAAATAGTTTGGGTGACGGGTATATCTCCAGAGGCCAGTGGTCAACAGTTTCCCTTTGTTCGCTGGATCTTTGATATGGGCTGCCAGCTGTGCGTCGCCGACTGATTCGAAATAAAAACCCACCACCCACACGATCAGACCGAGCGTAGTTAGGAACCCCCAGATATCACCTGCATATAGATTTATAAAGATGACGGGCTGCACGACGATATACAAGAAAAGCCCTTGAAGCAAAAATATATTCAGATAGCTACTGAATCGCCCATACCGCCAGTTCTGCCGCATCTCTACATAGCGCTTGTCCTCTGGTTTGCCACTATTGCGATGGTGGATGTGGATCGCGAGGCGCACTCCCCAGATGGTGACGAGCAGCGTAGTCACCAGTGATGCGGGATGAATGCCACCTATGGCGAGGGTGAGCCAGGCCACGCATACGAATCCGAGCCCCCATGCGGTGTCAGCCACATCGTCACGCTTGAGATATGTCGCGTATCCAAACCAGAGCGTCATGTAGGCGAGAAGCGCGATGGCGGTGATGATATAGGGATTCATAGATATTTGCTCGCAATGATATAGGTAATAGTGGATATGCTTGCTGAGAGTGTCATTCCCCAGAGGAGGTCGACTATGGTGACAAGGAGTGGCCACTCACGAAGTGTAGCGAGGTTTGTCAAATCATACGTCGCATAGGTCACGAGTCCAAAAAATGCACCCATGAGCACCGCGTGCATGAGAGACTTTTTCTCCAATGCAGGAGTGATCACAAATGCGACAAGTCCTGCGATGAAGATCAGATAAAAGATCCCTGCCGCTGCAAGGTTTGGCTTGGGTGCCATCAGATGACCTATCTGCTTTTGATAAAAAGTCTGTGCGACGACCGTGAGCCAGACGAGGTCAATACCGAGAAATGCAACGAGTGCGACGAGGTAGAGTTTGATAAACATAGATGTAAAAATGTAATAGTGAAATAAAGTAATAGTGCAATAATATCGGTGACAGTCGAATCAAGATGCTTTTTTGGCGCAAAATTTGACTATTACACGATTGATATAATGATAATTATCGATTTAGATATGTGATCGTGAACTGCAATACAGTCGCAAACGTAACCCATGCGAGGTACGGGATATTCACCAGTGATACGAGAGGGAGGTAGGGATAGATCCAGAGGAGTGACCAGATGAGCGTGCCGAGGACGACCGCGATGTCGATGCTGGCGAGGAGATTGCTCCTGAGTCCAAACTGGAGCGGGGTAAAGAGCGCATTTGAGATCAGATTCAGTACAAAGGGGAGGGCGATGATAGCGGGGATCTTGCCCTGTATGACGCGATAGAACACGATAAAGAACGTGATGGCGATGATCGTGTACAGTATCGACCACACGGGGCCAAAGAGCCACGAGGGAGGCGCCCAAGGTGGTTTTTCTAAGGTTTGATACCACAAGTATGAGTCTGACACGAAGGATAGTATAGACCTTTCAGAGTAGAATGTGAAGCCGGGTAGATGGATAAATAACCAGGGGCGGCCGGAGGCCGCCCCTGGTTAGAATTCAAACTTTATTTTTTCTTGTTCTTCTTTTGCTTTAGCTTCTTTTTGTTTCTTTGTTGAGCGTTGTTGCCTTTTGCCATAGATGTATATAAAAGTTCTAATGATTCATGATAGCAGATTATCACTTACCTGCCAACTATAGACATCACACTCTCACTTACGCCAAGTGTTTTGTCATCCTCGTGAAAACGAGGATCCAAAGAGAGCAAGATTAAGTGTTTTACCTATAACTTTTAGTACGGTTATATTAAATTCTCACACTTGAGCACCTTCTCTACTCCCCCTCGTTCATCAACGAGGGGGTATCACGAGCCGGAATCGGCAAGGGAGGGGGTGTAGGGAATGTGCGAATTTCGTATCGATATATCTGCGACAAATTATTCATAGACATCTGCAGGCAAAACTATGTGCTGAGATTCCAGCATTCGCTGGAATGACACAATAGACTCGGTCTCACATCATACCTCTATGCGATGGGATTTATACTTCTTCACACCCCATCTATGAATGGATCCCGTTTTTCAACGGGCTCTGCCCGTAGGACTACGCCCGGACTCCGTCCGTCGGACTACGTCCAGAGGAGGGATGACATGAGGTAGGATCAGTCAATGATACTATTGACTACTGCAGGGATGAATTGCTCTATCTGTTTACACTTCCATTTTCATTATTTGCAGATTGCTTGTCCCGCCCTGCGGGGCGAATTGAACATTGAGAATTTTTCTCTATCTCCCATCCATACTCATTCGAATTTCATTGATATCCTTCAGCTTGTTTGGCGAACAGGGATTGGTAGAGTCCACCTTCGATCTGCATGAGCGCATCGTGACTGCCTGACTCGATGATCTTGCCGGACTTGATCACCAGTATCCGCTGGGCACTGCGGACAGTCGAGAATCGGTGCGAGATGATGATTGTGGTTTTTGCTTGTTGAACCTGTTTTATTTTTTCAAAGATCTCGTATTCTCCTTTTGCATCTATAGCTGAGGTGGGTTCATCGAGTGTGAGGATGTTTGCGTCTCGATAAAATGCACGCGCGAGCGCGATACGCTGCCACTGACCTCCTGAGGGATCCACGCCTCCTTCGTGTTTACGTGACAGCACTGTTTGGAGGCCTTTTGGGTACTCATGCACAAACTCTGCGGATGCGTGGGTGAGTGCGCGAGCCATCGGGGCCGATGGCTCGCGCGACTTACTCCATGATCCATCTACTGAGGTCCCTAGGTCGAGATTTTCACCGACCGTATATGCATACTTGTTAAAATCTTGGAATAGGGTGCCGAGCTGGCGGTGCCAGCTCGGCAGATCAAGAGACTTTATGTTTTTCCCCTCGATGAGGATCTGTCCTGCGGTGACATCATAGAGGCGACAGAGGAGCTTCACGAGTGTGGTCTTGCCCGCGCCATTTTCACCCACGATCGCCACATCCTCACCTGGGCGTATGGTAAAGTTGAGATTTCTAAATATATACTTTTTGGTACCAGGGTATTTGAAAGATACATGGCGGAACTCAATCGATGGGATCGTGTCTGATGTGAGCATATGAGGATTGTGTTGGACTTTGATGGTCGTTTGCATATCGATGAGCTTGTACATGTCACGCATCCAGAGTCCCTCTTCAAATACCAACGAAATATTTTCAAAGAGTAGCTTTGTGGTGTTGCTGTAGTCGGTCAGGATTGATCTGACGAGGACAAAGTTACCTATTGTGACGCTCTTTTGCAGGATACGCATGAGCACATCTATATATACGTACACCCACCCGAGATACTCGATGGTCTGTGCCACCATCTTTGACTTAGCGAGCTTTGTCTCGAGTTTGAGTTGATACGACTCAAACTCTTCATAGGTGTTTTTGAGAATGCGAATGAGTTTGGCTGCAACGCCAAATATTCTGATTTCTTTTATCATGCTCTCTTCTCTCATGTATGCTGCAGTGTGCCAATACTTATTTCTCACTTCTGCCTTGTACGACCAGATGCCCCACGACTCTTGGGATGATCTCAATGAAATGATCAAACTCGGGATCAGAGTCATCGTGATTATGAAAATGTATATAGGATTCGTGGCAAAAACCATGACGACTGCCGTAGTTATTTGGATGAGTGAGAAGATACTCAGGGTGAGGTGATTCACATAGTTTGCAGGGGTGAACTTTGCCTCCTCCATGATGCGATTGAGAAGTGTAGTACCGTTCTTGCTCTCAAACTGCTCAAGGTCAAGAGAGACGGTCTTTGTGTGTCATGTACCCGAACTCACGCAAAAGCGAAAACCTGAGTCGTTTTTTCACGAAGGCATCGTACTTCCATAGGAAATCGACTATGTAGCCAGTGCCAAGCGCTATAGCGACATAGATCCCAAGCGCAGTGAGATCAGGATTCAGGATCTGCGTTGCTCTGACGATCTCATCGATCACGCGTGCATTCATATACGCGAGTACAAAAGGGAGTATGGCAGCGACGACAGTGATACTCAGGGTGAGGATCAGATCATGAGGATTCATCCTATACGCGAGACGCATTGAGCGTACGGCGAGGGAGAGATGTACACGCGCAGTCTCACGGAGTGACTTTGCCTTTTTGAAAAATTTGCGCGGCATACATACATGATAGCAGGTGGGGAGACGGGTATCTCAGACTGCAAACAGCGAGGGGTACTTGAGCTTGGCGAGATGGAGCGCAGATATCGTCACAGATGCCCATATCTGACCAGACTCGATCATCTCATCTAGCTTTTCGCAGGACACCGTTACCACTTCAATGGACTCATTTGGATCCAGATGTTGTGTTGAGTTAAATTCCAGTTGGGTGGCGAGATAGACATGTACCACTTGGAGAGATTTTCCCGGCGAGGCTGCGATTTTTCCCAGCGGGATGAGCTGAGATTCTGCTACCTGTATCCCCGTCTCCTCGTGTAGCTCCGCGACAGCGGATCCAAGGATTGACTTCTTTGCCTGTATAAATCCTGCGGGCAGCTCGATCATGATCTCACGGATCCCGTGTTTGTACTGACGTACCAGTACTACCTCCCCTGAGGTGAGTATCGGCACGACCATAACTATATCATCCAGGTGAGAGACTATATAGTCCTCTACCTGTCTCCCGTCCGGCAGCTCAACCGTATGCCTCTCGAGTGGATACCACCTGCTGGGTGAAATATTTTCATTCTTCACGATTTTCCATTTGTGTAGTGCCATAGATAATATTTTATATTATATAAACTCTATCCAGCCAGCATACACTTCCTCCATCACATACATCTCTTTCATCCGCGAAAGTGATAGGTTCCCCACACTTCTCTACTGCGAGGATCACATACCTCGTTGCAGGTGAGGAGTTCTGTTTCATCCATTTGCATGTTAGAGACTTTGAGATGGCGCATTGACTTTGCAGTGGTGATGAGCTGTGGTGTAGGTGGGTGGGTAAATCTACATATCGTGATATTCGCCCAGCAGATATCCTTGGAAAAATATTTCTTGTCATCAGGTATCCCTGCTTGTGAGAGTTTGTCATCGAGCTCATGTATCAGTTTGATATGCCCTTCTTCCGCATATGCCATCAGAGCGATACTCGTAGGAAAAATTACCACCTCCTCTAGATGGAATTGGGGCGGTGGATAGCTCGGGATGGTCTCGGCGAGCACTGTGTGTGCCTTTTGAATATCACTAGATGAGATGCGTGGTGGATAGTGGAGTGCACGGATATTTTTGATGGTTATGTGCAGCGATGTAGTTGGGAAATGGTATTGAAGTGGATCGGCAGACTGTAGGGGATCTTGGACTTTCTCTCTGATCTGCGACAGAATATCTGATGAAAGGAATGATATCGCACCGAGGGAGCGCTCTTTGCTGGTGGCAAAGTCAGACTTCATCGGAGCGAGTGTCGTGCGCGATGGATCTGCAGCGAGTGCGCTCTCTAGCTCACGCACGAGGTCCTTTTGTATTTGGAGGTGGGAGAGTGTCATATCGGGAAAACAAATGTGACTACACTATAGATGTTTGTCGGGCTATATATAACTCACAGTTTATAGTGATTCCTGTCCTCCGAGGATCTGTTTGTGTGGGTTTACATTCCAGCCAAGTGATGAGATAAGTCTCTCAGCTGCTTTGGGTGAGATGACCTTTTTCTGTACCTCAAACGCAAAGAGCTTGTAGGCAATACGATTTTCCTTTTCATAGGTATAGAGAAGTCCGAGCTTTTGTTTACAGGTAGGACAGGTGAGGTAGGTCTCAGGTTCAATGCGTGGCGCGATACATCTGTCTACGTAGAGACGTTTCATGAGGCCTGGGTAATCATCCTTTTGATAGATCAAAAAGGGTGTTTGCCCACAGTGAGTACCCGCGCAGAAGAGAGCAAGTATCTTTGATTTGCTCCCACGTGTGGTGTAAAAGGTATCTTTGATGATTTGGATCATAGGAAATATAGTTTCCAGATTATACTACTCCTCTCCTCCACCTTCTGGCACAAAGATGTTGAGAGCAATGTGCTTGCTGCAAATGTTGACAGGAGATGGACCTACTCTGAGGGTTGTCGACCAAACACATACAGCTCCTCCTCCGCACGGGTCACGGCGGTGTAGAGCCAGCGCTTCCACATGAGGTCATCCATGTGCTGGGAGCGCTCCTCAAAGAGGATGACGCGTCGTGACTGAGACCCTTGGGCCTTGTGTACCGTGAGCGCGTAGCCAAAGTCAAAGAGGTCGCCTTTTGCATTCAGCGATCCCGTAGGTACCTGTCCTCCACTGCTTGGTTTTGGTACGGCACCAAACTGCGTCGCTGAGATGAGACCGTGGAAATGTATGCCCTCCTCATCCATCTCGATGTCAGCCTGGTACCACTCATCATCTACTTTGCTAATAGACTTGATAGTTCCGATCATGCCATTTGAAATATGTTTTTTATGATTATTTTTCAGACAGATCACGCGGTCGCCAGATACCGGCTCACTACTCTCAAATCCAAGTGCAACACGAATGTGCTTGTTCAACTTGACCCGCGTGGCGTTGAACCCACACAGCACCAGCGTATCAGGAGTATACCTACCCAGGAGCTCAGAGAGCACTTCTTGAGAGTCTGACTCAGCCATGTCATACTTCATCACTCCTCCCCCATAGGATCCCATGCGGACCATCCCAAACTCTCGGGCCTGTATCGAGAGGCCAATGATCGGATTTGACTCTGCTTGTCTATGGATCTGCTCGAGGCGGAGCTGGGGGGATTGCATGAGATTAAAATTTCCTTTGATCGGGGGGAGCTGTCCATGGTCCCCTACCACGAGGATGGGTAGGTGGTAGCACATCAGATGATGCCAGATCGTCTCGTCGACCATCGATCCCTCATCGATGATGATGAGCTGGGCATCGAGTGTGTCTTTGGTTTTCCACCCGATGATCTCCTGTTTCTCGTTCATGATCGGTGCGTAGATGAGTGAGTGGATCGTGCTCACGGTGTCTGACTCGAGGAGGACTTTTTGCTCGACGAGCTTTGTGCGGAGTACTCGTGCTGCTTTGCCGGTATAGCTCGCGAAGCTCACCTGGAGCTTTGGAGTGATCCGTGCCAGCTCGCGCCTGATAACTCCCAGAAGTGTCGTTTTCCCCGTCCCCGCGTATCCACCGAGAGTCAGAAAGGGATCACGTTGTGGTCCCGTTGTGTACCATTTCAGCACGGCATCGAGTACAAACTGCTGATCTGGGGAAAGCGTGGGCATGGGGGGAGTATAGAGGAATAATTAATAATGAAGAATGAATAATTGAGGCTCTAGACCAGCATTCTCATGCTAGAATCTAGATATGGATTGTAATAACGGC
>JBAXII010000020.1:0-13717 GCA_037138475.1 bacterium | reverse complement strand
TATCCCCGAAACCAACAGGAGGAGTTGTCATATTGCCAGCGATATCTCCAAAGGTAACGATTGCCATCTCCCCACTTCCGGTGACCACTATAAAGCCTAACGTATCCCCGAAACCAACAGGAGGAGTTGTCATATTGCCAGCGATATCTCCAAAGGTGACGATCGTCATCAGTCCTGTTCCGAAAGAGACCCTCGTTCCCACCCCAAATTTGGAGATGAAGAAGCTTCAAGATCAGGTGAATGCGCTAAATAAAAAGCTTGATGCTCAGAGCAAGGAGCTGACTCAAACAAACTCGTTGCTGAAGCGTATGACTGACTACCTCTCAAAGTTCTTCAAATTCTAAGTCAAAAATAGCACACCCAGCGACATAAGTCCTGGGTGTTTTTTGTTGCAGAGGAAGTAATCAGCTTGTGTGGCTCCCCCTCGTTCCACAAAGTGGGATGAATCTCTGAACGAGGGGATATCCCCCAAAGTGGGAGGGGGTGTATGAGGACTAGATCAGAGACATCACACTCTCACTTGTGCCAATAGTTCTGTCATCCTCGCGAACGCGAGGATCCAAAGGGAGCAAGATGAAGTATTTTACCTATATGGAGTCAGATATCACTCCGTCTCTTTCTCGATCTGATTTTCTACCCTCGTGAGATTGGTGGGCTTGAGCATGTGAGACAGCTCGCGATCGAGGGATATATCTACGTCAAGTTTTTCTAATATCTTGGTCTGGAGCTCGAGCATTTTGGTGATCTCTTTTTCTGCGGTCGTATTCACATACAGATCTACCTCATCGCGCAGGTCATCGATCTTTGCAGCGCGGTTTTGGGATATGAGCACGATGATGGCGAGAAATATCGCCTCCAACGAGACGATCATCGTGAGCAGTCCAAATGGAAATGGGTCAAACACTTCAAGGCCTGGCACCATGCCGGTATTTACGAGTATCCATGCTGCAAAAAAAGCCGCGTTAACCATCAAAAAGTTCGTACTGCCGAGGCGTGAGGTGAGCAGATCAGCCATCCGCTCTGATGACGTGCGCTTTTGATTGAGCCGCATCTCAAAGCTATGAGTGGGAGGGTGTTTTGGAAGTGGGGATGATGACATGGGGTAAGTATAGTGGTCATAAATGAATAATGAATAATGAATAATGAAAAATTAAGAAGGGAGAATAGGAAGCGTAGAGCGAATAGTGTATAACGTAGTGCGTAAAACGTATAGCGAATAGTGTAGAGCGTATAACTGAAGCCAGGCAGGAGTGGTGTAGATTTTGCCTTATGTGGAAATTTCATTGTGCACTAACAGCGTGTTCTTGAGAAATTGTTTGAGCTGCGTACGTCCATGCCCGCTCTTGAGATACACTTCTCTTGCCTTGGCATCTCGAATATGAACAAAATACTCATAGTGAATGAGCTGTAATGGTAGGCGACCTTTTGTGGAGACCACATTTCCGCAAAGGTGTGAAGCAAGTCTTTCTTTCAGATTAGTGGTATAGCCTATATACAGACCTTGATCCTTCTTACTTTGCAAGATGTAAACGTAGTATCGCTTGTTTAGAGAAACACCTGACTTTTCCGTGCGTATTCTATTTTGAGAAACGTTTGACGTTTCCATTTTGGGTAATAATTTACTTATTCATTTCGCGTCAAACGCGACTTGCCATACAAGCTCATCAAACCAGTCGCGTCAAACGCGACTCACCTTGCAAACGCAACCTTGCCCTATTTGGGCAAAGCCGCGTTTGACGCGGTGGAGATGCCGGGATTTGAACCCGGGTCCGAAAAGCGCCTTATATGATGTTTTGTAATGGATGAGTATCTGATTGATACAGCATATTAAAGCTCAGATACTGGCATAAAATATGAGGTTTCCAAGTGCTCTCGTGTACTACATGGAAAACTATCTTATACACGAACTCCACCAGGTGGTTTACACACATAAAGTTGCCTAGCAGAGGCACAGATCTAAATGTGTGACTTACTTAATCTTTTACTATCCTAAAAATTTAGGTAGTTAGACAGCAGCATAAGCAAAAGTTGCCTGTGGGGCAGTTTCTGCCATGATGCGATCAAGCTTAGCAAGTACTGAGGCTTTTAGGTCTGCAGTTAAGTTTTCTATTTGTCGGATAGATCCGCCATTACCATCATGTAAAAGTACCTCCCGTCGAAGCCTGTCATCCCCTATAAACTATGGGTATTATAGCATCAAAAAAAGTCAAATTCGTGTTTATTCACACCCTGAATCCAGGTGATTTAGCTCGCCATTTGTGTTAGGCTGATCTGTCCATGATCGCAAAAATCACCAATAAAGTAGGCACCCTTTTTGAAGTCATATGTGAGCATCACCAATACTACCTTTTGCTTGGGGTACTGGTAGTACACCTGACGATTGGGCTCGTTATGTTGGATGAATTGCCGGGACAATGGTTTGGAGATATATCGATCGTAAATGATTATGTACAAAGCATCATCAATGGTCAGAATTTGTACAAATTTGCGACTAGTGCAGGTCCTCTCTACTTTTATTTGATTGCCCCCATTATCGCAAAGGGAGGATCCTCATACTTGCTATACAAGTTTCTTTCGGTCATGGTTGGATGCTTCAATATTGTCGCTACTTATCTTTTTGCGCGATCGATCTCAAATAAAAAAATTGCCATCACCACCGCGTTTGTTATGTCGGTATCTTTTTGGCACATTGTGTGGTCTCGATTGGGCAACTTTAATATCATTACACCTGGGATTGTCGCAGCATCCATGCTATTTTTCATGAGATACACGAGGACCCATTCTGAGCGTTGGATCTGGATGAGCTACGCTACTGCTACGTGTGGACTATTGATATATGCGGGTACATTCGTGTTGCCTACAGTCATGTTTTTGTTATTTGGGTATGAGCTATACCGTCATAGACACAAGCTCGGAGGCAGACATCTTCTCACTGTCGTGGTGTTGTATGTGATTGGTATATCAATCACCCTATATCTTATTGTCCAAAACATCGAAAACTTTTCTGGAGGGTATCTCGGCGAAAAACTACGTACGAGCATGCAGCATTCGTATTATGAAAATGCACATCAACTACTGATAAACATATGGAGGACTGCCACGATGCTTCATATAGAGGGGGATGTGGTTTTTCGTTGGAATGTGCCAAAGATGCCTCATCTTGACTGGGTTAGTGGTGTATGTTTCCTCGTCGGACTTTGGAATATAGTGAGGGGCTCAAAGCAGAGGATTATCTACATTTTGATTCCACTCCTACTCCTCCCCATACCTTCCCTCCTTCCAGGTCATCCGCCAGCTGAGGTGCCGAGCAGTCCACGCAATATGATGATCATGCCCATGGTGTATCTGATGGTTGCAATAGGTTTGAATGATGTGCACAGGGCTCTTAGAAGGTATACAGGAAGGACAGCGAGCACCGCTTTTATCCTCATCATCATTGGTGCCATAGTTTTGATAAATCTCTATCGCTATTTTGTCCGGTACCCTGCTGGGTTACCAAACAAAAATATACCCTATGGACGAGCTGTTGCAGAAAAAATTGACTCTTTAACCACAGACTATGTGATATATCTAGGCTCTGTAGGGTGGGGAGAGTGGGGACAGCCCGATTTCAGCGAAGTGTTTTGGTCATTGCGAGATAGAAGCAAGGATATACGACAACGAATACCAAATTGTAGCGACCTCAAATCTTCTCGATCGATTGTATTTTTTGACAGCAGCAAGCTTGAACAAATGATGGCATTGGCATCCTGTTCTCAGGGCAAAATAGTACGATATGCGCGAGAAAACTCAGTCATTTACTGGACTCTTGAATCCAAATAAATCACAACAATGGCGTGTCGAGGGATATGTCCTGCTCGTATCCGCGCTCGTTCTCGGGCTGCGCGAGTATCTTGTCCTCAAGCGCATAGTACTCGGAGATGAGCTTCAGATAGCCCTTTAGATACTCTTGCCTTTGTATACTCGCAAATGCCAGCTTTTCAGAATCGATATGTGACCTCCACTGGGCAAAGTAGCCGGAGCGCCAATTCTCATGCTTCAGATCAAATGCCCCGCTGTCTACCTTGTAGATATCATCGAAATAATTTGGACGCGCATAGACAGGGCGTGTATTAAAGCTAGGATAACCATATCCCCAACCGTAATTGTTCTGGTTCACCATGACCGTGTCGAGACATGCATACTCACGGGTGGCCTTGATCTTGTCAACACATGCTTTCAGGTGAGGAACCAATTCCTTTAACGAGTTAGACTCGTTGAGCATGTTGTCGTCCTTCTTTACTATGAGATTCAATGCAGCTAGTTTCTTTTCATACAGAGGTATATAGGTTTCGATGAGTTTCGTGCGTGCCTCGAAGTACTCAGCACGAGTCATATAGATAGCAGAAAGCTTCTGGTAATTTGTATCCAGGTTGCGGAGGATGAGCCCGGCGATCGCGATATCATGTCTATCTTTATCATCGATGATAGGCTTTTCCAACAGGTTTTTTTTGGTGAGAATGTTCTTTGCAAAGAGATATGATTTTTGCCATCCCTTTTCGCCATCGGCAGACAGGCGTGAGAGGTACATATAGTCTACGCGCTTGTTCACCGTCGGAGGATGCCAGTCCATCCACGCAGATTTGTGTGCGATCAGGCTATCCGTCGGAAACCACACGGTGAGGAGGTAGACGAGACAGATGGTGAGAACTTCTGCAAATAGATATGCGCTCCGTCTGTAAAAACGGATCATCACAAACGGCACGATCACCGCGAGTGCCAGGAGTACAAACGAGCCATATACCCTGACGACACTGAGTCCATGATACTCGACATAGAGCGAGACACGTCTCATACAGGATACGAGCAGGAGGGCATACCCACCTATGAGCAGGGTGTTGACGAGCTGATAGATACGGGACACGTGATCACTATTTCTTTTGACTATCACTGAGAGTGCGATCACGCCCAGGAGGATACAGGATGCGACGATCAGCTCTCCAAAGCCCTTCGTGACATACTCTGAAAATGTTTTGACGCCGTATTGTGCGAGCTCAGTCTCATGCGCGACTTTGACAAAAATATACGGCCACTGTATGACGATAAAGCTATAGAGGAGGATGGTGACGAGGGTGCTCATGGTGAGTGCGATCTCCAGCGAGCTAAAGCGTGCCACGAGATCAGTCGCGAGAGAGGTCTCATATCCTTTGGTCTTGCGATATAGATGGACGAGGGGGAGACAGAGGAGAAAAAGAAACACGCTCAGTGCAAATCGCTGAGGTATCTCGGCGAGAAACTCTTCAGAGATGAGGCGCGTGATCTGATGATAAAAGACAGGATCCGCGCTAAACAGTGCCGCGAGGAGGAGTACGACGGGGAGTGATACCAAAAGGGCGACGAGATAGCGCGAGTGTGCTTGGGTAGGGACATGTGCGGTCTCGTTGGTACTGATGGAGTTGCGAGGATTGCGCAGCGTATCCCATGCAGCTGCGACATAGCCGCGGATGAGCGCGACAGATGAGGAGAGGAGGAGTAATAGACTTTTTGGGAGGAGTGACGAGGTATAGAGTATCAAAGCGAGGAGCAACGCCTGTCCCCAGAACATGATGACGCGTAGTGCATTTGACGCGTGAAAGATCAGACTGATATCGGCGAGGATGAGAGTGAGTGCAAACAGCACGGTCCAGCGATTTATGACCCCGCGACTCTTATTCGTGAGCCACCAGTAGGTGAGGATACCGAGGTCCATGAGGAGGCTTGGTATCGGTCCCATCGGCCGCATGAAAAAGAGATTCAGATAGATGATAAAGGTCAGGATCAGGGTGATGTTGGACATGGTGGGAATTAACTGAAAGTTTATAACTTAAAACTGAAAACTCATATACGCACATGTCGACGTGTGTCATTGCGAGGCTCTCGCCTTAATGAGAGAGCCGTGGCAATCCCATATATATTCGAGATTGCTTCGTCTCCGCCAGCAGTCGGATCCTCGCAATGACATGTGAGCAGTGTTCTGTCTATACTCAGTTATCCATTATACCCGCTCCGCGGGACTTCGCAATTCTCAATTATTAGTTATCAGTTATCAACTATCCATTCTCAATTATCAATTATCAACTATCAGTTCTCCGTTATTCGTTTCGTTTCACCACCCCATACTCTCTCTTCCCCTTTTGCACGAGCGTGTAGGTGCCGTGGAGGGGATAGGAGCGGAGGCCATTTTGCTGGATGAGACGGCGTGCTTCGCCTTTGGATGCGGCGAGCTTCGTACCTACAGCCATATCCTCGAGGGAGAGCTCGGTACCTGCAGGCACCTCCATGAGAGGTAGAGCTGCGCTGATAAACTTCAGATCGGCGAGCGTGAGCTCATCGACCTTGCCCCCAAAGAGGAGTGCCGTGATGCGCTCTGCTGCTACTGCGTCATCTGCGCTATGGATGGTCGTCAAAAGCTCACGTGCGAGGGCTTTTTGCAGGGTGCGCTCCTCGCGGATCCAGTTTTTTTCGATCTCCGCGATCTCATCCAATGACTTGAATGAAAAGAACTTGAGCAAAAGCTGTGCGAGCTCATCACCTGAGTTGAGCAAAAACTGGTACAAGTGGTAGGGATGAGTCTTCGTACGGTCGAGCCAGATGCCCGCGCCACTTTCTGTCTTGCCAAACTTCTTCCCCGTCTTTGGATCGACGATGAGGGGATTGGACAGTGCGTGCGCAGTCTCACCGCGCACCTTGCGGATGAGCTCCACACCTTGGATGATGTTGCCCCACTGATCGGATCCGCCCAGCTGCACACGACAGTCATACTTTTCAAAAAGCTTCAGATAGTCGTACGCCTGGAGGAGCTGATAGGAAAACTCTGCATAGGAGATCCCGGTATCGCGCTTCAGTCCCGTCTGCACCGTCTCCTTGTCGAGCATACTGGAGAGGCCGATATATTTGCCTGCCTCGCGGAGGAAGTCGAGGAGGTGGAGACTCCCGAGCCAGTCGGCGTTGTCCACGAGGGTAAACTCCGCTGCAGGGATGCCGATGAGACGCGCCATTTCCCTCTTGAGAGCTTCTTTATTGTGGGCGATCACGTCGAGGGAGAGGATGGGACGCTCGGCATTTTTGCCTCCCGGATCACCGATCTGGGCGGTACCTCCGCCTGCAAGAAGTATGATTTTGTGTCCTGCTTCATACGCGCGGCGCATGATGGTGATCCCAAAGTAGTGACCGATATGGAGCGCATCACCGGTGGGATCGATACCAAGGTAGAAGGTAGTTTGATTTTGCAATTGTTTTTCGATATCAGGCGTGTGCTGGTAGGCGATGCCACGCGTGACGAGTTCGGCGAAAAATCCTGTGTTGAGCATGGGAGGATTATAACTGAAAGTTGACAATGGATAACTGATAACGAAGGAGGGGGAATGAATAATTAAGAATTAATAATGAATAATGAACGAGGCGCAAAACTCCCCACTCTGGGCGTAGCCCGACGGGTGGAGCCTGCGGAGCGAGGGGGAATATGAGCCGTAAGGCGAATAGGGGGTGTAAGTGTATGTCATCCCGGCGAATGCCGGGATCCATGTGTGGTGCCTTTGGATTCTCGCGTATTTATCCCGCCAAGCGGGACGCGAGAATGACAGAATTATGCTCTTCCTTGCATCATTCAAATCACTTTGAATAGCACAAAGAAGAGCACAGCCGTATAGGTTTTTCAACAAGGTGAATATCACCTCAAAAAAACATATAGGTTGTGCTCAGAAGACTACCCTTCCATTGTGAAATACTTTGGCTTCGGGTAATCTTCCCTCTCAATTTTATTCGCTATTACAACGACCAAAAACAGGCTCTTGTTGCTTGGAAAGCACTCACCAGCAGTGCCCCCCAATGCATAACAACTTTGCTCAGGGGAAAGCGCCTGTCGGGTCGGGGTCGGAGCCGGCACGGCCACTGGCGTGCTGGTCGGTGTCGAGGTCGCCGTCGGGCCCTGTATTGGCCCCGTCGTCGCCCTGACGGGCGGAGGAGCATCTCCGCACGGGGCGTCTAATGGACACCCCGTCGGCTCGGGGGGATTAACCCCCGCCGTCGCGGTCGAGGTCGGCGTGCTCGACGGCACTGGCGTGCTGGTCGACGTCGCAGTCGGTGCTTTCGTCGGCGTGCTGGACGGCGTTGGCGTCGAAGTGCCTGTTGGCGGCACCGGTGTATTGGTCGCCGTTGCGGTCGGTACTGCCGTCGGCGGTACCAAACTGCATACTGCCCAACTTAGACAGAGAATGTTCTTTCCTGGTCGAGGCAATAATACGCTCCTATTCTGAGGGTCCCACTGGACTTCTCCGGTAATAAGCACTACGTGCTGATTATCCAAAAAGAACGAAATTAACTCTCCTTGGACATATCCTTCGATTTCGTCATTTTTATCATAGATGTCCATCAGCCCGTACTCGCCATACTTCACTATCTTAGAGCATCCAACTAGGACGCCCCTAGCGTATGCACGGACGAACTGGCCCTCTACCGCGGGCGATCCGCCCGTGTAATCGGCCACAAACCCATAAGCAGACCAATGTGAAGTTCTGCCATCGTTTCCGATGTCGCACTTTGGCGGTGCTGTGGTCGCCGTGGGCGTCCACGGCGCACCTGGTGCGGCGTGGATTGTGGACGGTCTCGAAACCGCCCCGAATGTTGCGGCCAGGGCCATCAAGGCCCCTGCAACTATTGAAAAAAATTTGTTCATTTTTTGCTCCGACTCTTTGAACCTTTGTTCAAGAGGAGTCAGAAGAACAGGGGACGTTCCTTTCCCCTGCTCGTTTGACTCCTCAAGATGGTTCACTTATATGTTTTTTCTATACGGTTGTGTTATCGTGCGATATAGCTCCCTCCGTGACCCCAGCTTTTGGGGGACAGAAGGAGATAGATCTGATGCAAAGTATATCATAAAATGGCTCAAAGTAAAGACTATGGGATATAGCTAAAAGGTGGGTTCCAGCCTCAATTCTCCATTCTTCGTTCTCCGTTTTCAGTTATCCACTATCAGTTATCAACTCTCCTCATTTTTGCCACGAAAAATCCCTCAAACTCATCAGTTTTTGCGACGCGAATACAATTAGTCACTGATGGATGCAGGGGGATGCCAGTGACGGTCGTGGTAAGGGCGGGGAGGAGGCTAGGGACATGGGGAGAGGAGGGACGACCCGCCAGCAGCTCAGTATGAATGTTGACTTGTTCGCAGCTAGGCGCCGTGCCCGCAATGCTACGCATAAGCGTTGCAGGCGAGGGGCGAGCTCCAGCTCGGATGACAATGGGTTCTACCAACACCTTTCCCTGGTCCTTGCGGAGGATCCAGTCGATGACCTCCTCATTTTCCTCCACGGCTGTCGTACACGTGCTGTACACGATGACGCCTCCCGGTCTGCAGGCGCTGATGGCCGAGCGGAGGAGCCAGCGCTGGAGGCGTGCCATCTTTGCGGGACTATCGGACGAGGGGGTGTCTGTGCCGTGCATCGAGCAGGGCGCATCGAGGAGGACACGATCAAAGTATCCGGGGTATTTCGTCCAGAGACGCTGACCGGGGATCGCGGTGGCGGTCACGCTCGTCACGCCATAGGTCGTGAGGAGGCGACGCATGCGCGCGACACGGCCGGGACTCAGATCGTTTGCGATGATCTCGCCGGTGTTGTCCATCCGGATCGCCATATGGATCGTCTTGCCTCCGGGCGCTGCGGCGAGGTCGAGTACCTTCTCCCCAGGTTGGGGGTCGAGGGCGAGGACGGGGAGGAGGCTGGAGGGGTTTTGGAGGTAGAAGTATCCCTCCATAAACTCCGGCAGGTGGGTGAGCGTATCTTTGTCTGTGTCGAGCGAGAGTGCGGTGTCGTGCCAGGAGAGGGGAGTCGCCGCTATTTTTTCACGCGTAAAAATCGCGAGGATCTCCTCACGGGTGTGGGTCAGGGTGTTGGGGAGGATGGTGAGCATTGTGAAAGAAAATTCCAAATTCCAAGTTCGCAATCCGCCCCGCTCCGCCAGCTGGCGGAGGCGGGGCGGACCAAATAAGTATCAATATCCAATCAGGCAAAATATCAAATCAAAACTCATTCGTCCCTTTGCACTATATAGCGTACAACCCACTATACCACCAGGTAACGAAAGTGTTTGGGGAGATTGCCACGTCTCCGACCCGCCTTGGCGGATTGCGAACTTGGAACTTGTCTCCTTCATATTTAAATTGGACATTATTTGGAATTTGTGAATTTGATATTTGGAATTTGTCTTTCCCCCAAATACCCCTTGTAGTGCAGTGGGGTTTTGTTAGTATAGATACTACTTATCACTTTTCTTTTTGCTTCGTATGAAAATAGCATTTCCAGGCAAAATCCTGATCATTGGCTGCGGAGCCGTGTCTCAGTGTCTCCAACCCCTCCTGCTCAAGCACTTTGACATGGACTTTAAAAAAGTCACGATCATCGACTTTGAGGACAGACGCGCTCGCATCGCCCCGATGCTCGCTGCCGGCGCAACGTTTAAAGAGGAGTACATCGTGCCAAAAAACATGAACAAAGTACTCGAAAAGTACGTAGGTGCGGGCGACCTCATCATCGACCTCGCATGGAATATCGACTGTGGAGACATCCTCACCTGGTGCCATGAGCACGATACACTGTATATCAACACCTCTGTCGAGCTCTGGGATCCGTACGCGATGGGTGCTGACGTGCTCCCTCAGCAAAAGACCCTCTACGTCCGCCATCTCGAACTACGCAAAATGATAAAATCGTGGGCAAAGCCAGGAGCTACTGCCGTCATCGAGCATGGTGCAAATCCGGGACTCGTCAGTCACTGGACCAAAGTCGCACTCGAGGCCATCGGCGAAGGCATACTGAAAAAAGGTACAAAGCGTGAGAGAGAGGACCTGATCGAGCAGCACCTCGCGGACTCAAACTATCCAAAGCTCGCCCAAGCCACCGGAGTCAAAGTCATCCACATCTCCGAGCGTGATACCCAGATCTCGAGCAAACCCAAAGAAGTAGGAGAATTTGTAAATACGTGGTCAGTCGCAGGATTCCACGAAGAGGGGACCTCACCTGCAGAGATGGGATGGGGCACGCACGAGCGTCGTCTCCCCGATGATGCGCAGGTACATCGCTTTGGACCGGGCAGTCAGATCTGTCTCGGCAAGATGGGTATGGACACCTGGGTCAGGTCTTGGATCCCCAGCGGAGAGATCAATGGTATGGTGATCAGGCACGGAGAGGCGTTTACGATCTCAGACTTTCTCACGATCTACGATGGAGAAAGCCCGATCTACCGCCCCACGGTCCACTATGCGTACCTCCCCTGTGATGCAGCCATCGCCTCACTCATCGAGATGAAGATGAACGGCTACGAGCTCCCGCGCAAGATCCGCATCATGAATGACGACATCATCTCAGGCAATGATGAACTGGGTGTACTCCTCATGGGTCATGACCTCACCGGGTGGTGGGTCGGCTCACGCCTCTCGATCCAAGAGACACGCAAACTCGCTCCGGGTCAAAATGCCACGACGCTCCAGGTCGCCGCATCACTCCTGGGCGCGATGTTTTGGATGATCAAAAATCCTGCAGAAGGCGTGAAGATCCCTGATCAGCTCCCTCACAAGGAGATCCTGTCGGTGGCAAATCCATACCTCGGCGAGGTCATCAGTGAGCGCACTGACTGGACACCGCTGAAGAATCGTGTGGAGCCATTTGCAAAGTTTGGCAAGCCCCGCCCATCTGATGAGGATAAGTGGCTGTTTGAAACATTCCTCGTTTAGTTGACAGTTGATAACTGATAGTTGAGAACGGAGAACTGAAAGTAGATAGCTTACATTGCTATGAAAAAAAGCGTCGTGCAGGAGAAGTCGTACATTTTTGCTATTCAAGTAGTCAGAACGTATCGTCATGTGGTACTTACTCAAAAGGAGTTGTGCTTACACGTCAGTTTTTACGCTCAGGAACTTCCATAGGCGCAAATATATACGAAGGTGAACAGGCACAAAGCAGACCAGATTTTATTTCCAAAATGTCTATCGCTCTAAAAGAGGCTCACGAGACTGGCTATTGGATCAATATCTTGCATGATACCGAGTATTTACCAGATGATAGGTATCATTTGCTTGATACCCAACTTATGGAACTGGTGAAGTTGCTCACTGCCATCATTAAAACATCTAGAAAATAATGATTCGCGGTCTCTATGATCCGTTATCAACTCAACAAATTTTGATTTTCATTGATATTCTCGTTCTCCATTATCAGTTATCAACTTATTATGTCTTCGTTAACGATTGAGTTTGTTGGGACTTTTTTCCTCATGTTAGTGGTGGCGATGACGGGAAATCCCGTCGCGATCGGTGCGACCTTGGCTGTGATGATCTATATCGGCGCGCACGTATCGGGAGGTCACTACAACCCCGCAGTGACCATGGCGCTTTGGAGCACGGGCAAGCTCTCCACCACAAAGACGATGAGGTATATCTCTTCCCAGATCCTCGGCGCAGTCGCGGGAGTACTCATCGCGTATGTGCTCAATGGCAAAGATTTTGTAGTCGCCCCCTCAACGGGATCATTTTTCTATCAGCAGGTGATCGCTGAGGCACTGTTTACCTTTGCGCTCGTCACTGCGGTGTTTCACACGGCAGTCAGCAAAGATGCCGCAGGCAATAGTTACTTTGGACTGGTCATCGGCATGACGGTGCTGATCGGAGCCTATACGGTAGGTCAGATATCCGGAGGAGCGTTTAACCCCGCAGTAGGTCTCGCGCCACTCCTGGTCAGCGCGTCAAAGATGCACGTCGTCGGAGTCGAGTCTATCCTGCTCTACACCGTGGGCCCGCTGCTCGGTGGGGAGCTCGCCGCGCGGTTTTACCAGTATACTCACCCCCACGACAAGCATCCTGAAGTAAAGTAAAATTCGCTATTCGCTCGTTTTCCGTTTTCCATTATCAACTATCAATTCTCAATTATCCATTTTCATGTCTTCCATCATCTTTACCGATCACGCACTCCAGCGCCTGGAGGAACGCTACTTTAAAAAGACCATGGTCGAGTTTACCGTCACCTCACCTGATAAAGTGGTGCCGGGGAGGCAGAAGGGGACTACCGAGTATGTGAAGACGTTTGACACAAAAAAAGTCACGGCAATAGTTGGTACGGCTCGTACCGGCGAGCCGCTCATCCTCTCCTGTTGGATCGATCCTCCGTATGAGGGCACTGCTGACTACAAAAAAAAGCAGCGCTACCTCGCCTACAAAAAAGCCTCCTTCTGGGGCAAGATGTGGATGGAGATACGGAAACTGGTGGGAATGGACTGATAACTAATAATTAATAATTAATAATGAAGAATTAATAATTAATAATTCATCTTGCACATATTTTGCGTCGACCTGTGTCATTGCGAGGCTTTCTCGCTCAGGCGAGAGAGCCGTGGCAATCTCATGTGTCGGGGGATTGCTACGTCGCTCCCTAGAGTGTGCACCGTGCACGTCATCTTGAGCGAAGCGAAGCGGAGTCGAAAGACCTCCTTACTTTGAAGCTAATAAAAACGAAGGGATGTTTCGCTCCGCTCAACATGACGAAGATAGAAGGGAACGAATTGGTGGAATTCCGTATAACCTACATCGAATAACTGAGAATTTAACTTTGGATTGTCTATAACTCTATTTCTCTATTTCTCTATTTCTCTATTTCTCTATTTCTCTATTACTCTATTTCTTTATTACCCAATTACCCTATTTCCCCATATC
>JBAXII010000019.1:0-14966 GCA_037138475.1 bacterium | reverse complement strand
TTCTCAAGAAGCTCCGTTTTTGAAAGAGACAACACACAAAAGGTTACTTAGCTCGGATATGTCCATCCAATCCCCGCCACGCCTAGAGGTGGCGAGTCATGGGGTCTAGATGAAAGGTGAGCGAAAGTTCTGCTACTAATGTTTTTGATCACCTATTGCTGCCCCAGTTGCACCAAGGTCTCTCATCTGATGGGCGAACCCTGAAACTGATTTTACTGCGCCAAACGAAGAAGTCACAAATCCGATTGCGGGAGCTGCAAAACTAGAGATCTTGATGTTGGAAAATGCTCCCTTTTCATAGCCGAGGGCCTTTTTCATCTCATCAATGAATATAGGTATGTTGTAAAATATCAGCCCTCCGATGAGACTCTGGAGCGCAGACTGGCTCCCGATCGAGTTCAAAAAGGGAGGAGCCCAAAAGTTCCCTGAGTTATCAAAGGTTGTGTGTGGTCCTTTGGCATTTGACACAAATCCAGATATCATGAGAAGTACGAGTACTGCAGGAAAGATGAGGAGATTCACCGCCAGAGACTTGAACCACGTGTACATGTTTTTGCTGCCGGGCAAGGCATGCAGCATGATAAACAGAGGTGCAAATATCATGTTGATGATGATCTCTACATACGCGCTAAATATCATAAAATAGAGTTTAAAAAAGAGATAGATATTGGTGACGACGAGTAGGAGTGCTACCAGATAGGGAGTGAGCATCGGCGCGCCAAATGTCTCTATGGCAGTCAGGATAAGACCTCCGATGGCAAGTATCAGAGATGCGATAGTTGTCTTGGTGTCTTCAGCAACTTTTACTGTTTCTTTACCAGAAATAAAATTTATAACTCTCGCAAAATTTGCAGTCCCAAAACCTTTCGTTGCTTCCCCAGCATTTTTCAGTACTGAACTTGCGCCTTTCGCACTTGCAAATTTGCCCACGATACCACCTACACCCCCCACCATCGATCCCACGATTGCAACCATGGCGCTGGGCACTACCTGGGAGGTGATCGCAGATACTACTCCTTGAAATAGTGTAGGCATCAGACTAAAGAGCGCCTTGCCTGTTTCGATATAAGAGTTAGCTGCGATATCTTGTGACATGACCAGACTCCACAAAGATCCAGGGCTCCCCGTAGCTATCGAGTTGAGCGCTCTGCTGTAGGCCTCGGGAGTCAAATGGAGGATGGGAGCCATGACAGAAAAAGCTATAAACATCACGATGTACATGAGGTCGATCATAAACCCAACTATCGCGTAGGACAGCGAGATCATGATGAGTACGATCACGAGGCGTGGCAGCATCTCCTCGATCGCGACTCCTGCCTTTTCACCTACTTTGATGCCGAAGATGATGATGAAGCCACTGATGACGATCACGAGTGTGATGAGTAGAAACGCTGCATCACGCATGATCTTCCACACCTCTCTATAGCTTCCGAGCGCACTAAATCCGATACCTTGGGCGTATGATTTTGGGACAAATCCAACATGTTCGAGTGTGTCACCCAACCAAGCCACTCCGGATGCTGGAGGGCTACTAAAGGGTACCGCGAGTACATTTGCCGCATGGTGGATATAGCTTGAGGTATCTGGCGCTGCACTCAGCTCCTCACTACAGAGCTCTCCGATAGTGGTGCAGAGTATCGATGCAACTGTCTGTGCACGCATATGCACAACCGGTGATTCATCAGCGAGTGCCTCGACATAGTTCGTATGGAGACTACGTCTCATCTGCTCATACGGGCTCGTGCCTGGAGGGAGCGCACTCCCGACCTTCCCAAATCCCGTCCACGCGGCACCCAGCAGAAGTATGACATAGATCGTCCCGCAGAAAATGAGTCCATTTCTGATTCGACGTAGGTAGGGAGAGATGGATGCAAAGATAGACTGCAGTGGCATATGATCATAGTACCAGATCCGCGTGCATGACGTCAATGCAAAGTGAGCGCATTTGTGATGCTATCGATTGGTTAGCTTATAGTTCTAAACAAAACCACTCAAATGTCCCTGTCATCCCCTTCTTGTCGTGTCATCCCTGTAATAGTCAATCATATCGGTGACAGGGTTTTTTGTATGTCATCCTCGTGAAAACGAGGATCCAAAGGCACCAGGCACTTTGCCTTTCACGTTGGATCCCCTCGTTCGAGGGGATGACAGAAGTAAAGCATGAGCTAATATGTCATCGTATTAGTTTACTATTACAATCCCGGCGCATTTATCCCGCTCTGCGGGATGCCGGGATCCCATGGTGGCAGTACTATAGTTTATACCAGTATCTGTCATCTCGACTCCTCAAGACCCATTGGGTCGCGAGGGTGGAGAGATCTCAGCATGTGGATATGTGCTCTTGCAACAAGCTATAAGTGTGAGATCCCTCCACCCATTCACTCCGTTCATGGAGTCGAGATGAAAAGATAACCTAGATGTTCATATACAACTGCTGCATCATTTCTCCGCCTTCACTGCCATGCCCCCCACCCCTATGGCGCCGGCTGCCGTGATACACCCCGCGATCACGAGGAACCTAGCGGTACCAAAACGCTTCTCAAAAGTCTCATCGTCTTTTTTGTGTTTGTCTATCTCTACCTGTGCTTCTTTTTTCACCTTCTCACTCCCAAACATAGACTTTATGGCGAGGTTTAGGACGATGCCAAAGGCGACCTGTTTCTTTACTTTCTCTTTGCCATCTGCCAACTCTGGTGTTTGGGTGGCCGCCTCAGCAGCAGCAGCTGGAGCAGCTTGCTCCTGCTTTTTTTCTTCTGCTGCTGCTGCAGCCATACATTTCTCATTCTCTGCGACAGCGTCCTCTCTGCCTTTTTGGTGCGCTTTTTTCTCGTCATCTGTAGCACCTGGAGGGAGCTTGTGCTCTCGATCATACATCTCTATAGCGAGCACGTTGGCCGCGTCGAGACGCGATCTGTCAGGATGTGCTGCGTGCTCGGCGAGCTTTAGGCTGATGTACTCTGCATTGAGCGTGGGGTCGACTGGTGCTCCAGTAGCATTGTCAAACACCACTTTTGTGCCATATCGTGCGCGCATATCCTCAGAGACCTTTGTGCGAATTTGTTCATCCTTGGTCGATTTGATCTCATTGGTTTTGGCAGTCATCCACTCTGCGACTTGTCTGTTTTGGGCATGTTCGTGATAGTTTTTTAGATCAGTGAGCTCGGTTTTGTTGAGGGGAGCCGTATTGTGATCTTTGTGTCTCGCTCTAAGTCCGTCAATATGCGCTTGGTATTGGGTTTTTTGTGCGTCTGTTAGACGATCTGGACTGAATGCTCCATCTCCTGTCCCGCCGAGATTCAGTCCTCCGATGTCTCCAGATCGTGCACCATCTTGTGCTGCTCTGATGGCTGCATCGAGCTTTTGTAAATCTTTCTCATCTGTATGAAGCTTATCGAGCTTTTTCTCGGCTTCAGATTTTTGTGCTAATTCAATATTTGTAGGTGCCTCGACAGTCTGATTTGCTGCAGTAGAATCAGCATTCTCAGCTGAAGGTACTGTAGCGTTTGCGGATCCCGTCTGCTCTGTATGTGCGGAGGTTGCAGTAGATGTATTAACTGACGCTTCAGTCTTAGTACCTGTGGTTAATGAAGGAAAATCTTTTGCGAGTAATCTATCTGCCTGAGATGGAACTGAATTGGCACCTCCACCGCTATGATCAAAATAAAATTCACTCCCTTTTCCCGTCAGAGTGGTTGTGCTCCCATCCCATTCTTTTCCATTCTCTTTTGCCAACCTTATTCTATCGGTGATTTCCACTTGTGTTAGCTCTCTCGTCATTGGTCCATTTGCATTGACCCATTTGTCCTCTAAATCTTTAATGATTTCTTTCCTTCTGTTGTCTATTGTTGCTTGGAGATTGGCTTCCTTAGAGGCTTCTTCGACTTTGGGGACAGACATAGCAGCTACTGTTTCCTCCTGCTCGTTGGCTTTCACCCTACCGTTAGAATCAAGTGGATTCTCACGCAAGCCGCCCATGCCCATCGATTCGCCATCGTCACCTTCTTCAGTTTGATCTGAATCAGAATCGTCGACTGGAGATGTGTCAGCATCCTTTTGGTCGTTATCTTTCACCCGCCCATTAGAATCATATGGATTATCACTCCTACCACCCATGCCCATGGCCATAAAGTCGACTCCTTTTTCGGCTTGATCAGGATCAGAATCGAAGCCTCCAAACCCACTCATTGGGTTTTCGTATCTATTTGACTCATATGGGTCGAGCCGTTCTGCGTGAGTGCTAGCATCACCGGAATGGTCCACGCCAGTCTCGGTACCTGTCATGTTTGTTGCGCAACTGCTAATGCCTGATCGATCTCATCCCTCTGCAGATGGGCATGCATGCGATCGATGAGCTCTTTGTTGTGCATCTCCTCGTGAGTCATGACTACAAACTCAGTCAACGGTGCAAACTCTGGATACTTTTCCCCAAAGAAGCGCACCTTGATGAGAGCCTCATCCCAGCTCTTCCAGGGACGCATCGCCTGCATGAGACGCGCGATCTGTCTCATCCTGACCTCGTCTATGACGCTTTGTCTCGAGAGCTCGAGCACTCGCTGGAGGAATCTCCGCTCGACGATGAACTGGATCTGGCGATCCAGTGGATAGGTAGATATATCGACAGACATATGATCATCGTATCATTTACTCCCCCACTTTGTATAGTGCAGGAGTATAATAATCTTAGTATGGGTGATCATGAACTACTAATAAAACAGAAAAATCCTGAAACTGGCACGAAAGGTGGTAAACAGACTCCACTAGAGGCAACTGCCCAAAAAGTGCTCAAAAAGGAAGCGCCTATAAAGCCCAAGGTAAAGACTGAGAGCAAGAAGGCGGCTAAGGATTCTGATGAAAAGAAATTCGACCTTGTATCAAACATCCTCGACAAGGACCAACTCACTCCAGAGGATCAAGCAAACCTCTACGAACAGCATAAAGCACTCGAGAGCGTGCAGCATATCATGGACGAGCAGACGCTCTTTGCACAGATCATAGTTTTCAGCCTGGAAACTGCCCTCGATGGCATCCCTACAGAGCAAACCAATGATGAGCATGGTCAAAACATCCTCTCCCAACGAAGGCTCCAGTATGTGAGTCTTCTCGCTCAATGGATGGTCTCGAATCTCTCCCAGTCGCAAGCTAAAGTCATGCAAAGTCTGACCACGCCCAACAGTCAAAAGAATTTTATCACCAAAACCAATGTACAGCGAGCCGTCCTCTTGGGCCATATGCTTGGTGCACTCGGCCAACCCAAAGGCTCCTCTGGACGCAAAGCGATGCGTGATGGAGCGCTCGCAGGGTTTTTCAACTATACATTTGCACCTGTGGATGATACCATACCAAAAGATGAGACTGACAAAGCTAGGCGTCGATTCACTGCATTTAGCGATCTGTACCTCCTCATGATGTCAGGTGAACCAAATCGAGCATCACTCAAGGCATATTTTGACAAACACACCGGCCCCCTCAAAGAAGTCCAAGAAGAGGCTGATGCAGCAGCAAAGAAGGAGCCCGAGGAGTCGGGCACTCTGACCTCTCCATCTGGTAGCAAAGAAGATCCTAAAGGACCAGAGATAAAGTCTGCTGTGAAGCCCACATCTAGTGATGATGCAACGCCCGCGAGAGACTCAGTCAATCCACATGCCTCAGCTACAGAGGACGAAAACAGGGGCCCAGGCTCCGATGGCAACAAGTGACCGTGATACAAACGCGTGGTATTTGCTCTCCTACAAGATCACTTCAAATCAATCCGCATGTTATCCTACTAGTCAACTAATTCGATGTCGATATCTACCACCTCACCTGTCTGCTTGCACGCCTAGCTGCGAGGCTGCTGGAGGGTCATCCCTGTACTAGTCAATTATATCGGTGACAGAATCGGTGTTCGTCAAGTCAGTCATCCTGATCCCGCCGTGGCGGGAGAAGGATCTCGTGAGCTGGGATTGTGAGATTCTTCACTTCGTTCAGAATGACCTGGTGAAGAACTGCCATCGAATCAGTTGACGAATACAATCCTCGTGAAAACGCGTGCCCGCCTCTGGCGGGAGGATCCATTCATTGGTACCATGTGAAAAAGCCTAGATTCCGGCATTCGCCGGGATGACAGGCAGGAAGGGATGTAAGACACGAATGAGTCGGGGGAAATTGCAAGTGGCCGATCGGGGTATTCCACCCGCATGTCACATCGGAAATTGTATTTAGAAGGAACTGCTCTACTGAAGTGAAGTATTTCTTCCGTGAAAATCGGTATTGTAAACGCTATGTGTAGCGTTGATCATGCCAAGCGGAGGATGTTGCAGCATGTCGCTTCGTGAGGGAAAGATCGAGGGAAAAAGCTCTCACCCACTGCCCTTACAGGTGGGGAACTCCCGCGGGGTTACATACCTACTACCTCATCCCCTTCTGAGTTCATGAGGTATGTCTCATCATTGTCCGATGTAAGGGTGAACTGCAGTTTTTGCTCATCCCAAATTACTGACTTGAATCCCTTTTGAAGTTCTGGCTTTTTAAGAAAAATATTTGCAAGTCTTAGCTCAGAAGTAACTATCCAATACCTATTGTTACTCATCAATAGAGTTAGTGTGGATTTTGGTAAAAGAGTAACTTTTTGAACCCCTTTTTCGCATATACCTCCTTTGTCGAATAAAGATGAAAGTTGAGCATCTGTTGTGACGAGCCACGATCCTTTGGTAGTTTGAACAATAAAATTGCCAGTTCTTGTATCCTGCATAACAAAATCGGCACCTTCATGAAATACTCCTTCTTTCGCAAATACGCCTATTGGCGTGTCTCCCTGGCGAATAAACTTTTTCTCGCCTCTACGATCAATGTAAATTGGCTTCTCAATCTGAGATGGACTTTCCTCTTTCGTTTGTACAGCAGGGTGAGTCTCTTTCTGTCCAAATCAATTGAGTGACAGTATTTTTGCAGATGCATGTATATTTCCGAGGTACCCCTGATATTGGATATCTGTGGTATCCAATGTTTCATGTCCACCTTTAGTAAGCAGATCTATCATGATCTTCGTCATTTCATCTGCGTATTGATCATCATTATGACAGTTGTGCAAATAATGCGGCATGATATCTGTACTCGTGCCCTTTCCATCTACTCCAAATGTGAGGTCCATCACTGGTTGAAAGCCATTAATGGGTCCTTCGGTAGAAACTACACGAGTGCGTGAATGCATAATTGTATTGGGTTTATGCTCCGCATAATCATTCTTGAATGCGAGACGAAGCGCATCACGATACCACGGGGCGATTTTATATGTACTACTTTCTATCGTATAAGCAGGACCTTCTTGGAGCTCTCTCTCGAGAATAGTCTTTTGTAAAGCTGCCTTTTGTGGATTGCTCAACAGATCACAGCGTACAAACCCTGCGTCGATCAGTTTGAATCGTCCGTCATTGGTGATAGATATATTATTGTTCATCACATAGAGACAATCTACACATTGTGTGTTTTGGGTATTGCTTTTTTGACTCTGTATATCTGGAATATATCCTACCAACGCTGCACGACGACAGTGCCCCAAAAAATCACGCTTGTTTTTCTCAGTCAAGTGACTGTATATCTGCATCGCTTGGGTCGTTTCTGCTCCATTAGCTAACCGAAGGTTTTTTCGCGCTTGAAACTTTTCAAGGTCGGAAGGGAGTCTGTCTTTTGTCTCCTCACAGAGTTTAAAGTTGTTTTTTAGCAGGTAATCGAAGGCGGTTTGAGGATGATACTCAGTGATCACAAACACATGCGAGCTGCTGTCAAGATGAATGTCTTCAATCTCTTTCTTCGGTTGCTTTAGTATATTGACTTGATTGGCATTGAGATTGAGTGCACGTATTTGGGCTCTGTGTCCTGCTGGAGTCGACAGCACATTTTGGTCAAAGCATATACTTCTCGCATCGCTTTCGTTGATGGTGGCTGATTCATAGATCTGGATTGGCGGGACTATATCATCTCCAAGCGCAGTACTTGCTGCATCTTGGTTCAACACAATATTATTCTTGAGTTGCGTATCAAGTTTGTTTCTTCGCCGTTCTCTTTCACGACCCTTTGAAAAGATTAGCTTTGTGGAACTTTCGTAATCGAAATGTTTCATAAATTCTATTTTCCCATTTCTCATTACCATACAACCTGCAGCTTCGACACCTTTATGTAGCTTCGCATCTGCAGGATATGTGACGCCGGGAATGTCTGCGGGCAGTTCGGTACGATTGCTTAGGATGAATGCGCCATCTGTGCCATCCCGAGGATATTCCTCATATCCAACGAGCTCTTGAAGAGATGTGACTTTGAGTAAATCCTCTCTCTTCGGAATCCAATTTTTAAGTTGATCTTGGGTTGGCAGGTCGACTGTAGTGTCCCATGTATTCATAAAATGAGAGAGTGATTGTATAGCTTCTGCAACCTTGTCTATTTTATCTTTGGTCATAAAAAAGGCTTTTACTTCTTGTTCGAGCTCTGTGATGTAGCTAGTCAGCGCATATGTTTCACTATACATACCTATATCTGTAAAAGCTTTTGAACATTTGTTCACCTTGTCATAAAGTAGATACTGTGTGAAAACTTTCCTTGACTCAGTCGTTAGCTCCCCTGTAAGCGTCAGATCAAATTCTGTTGCGTCTCCTGTAATCATTACTGTAAGTATCGGTTCATCAGTACGTTTGCCGATCAGTATCTTTTTTTCTGTAAGCTCGGGATATTGAGAAAATACTGGGAATATGTCACCATTCATACCGATACCAAATGTGGCTGTTCCACATCTAACTTGGTAACCGTATCGAGTATTATGCCCATCTGAAGTTATGACAGGGGATATATCCTCCACCCCTCCACCAAACTTGTTCCCTGGTTTAAACGACTCTGCAAGAGTCTGATTTCCTTTATCACCAGTGAATAGGAGCTGCTTGGTCTCGTTGTTTGCTGTGGTATATGTGTAGACCGCAGGATCGTCAGGCTTAGGTGTGAGCTCGCACCTTACTCCGTTTATGTCAACGTATGACTTATCCTTTTCTGTGTAAAGGGCAAACTGATTACCTGTATCCAGTCGTAGACTAGTGAGTGTATTGATAAGACCATCCTGTCCTTTGTCAGCCAACTTGTGTGCAACACCCATTGACTTTGCACTATCTTGTTGGACTTGCAGTGTTTTTGCAGTATCGCATTTCGATTGTAGATCTTGAAGCTGCGTTTCGTAGTCTGGGACCAGTCTTAGATCTGCTATCTGCTGTATCTCGCCGAGGAGGGTGATGAGCTGGGCAACTTTGGTGGTGAGATCATCATGTCCGAGGTCTACAGAGGTCAAGCTTTCATAGAGTTTGTCAAAGGCGGCTTTTTTTTCGGTGAATAGTCTCACTGCAGCCTCCTGGTTGTGCATCTCTTCCTCCTCTTTTGCCTCGATCAGGTTAGACAGGTCAATAATTTTTTGTACAATATCATTCTTTTCGGATTCGAGCTTTTTTTTGATATTAATTTTTACGTTTATCTCGGTAGCATGGTATATTATCATTTGCTTCGCACTTGTTATTACTGCCCTTGTGGTATCCACCTCGTCGATAAGCATGCTCCCAGTCAATGACTGATTGAGTATCCTGAGTGCTGCTTCAGCTTCGCTCTTTGAAGTTCGTATTTGGGCCAATTCGCTAACTATTTTCGTAATATCTTCGATTAAACTACGGCGTTTATCTATAAGGTCACTTAAGCGCGTTTGAAGTACATCGAGTGACTCAGTTGAGCGAGAAGAGATGTCCGTACCTGGTGGGAATTGTAGTTGCGATTCTTCAAGTTGAGACATGTTGCATTGAGTGTAGCATGGTTGGCATGGTCGCGCTAGGAGGATATACTTAGAATGGTATATTTTCCTGCAGATTACACAGATACGTCTCCAGGCAATAAGTAAACCATAGCTCAAGCGGCGCCACTCATGACTGTTCGGACATACTCAGCAACTTCAACGATATTCTGTGCAATACCCATGTTTTTTGCAGCTGAGATACCGTTGCTCTTGATTTCTCCCACATTCTCCAGTGCAGTACGAGTTGGGGTAAATTGGTTCGGTCCCTCAGTATCTCCAAATGCAAGAATCTGAGATCGTATCCCTGCACTCTGCATATATGGATATAGCTTGTGATTGTGATTAGTGAACACCATCTTCACTCCCTGTTGCTTAAAAAAGTGCATAAGCGATACCCATATCCCGATTTGGTCTGGAGATGAGGTTCCCGCAAGTGGCTCGTCGACGAATATGATCCCATTCTTTGGACTTCCCGAATCGAAATATAATTCTATGAGCTTGATGATTCTATCGATCTCATTTTGGAAACTGCTTTTGTTTTTCTCGGACTGTCCTGAGTTGACCATGCAGTGTACAAAATCAAAATTTGGGATACTCGCCTCTTGAGCTGGCACATATCCTATCGCATTTGCCCAAATACAGTTGGCAGCCATCTGTACCAAAAACTGCGTCTTTCCCCCCCCATTTTGTCCCCCTAGCACAATCGCATCAGTACTGTCGTCGACCATCAAAGACTGAGGAATGATTGAATCCTTCCTTTTATAGTTCGCTAGCAATGAGAGAGCGATCGAATCCTTTATTTCCATCTTCCTAGATTCACTTTTCTTCGACTTTACAAAGCCGAGGAGTTTCACAGCATTGAGCATCGTCAAGTCAAAAGCGGCCTCTCTCCCATATCGAATCGCCTGTCCCAGATCATACAACCGTCGAGAGTCTTCATCTTGAAATATCTTTGAGAATTTTTTTTTCGTGCTTTTATCGGGGTGAGAGTCTAAACGATTGCGTATGATCTCGATAGATACATTTGGCTCTATTCCCAGAATCTCATAAATATTTTCCGTTGAGCTGTCTGGGAGCTTATCTGCCCACTTCTCTTGTGCCAGAAGGTACATGTTTTTTGCAAGTATCGCCAGATCGTTATATCTATAAGACTGCTCTTCACCAGTGAAAATGGATCGCAACCAAGTGAAATCCCCTTTTTTCAATTTATCATCAAGGTTATCTTGATTATTCGAATCCAACCATTTTGAAAGATCTGAGACTTTGAGACGTTCATGGAGGCTGTGATAGGGATCATTCCAATTGCTAGCCGATTTTGACTTTAGCAAAAGTGCTAGAATCTTACCCAGTATAGGTCTGTTTCCACTTTTTAACTCAGCTTTGAGTTTGTCTATGTCAAGACTAAGAGTATCGTCATCTCTCTTGAGCTTTGTGTATGTACCGGAGTCTATGTGGATAATTGCAATATTTGAAAGAATTTTTATAAAATCATCCTCTGCTTGAGCAAATGCCTGCTCCTGTGCACGTTTGACTAAATCTTCCAACTTCAAAATGGTGCGCCCATACTCTACAATGCGTGCCATCTCAAGATGTTTAGCACTCGATAAGGTCTCAACACTCACTTTAAGCGCTGCTATAGCATTCATCATGTTGGACGATGAAGTCCTGTCAAACGTTTTTAGCTTGTTCCTGAGTGTGATGTCCATCTCTCGATTAAATCCATGTTCAAGCAACATTTCTCGCTGTGATTGTACTGCTTTGTCGTCAAGAGTTTCAGTTGTGACCATATCCGCAACTGTATAGATATGATCTAGCGTTTCATGAAGACCAACAGTATTAGCATTCTCAATGATCGCTTCTGAGTGAGATCGCGCTATCATTCCCCTAGGTTTATCCTTCTCTCTGCATCTGACTTCAAACTGTGCACGAACTGTATGCTGATCGTAAGATCGGCCTAGGCTCGACAGATAGTTGATAGACGAATCAGTTGTATTATCTCCCAGACCCACATCTCTCAATGCTTTAGGGGTAACATATGGCATGTCACCTTCTTTGAAATTACGAGTCTCATATTCTCCTAATGATTGTATGTCAATTGGAGATCCCTGTGCTACTGCTGTACGGATTCGAGTTGCATTCTCACAAAGACGACTCAAGATAGGTGGTGGAATCTGGCCACTAGCTCGTTGTCTCATGACCTCGATTCCTCTGCTTTGGGCTGGCGTGGATAGCTCATGTATCTCATGGGTATCCGGATCCGGGGCACAGATCTTGATCGAGTCTGCTAGACCAATGACACTCGCAGCTTCGAGCAACTCTTCGCCATAGTGAGATGCGAGCACCAGGAAGATATTGTGGTGTTTGCAATATGCTGCGACTGCAAGGGTCAGGGCGACTGCATCACGCGAATCAGTTCCTTTCCCAATCTCATCCATGATGAGGACCCCCGCCTGGGCGCTATCTTTGGCCACAAGGACCTCCAGTGCACCCTTCAACTTCAGTGATTCGTTCTGATATGCACTGTGGTCATCAGAATGAGTAAAGGTATTTATGAGTGTACGCATATCGTGCAATGATGGAGCAAGTCTCACCACTCGCGCGGTCTGATTCGTACCTGTTGCAAGTGCGTGCACCACTGTCTCGGCAAGTGTCTGCATCGCTTGAGTCTTGCCACCACCATTGTTCCCTGTAATAAGCATGATAGGTTTCGTTTTATCCAGTCGTAAAGTGATAGGAGTCTCCATCCGTACCCGAATCCTGAGTTCAGTATCCGGGTTCAGTTTAGCCCCATCTGCCCTGGCTTGTATTATATCCCTAAGTGGGGAATAGTAATGAATTGCTTCAGTTGCCTTGCTTGGATTTACCGCGTCGATGACCTCTATACCTTCTCCGGTGAAATCAACTTTCTTCGTATCAATTAAGTGAATTTTCTCCATCCTGAGCTGATGTTGGGCAAAACTAGAGAGGACACCACACCGTGCCCATAAAGATTTGAGCATCTGATAATCCTCAACTTTTTCTTTGCACAATGCCAAGATGTCCGTGCCGACTTTTAAGATCTTGATATCATTGCTTCCTTTCGCAACTTGAATCAAGTTTGCAAGGGTGTCGCCAGATCGCAGCTCAGGATGATTCTTAAGAGCCTCCTTGAGCTGGCTGAATAAGCTTGATTCCTTTACTTTTATCGCCAAGGCATGCATTTCAGAAAAAATCGTGTTTTGAGGGCATTCTTGAGATAGGTCGTAGAGTAGGGAAATCAGCTCATCCACAGACTCTAGTAGCTCATCCAGGGGAAGAATCCATTGCTTTTTCTCATGCGCCCGGTCCATCAATCTTTCTTCTACTGCTTTGGCAGAAAAGATCGACCCGTCTGTTTTATGTTTATCCATAGAACTATACCCCCACTTTTCTGTTAAAAGTGTGCTCTTTTCAAGAGGTCGGAAAAGTAATGAAGCAAACTCCTTCGCACGTGTCTCATGCGACAGTGCACTTAGCACTTCTGCAAACATGCTACGTTTTGCGGTAAGCAAGTCAAACTGCGATTGAAATTCGCTTGCCGAGAAAAGGTCAGGTTTGCTCCTCGTGCGGATTTCAGAATAATACCCTTCTGCTTCGATTCCATTATTTGAAAAGCACATGCCCGTCTCCTTCTTTGCGCCTTCTGAGAGACCCGACTGTATTGGGAGTTTCGCTTCTTTCCTACCACTCTCTAGCACCGTACCAAAGTTCGCCATGCAAAGGTTATCAAATGCTACTTTGTGCTTACCAGCCGTAAGCCTGGTTACAGCTTGATGCTCCTGCTCGTGAGTGGTGCTAGCACCTTCGTTTTGAGCAAGTTTCTTGATAATAGACTCAATAAATGGAACGAGAGGAGTTTGCGGCGTTTCGCCAGACTCGCTTTCATCATGATCACCGACTTGTTCACACTGATCAAAAAATAATGGAACTGATATGCCGACAAAAGAAAATTTCTTTGCTTGGGCACCTTCTTTATGGTCACGCTTTTTTCCAAGGAATTCGATTTCATTACAGATCTTGGTCCATCTTTCATCACTTGCGACACCTTTGATTTCGTCATCTGACAAGTTGGCATTCTGGAATTTACTCAGCAAATTTGGCCATGTATCGTTTATCTCTTTTGTAAGCGACACACAGGGAGCGGAGTTTGGAGAAGTATCTTCATTTTCCAAATAGGACACAATCTCCAAAATCACTTGAGGTCTTTGACGAATAACATCCTTTGTGAATAGCTCTACAGCGGCATTCACTCTTTCCTTGCGTCTCGCTCGTTCACTTTGGTCGTTCATTGCTCCATTTGGAGTGTATCTATCTCCACCATATGCTTTGAGGATCACATGAAATCTGGTACTCGCATTGCCCTCTAGCCTGGCTTGTACTGTCGTTGTCAACTCGGAAAATAGTTTGGTCGGAAGGTCAATCGCGCCAGAATTGAGCATGCTTTTGAGCTCTGCATCCCAAGCTTTTTGACTAGGGTGAGGGAGGTGTTCTGCAGAACGATTTGATGTTTCTGACATAGTCTTACAAATTGTAATGTTGATCCATTTCTAAATCAAAGGTTCGTGGTTTATCGATCGTCAACCGATGTAGCACTTCCCATTTTCTTTTTTACTTTCACTCCTTTTACTGGCGCTTCTACTGTCTGGCTAGTAGGTTGAGACTGAATCTTCGATAGTAACTTCTTCTGTATAGCCTCAAGTCGCCCTTTCTTTTTCACATCAAGCTCATTATCACACTGATTTATAGAGGAAGCAACCCACTCGTTCAGCACGATTACCGCCTCTCGCTTGTCAAACATAACTGCTGCTTTGAGATCGTGTAACTCATCTTTGGTGAGTGCGGTGTCCAGATCTCGTGAAGCATCATTTTCGATTCCTTTTACATCAAGACTCTTCAAAAGATCAGCCATATTCCCAAATATTTGATCCTTGCCTTTTATGATCTCGGCGATCATGGGATCAGTATCTTTGGGGGGTTCGGGGGATTTGACTGGTGATTCTACGACTTTGTCCGTAGATCCAGTATCAGTCTGAGCTTCTGGTTTTGGTGGTTCGATTCTGTTGCTATCCTTATCGAGGAATATCTCATGACCGTTGAGAGTGGCTTTGTATATAGCGCCTTGGTATTTGTCCTTTTCCTCATCTGTAGTTTTATC
>JBAXII010000018.1:0-24229 GCA_037138475.1 bacterium | reverse complement strand
CTCCCGTCCCTTATCTCTCTTCTTTTGACGTATCTTGTCAGTTTGCACAGACTACTGGTGGAGTAGAGAGACTGGCGACTGATGCGCAACCTTTTATCATATCGAGTCTTACGGTGGGTGCACCGTCATATAGCTCAGGAGGAAGCTCGTGTCCGAGTGTCCCTACCCCTGAGTGTGTGTTGACTGATGATGAGGGTGTTACTCTGCATACGGGTAGCTATGGAGCTACGCGGTGTATATGTCACTTTCCCGTACCTGCAAATACCTGTATCGGGAGCAATACTCCGATACACGTATCATCCACCTCACTCACTCCCTGTACCCAGTCTCCTGATCCTGCACAGACTGCAAACTTGTTTTATCCTGTTACCGGGTATCCCCTTACGGTTGCTCATGACTGTACTACGGTGGGACCATGGATCAAGCTGATTGATGCAAGTTTTGTACATTCTGGAAAATCGCTCATGAATGATCATCCCTTTATCATCGACTCATTTGATCAGACTGATACTGACCTGTCGGGGATGAGCGGGGGAGCTGTGGGAGTGGTAGCCAATGTGGCTGTAGGAGAGACGGGAAGAGTATCAAAATCATGGTGGACGGTAGACGACTATACACCACGTGCCATCACCGGTACCCTGGATACACATGTGTTGACACTTCTGCGTACCAAGCCCTATCAAGTGGTCACTCCACACAATGGAGTACTCACCCTTTCTGCTGAAAGTATCAATGTACTGGAGTCAGCCAACGCGAGCGACATACGATCATTTACGACGACCGGTACCGGCAAGTCACTGGTACTCCTGGTACGAAAGGGTACTACGCTCGGTCCCCTCACCCTCACTGGACAAAGTTACAATATCAGTGCGAATGCAAAATCACTTCTCATCCTGAGCTCCAAAGTCACCTTTGCAGATCTGGGTGATGTACAGATAAAGGGTATCATCCTCGCTGATCAGATAGATACAGGCATAGGAAGTACACTCAAAGTAGTAGGCAATCTGATCTGTACCGGTGATCCCACAGGATGTGTACAAGGACGGAGTCGTGCCGATCTCGATCATGCCCGCCCCTCAGTCCTTATCACCGTGGATCCTGATCAGTATCTACAGCTGGTGCCGTATCTCTCTCCCGTGATGAAGGAGTGGAGGGAGGAGTGAGGACCTGGAGATTTTGCCACATGCAATAGGAGGTGTTGCATACAGAATTGCTACAGCGAAAAATTACACAGTCTCTCAAAGGGACCCCTTCGGGGGCCAAGATGACTATCTTGACACAAATACACATTCAGTCACCGATGTGAATGATTCGCATCGACATACAGTGCCACTAGTACAACCAAGAGCGAGATGTCCATACTAGTACAAAGAAATGCCCCCGCCATAGGCGGGGCACATCATCGTCCCCTTAGAAGTCCATTCACATCACTTATTCATACCATTCATCATCCCGTGCCGTGATCCTCCGAAGGGCAGTAGATACTGCGCATCTATCCCATTTGACTTTGCCCACTGTTCAAGCTCAGCACGCTTTGCATCCATGAGTGCTTTGCGCTCAGCATGTGTCTTGTCCTTCATCGCGTCCTTTTGGGATTGCATCTTTTTCTGCATCTCCGCATGCTTTACTATGATGAGCTTTTTTTGTGCCTCAGTAATTTTGCCATCCTTGACGAGCTGGGTCAAACGATCACTCATACGAGTCTGCATCTGAGCCATGTGCTCGGTGTGTTGCGTGTCAAACACCCCTCGTACATCCGCCTCCTTCAGTCCAAACTTTTGAGCGATCTTGGTGATGAGTGAGTCATGTCCCACCGCACCACCCATGCCTCGAGCCGAGACAGGACTCGACGATATGCTGACAAGCGCAGCTACCATAAGAGTACTGAGTGCTATCTTTTTGGATAGGTTCATAGAAATAAAATAAATGTATAACAGTGAGATTGTAGTCAGTCATCCTGAAATCAAGCTGAAGGTTTTGCAAGTCGCAACGTGATAGAAAATGTAGATCCCTTCCCAAGCTCACTTTTTACGGCTATCCGTGTGTTGTGGAGGGATGCTATCTTCTGAGCGATAGCTAAGCCTAATCCAAAGCTACTTGAGTCTTCTGAGCGCGTCCGCCCTGCTGACCCTTTATAGAATCGGGTGAAAATATGTGGCATATCTTTTGGGTCAATACCATTTCCTTGATCAGCGATACTGAGTGTTGCACTATTTTTGTACAATCGTGCACCTAGGGTAATGGTAGAGGAGGGAGGCGAATACTTGATAGCATTGTCCAAAAGTATGGTACATAGCTTGGTGAGCAAGAAAGCGTCTCCCTTCACCATGCATACAGGAATGTTGCTGACTATAGAGAGCGGCTTTGAGCGTGCCTGTACATCAAGTGCGTGGACTGTTTTTGATACTATCTCGTTGAGACTACTACACTCAAGCAGTGGATCTGTCACCTGCTCGTACTCGAGCTTGTTCATGTTCATAAGCGTGTCGATCAGATTGTGCAATTCATCTATCTCACGCACGTTTTCACCGATAAGAGCACGCGTATCAAACGCCGTGAAATCTGGTCGGCGCAGTGCCAGTTCATTGGAGATTCGGAGCGAAGTTAAGGGAGTTTTAAGCTCATGGGATATGTCGCCTACAAACTGTTTTTGTGATTCGAGCATTTGCAGAATGGGTACGAGGGTCTTGCCTGCGAGAATATACGAGAGACCACCTCCGCAGAAAAGAATGCCAAAATTTACCACTAATAGAAAGAAACCTATTCTATGCTTCGTCTCCTCAATTAGCTCCATGCTCACCGGGAGTTTTTTGAGTTCACCTCGTCCTAGAGGGCGGTAGAGTTTTTCCCAGCGTTCTTCTGAGCGTATGCGCTGCATCGTCTCAAATCTCACCACCTCCATCACCGTCAATCGAAAAACTACCACGCTAAAAAGCACACTAACTGTCATCAACATGACGAGATACCATGCGGTGAGTCTGATACGTGCAGATGTAAACATAGGTGCGTATGATGTGTCACTCAGCTTTTTATAACGTACCCAAATCCCCTTACGGTATGGATAAGCGGAGGAGCTGGTGCAAATGGTATATCAACTTTTTCGCGTAATTTGCGCACATATACTTCTATCGTATTGGGAAGAATATCTGCATCGAAGTCCCAGACTGATTCGATGATCTGGTCTTTTTTTACTGCTACGCCAGCGTGTCTCATCAAATACTCGAGCAGTACATACTCCTTTTGGGTCAGATGAATAGGCACATCACCACGGGTCACCATGTAGCTTTGGGGGTCCAGCATGAGATCTCCTACTTGGAGTACCCGTGCAACCTGCTGGATAGGTCTACGTGTTAGGGCGCGTATCCGAGCAAGTAACTCCTCAAAAGAGAATGGCTTAGTGAGATAGTCATCTGCACCTGCATCCAGACATGCGATGATGTCGGCCTTTTGGCTTCTTGCGGTCAGCATGAGGACAGGAGTGTAGATCTTTAGCTTGCGCAGCTCGCTGCAGACTTGTAATCCATCATAGATGGGGAGTAGGTAGTCGAGGATGATCACGTCGTATTGTCCTATGGTAGCAAAGTCTCGCCCAGTCTCTCCATCGGCTGCGTGGTCAACTACCCATCTCTCATCTTCGAGTCCTTTTTTGAGAGCACGCGCGATGCGTACGTCATCTTCAACGAGGAGGAGCTTCATAATAGGCCATTGTACACTCGCCTCCTGAAATTTACCTGAAGAGTCACTGGACGCATGACGTATCCTATTCGCGCCACACATCTCTAATGTTGCAGTGGTCGAGGCGGACGAGGGAGCCAGAGTATATGCCTATTTTTCGAACATCTGGCAATCGAGGTGACATGCTCTTCCAGCAGGTCACCTCGCAGAATTCATGTCGATATTTACCCCTTGCATTCCAAAAATATGATATACTACGTACCAGATCTAGACAAGAGTCCTCAGTACTATATGCTTCATTTTATCGAAACTACAGTCCCTGTGCTTCTTGATCACCAGACTAGAGAGGAGGTGCTAATACATAATGGATAACAAAAAATTGTTCGTAGGCAATCTACCTTGGTCAGTCACCAGTGACTCACTGAGAGAGATGTTTGCAGAATTTGGAGAGATCGTCGAAGCCATCCTGATCACCGACCGTGAAACCGGCCGTTCAAAGGGATTTGGATTCGTCACTTTTGCTACTGAAGAGTCAGCAACAGCAGCTGTCAATGCTAAAAATAATGCAGAGATGGACGGTCGCGCTATCGTTGTCAACGTTGCAAAACCAAAAGAACCTCGTAACGACTTCCGCGGAGGCGGAGGTGGTGGAGGATATCGTGGTGGCGCCGGCGGAGGCGGAGGATATCGTGGTGGTGGAGGTGGTGGCGGAAGTCGCTATTAATCAATCACAAAGGCTACCTGGAGATTTTGTAGTAATGCAAAGTGGAAGGGTAGTTTTTTTTATGGAAAAAATGTCTGCTCGTGGTCCCACCAATGAGACAATACGCAATGTGTTTCACCTCGCAACGCCGAGCAATTCACAAATGAAGTAAATTAAATTTAGATTTAAACTTGGATTATTTGCAAATTGTAAATTGCAGATTGCAGATTTTCTACACCCTCCCCCGTGTGCCTAAACGCTTTGGAGCTGTCCGATCGCTTTCACAATATCTCCATAGCTAAAACCCTTCCCGAGGAGCCATCTGATCAGTTTGTCTTTGGACTTTTTATCAAGCAGCGTATCAGGATGAAAGGACAGCTTGTGCTGGATATGATGTGCGATGAGCGGGAGCGCATTGGTCGGGGTGAGAAGGGTAGAGATGGTATCGCGCGTGAGTCCCTTTTGCATCAGCTTTTGAGAGATCCATCTGTCGCTCTTTTGACGCTGGCGCATCGTGTCTATAAAATTTTTGGCAAACGTATCATCATCGAGTAGCGCATGTGTGGTCAGATAGTCCATCACCCCCTGTGTCTCGAGTGCCTGCAATGAGTCAGTCTCTGAGTCACGCTGGGTACCAGATACGCGATTTTTGAGCTTGATCCTCGTTTGGATCTTGCGCTTCATCATATCGGTGCTATATGACCTTCTCCCGAGGATGCGGAGTGCGTACTGTATCAATGATTTTGTGTTTTCGGATGGCGGTGACATAGAGGATGAGGTAGCAAATGTACATACTATCTACGTACCAGGTATGAATCACTTGCAGTGATCGCACAAGTATACTACGATACCACCTAATACTAATATTTTCCTCTATGAAACTCATTTCTTTGCCTCGCCCATCCATCAGTCTACACACATTTCTCCTATCAGCCATTTGCATCCTACTCCTATATCTCGTAGCGGTTCTCGCAAATCCTGCGACTGTGTACGAAGGTCTGACGAAAAGATGGCTGGTCCAACGTGTCGCAAAGGGTGCAGAGGTCGAGCTTGAATCGTTTCAAAGCATGGTCGAGCTAGGGAAAACAAAAGAGTTCGAAGATATCGAGCAACTCAAAAAGCAAAATTCATACAATCAATCAGTATATAAAGACGCAAAAACTGGCGACCTCGCGCTCGCATTTAGTTCAAAGATGGTGATCTATAGACCCAAAACTGAGTCCATTATCTACCAAGGAGAAACTCCTACACAGAAAATGGAGCAAGATCAAAAACTTGCGGTGTCAAAATATGCAGAAGTGATAAAGGCCCAGGGTATCATCCCCAAAGAGTCGACTGAAGTACCTCAGGTATCGGTCATATCAAATATTGATCAGTATAAAAATAATACCTTGTATACAGGTGCTTCAAACGGAGACCTTGTAATGATTTTTAATGATGCTGGCATCGTAGTGGTGTTTAATACCAAAGAAAACCGAGTCGTCAAGGCAGCACGCAATCAGCTCGTGCCGCTGGAAACGAGTGTACAATGATGTCTGACATATAGCATGAAACTACGTACCTTTGTCGGCATCGGACTCACCATAGGATCACTCATTGGGAGCTATGCGCCGGTCTTATTTGGCATTGATGCTTTTTCTTATACCTCCCTAATTACAGGTACCATCGGCAGCCTTGTGGGTATCGTAGTGGGCTATCGAGTAGGTCAGCAAATGGGCGCCGAAGTATAGTTTTGTATGGCTGTAATAGTCACCAGATTTGATAACGATTTATACATGGTCATTCTGAGTGGAACGAAGAATCTCATATATCAGGGATCTTCCTGCCCGCCTTGCGCTCGCAAGAGCGAGGCAGGCGCGGTCGACTCCGCTTCGCTTCGCTCAAGATGACTTACGGGATACTAAATAAACACCAATTCCGTCACCGATATCATTGACTATTACCATAGTGAGCTTGACGAACTATAACCAACGCTCACTGTGCACCCATCTGCCAAATGCGAATGGCGTCAGACGGAGCGATCAGCATGATGATATTCAAAGTCAGATTGTCCCGATACGCGAGAGCCATAAGCACCTCGATGAAGACAAATAGCCCTACCGATGCGCGCCATCCGATGCGCCGCGCCACGTAGAATCCGATGATGCAAAAGACAATATCTGAGATGCTATTGAGCACCGTGTCTCCTGTGTATCCCAGCGATGCGGTGGCGCTCCGATACCGCTCGATGATCAGTGGTGAGTTTTCGAGTATCTCCCACCCTATCTCGATCACGAGTCCCATGATGAGGCGCGCGCCGGCGGAGAGACGATGGCGAAGCCTAAAAAAAAGCCAGAAAAATACGATTCCATGGAGGAAATGCGAGGTGGAGTAGGGATCTGTGATATGTTGAGAGTTTTCTGGACTCCAGGCATCGAGTATCAAAGGATATATTTTTCCACTTGCTGCGATCCAGAGTCTGCCCATACTGTGGAGTATCCATCCTGCAGCTATCAACAGAAGCGCGATGATAGGCTTGATGTACGGAGAGTCAGGTACGTGCACATGTGCTTTTTTCACAATACCAAGTGTACTACATCACAGATATGCCCACATAACTATCGCTTGCATGCGGGATGATCGCACGTCATAATCCCCCCATGCAAAAAGTGACAGAGCCACTCACGATCGTCCTGGTAGGTGCCACCGGTGACCTCGCAAAGAAAAAGATATTAAAAGCGTCCTACATGCTCTATGAAAAGGGTCTGCTTCCTGATGATTTTCTACTCCTTGGCAACGCGCGAAGCACGCACACAAAAGAGTCCTTCCAACTGTTTGTGAAGGGAGTGGTAACACCTCGCGACGAATCTATCTGGGAGGGATTCTCATCACACCTCGACTACGTGTCAGGAGATGTGACTGACGAGCAAACCTTTATAGATATAAAAAAACATTTGGATGACCATCAGCGTATGGGCAACCTCCTTTGGTATGTCGCCTCATTCCCATCTCTGTATGACGATATCATACGACATGTGGGAAACAGTCAGCTCAACAGTAGACCGGGAGGATGGGTGAAGTTTATGCTTGAGAAGCCCTTTGGGACAGACTACGAATCTGCAAAGATGCTCAATGCACATCTGCTAAAGATTTTTACTGAAAATCAAATCTATCGCATCGATCACTTCCTCGCCAAAGAGACAGTGCAAAATCTCCTGGCGTTTCGTTTTGCAAATAGCATGTTCGAACATGTGTGGAATAGGGAGTCGATAGATCATATACAAGTGAATGCGGTAGAGGACCTGGGTATCACCGGACGGGAAAAGTTCTATGATGCGACGGGTACGATCAGAGATGTGATACAAAACCATGTGCTCCAGATGATCGCGATGACGATGATGGAGCAGCCCACATCACTGAGTGAAAAGGACATCAGGGCAGTACGCAAGACACTGCTCGCGAGCATCGTACCTCTCACACCCGAGGAGATGCCAGAACGGGCAAAGTTTGGCCAATACCTTGGCTACCGCGCAGAGCATGATATTGCGCCCACGAGCAAGACCGAGACCGCAGTCGCGTTCAAGCTAGAAGTACACAATGACCGCTGGGAAGGGGTTCCTGTCTATATCCGCGCTGGCAAACACCTCACACGATCGATCACCGAGATCACTGTGGTTTTTAAGCCAAACAAGCTCTCGCTTTTTGGATCGCCCGCCAAAAAAAATAGGCAGACCGCACTGACCCTCCGCATAGGTCCAAATGAGGGAGTGATCATGCATCTAGCAGTAAAACGACCAGGCATAGACTTTGTCCTCGATGAGGTTCCTATGCAGTTTTGCTACAAAAATGAGTATCAGATGGATCTCGTGGAGGCATATGTCAAACTCCTTCATGATGCCATAGCAGGTGACCCTACTCTCTTTCCGCATGCAGATGGCATCGAGTCCTCATGGGCATGCGTGGAGCCACTCTTGCGTCATCTTGCATCACCCACCTATGAACCTGAGTCCTATGAAAAGGGGAGCTGGGGACCCGCATCCTTTGAAGAACTCCTCAAAAAAGACGGACGAGTGTGGATGGAGCCTTCAGCAGCAGTCTGTTTAATTAGTAATTTTAATGCAAGTAAAAAATGAACATACACTACATCGGTCTGGGTAAAATGGGTAAAAATATGGTTCTCAGACTTCTTGAAAAAGGTCACGGGGTACATGCGTGGAACAGATCTCCCGAACCTCGCATAGAGGTACAGAATGCCGGCGCCACTGTCTACGACACTGTCGAGGCACTTCTCGCGTCCTCGCCTAATGACTTACGACTGGCGACTGACGACTGCCGTGTGATCTGGCTCATGCTCCCCGCAGGCGAAGCTACAAAACAAATGATCGAAAAGATTGCACCACTTCTCTCACCTGGGGATGTAGTGGTGGATGGAGCAAATGGATTTTACAAAGATGCGGTCCTCTATACTGACCTACTAAAGAAGCACAAAGTATCGTACATCGATGTGGGTGTATCTGGAGGACCTGGAGGCGCCAGATCTGGTGCGTGCCTCATGATAGGCGGAGAAAAGAATGTATTTGAAAAGCTTGTGCCACTTTTTGCAGATATCTCAGCAAATGGCGATGCCTATGCACATTTTGAGGGAGCTGGTGCGGGGCAGTTTGTAAAGATGGTACACAATGGCATCGAGTATGGCATGATGCAAGCGATCGCCGAAGGGTTTGCAGTGATGCAAAAATCTCCCTTTGATCTGGATCTCATCAAGGTGGGGGAGATCTATCAAAAGCGTAGCGTCATCGAGTCACGACTCGTCCAGTGGACGCTCGACGGGCTCAAAAAGTTTGGAGTCGCGCTCTCAGATATCTCAGGCAGCATCAAGCACAATGGGGAGGGAAAGTGGACAGTAGAGGCTGCCAAAGAGCTCGGCGTGCCAACACCGATCATTGAAGGATCGTTTCAATTCCGCCTCGACTCAACGACCAAACCCTCATACACGGGCAAACTCGTCTCCCTCATGCGCACTATGTTCGGCGGGCATGAGGTGAAAGTGGAAAAATGAGGAATTAAAATATTGCTCTCACTGGAAATCCTAGTAAGTGATTTGACTGATAGACTACTGCGCCATGCAGAAATCCAACCACTGCACCTCTGCGATCAGTAAAGACTGATCCACTTGCACCCACGCCAATATTCATTGGCCCATCTGCACCCATAATTGGTCCTACTTCAAAAAATCCTCGTGTTTCCGATGGTTTTCCCGTGCGATCCACACCGATCTGTGACAGGTACCCCATATACTATGCACTGAGTCTATGACTTTTGTTAGGAGTTGTCATGGTACTCCACGAGTGATATGTCAGGATATAAACGGATACCCAAAGAGATTCGAGAAGAAATCATCAGTAAGGTAAAGGAGGGACGTCCAGTAACTGAGCTCAGTACTCAATACGGCATCAGCAACAAGACCATCTACACCTGGCTCCAGCTTACGGGTGGAGTATCGAGCGGAGACCGATCTGCAATCTCGTCTCAAGAGGGAAAACGATGAATTAAAAAAGATCATCGGGCTCCTGACTCTCCAGATTGAGCGGGGGAAAAAAGATTGAGATCATTCGTCAATGTACGAACAAATCATTGGCAGCTGCGGTCCTCGGGATACCTCGGGGATCGCTCTCATATCGTCCTCTACAAGTCACTAAAGACGAGATGCTTGCGGGTCAGATACATGAGCTCCACCAGACGCATAAAGCCTATGGACATAGGCGGGTAGCACTCGCCTTGAAGATCAACCACAAGCGAGCACAACGAGTGATGAGTAGATATGGGATTCATCCCCCACGAGGCAGACGATGGAGCCGTGGCATAACCCAATCAACTCCCACATCCTACGTCAACCTCATCAAAGAAATCACTCCTGCATATCCCAGCCATATCTGGACTGGCGATATCACTATGATTATCTATCAGGGGAAGAAACTGTACTTGATTGAGCTCCAAGATAGATACTCCAAGGAAATTGTAGGAGTGGCGATTGGACTCCGCCATGATAGTTTGCTCGTATCTCAAGCACTGCATATGGCACTGGACAATGGCCACCCACCACCGGTGTACTTACACACGGATAAAGGAAGCGAAAATACCAGCGAATACATCACGGGTCAACTCCAGGAAAATCATATCACTCTCTCAGTATCTGACACTGCATCTCCCTGGCAAAACCCGAGCGAATCCTGGCACAGTAGACTGAAGGATGAGTTTGGGGATCCTGATCAATATGACAGCCAAGGACAACTGGTTGCAGAGTTATATGCCTATGTCAGATATTACAACAGCATGCGTATCCATACGACGATCAAGATGACCCCTCATCAGTTCAAAGCGCGGTATCTTTCCGGGCATATCTTGGCAGCGCCGCCGATCGAAAATGAAAGACAAGGTGCTTAGGAAAATGGGTACTTGACACTGTCGACTGTACACGTGCCTCCAGTGACTACGAAGTCCGCACCATCAAACTTTATAGTCGCAAATATTAGAGCTTCTCCAATTCCTATTCCATTTTGTCGCACAGGTAATGGAGCTGCAGATAATTTATCACTTGCCATTACTGTACAGTCTGGTCGCCAGAGTGTATTGATTTCAGAAGTAAATATTATTCCGCTATAGGGATTAAATATTTTTGCATTGGTGCAGGTCCCTCTCGTGCAGATTGCCAGTCGCCTCCGCGTATCACATGGGCTGGCGCAAGAACCCGCTGCTTTCCATTAGAAGGGTGACACACGACTGACCCTACACTATGCCAACCAGGTATACCTGGACCCATATTGTCGTATCCCAAAACACATAGATTTTGAGCAGCCAAACCTATATGAGGATTCTTGCCATCAGTGATGACTTTATAACTGCCCTGCACCGGAAACTTGGGTGGAAAGACGTTCTCAATAACCACTGTTCTTTCGCTCATGGCTGTAAAAGTATACTCCTTACACCTGTATGCTATGTGACCCGAAGCACACCTATTGCAGATGTATCACATTTCTTCTCTCAGTCCAGTATATTTTCCTCTCCCTATTGTATCGCATATCTATGAAATGGATTCTGTATTTTACTATCATTTGCACTGTGCTGCTCATGCCGAGGGTCGCTTTGGGGGCGACCGACCTGACCATCACCTGTCCTGCAGATGGCGATGCGTGTGATTTGACGCCTCAGGTGAGCCTCTTTACTGAATCCAACCTCTACCCCGGCTATGTACAAGATCCTGCTCAAAAGGTCACGATAGTGAACGAGAGGACAGATCAATGTCACCTCAGAATGAGCGTAGAAAATGTATCGGGAGACCTACTCCTGACCCAGGTCATCGGTATAAAGGCATTTTCAGATACCGAAACACTCGTAAACTCGACTCTCGACCAGCTAATGCTCTATCACCATACCATTGGCATAGTCCCTCCCCAGACAGCTCAGTCCTATAGCTGGCTCACCTGGATAGATCCCTCCGCGGGGAATGAGTTTCAGGATCTGACGACTCAATTTGACCAGACCTATCATTTCACCTGTGCACCTCCGCCCACGCCCACACCTACGCCTACTGCCACGCTTACACCAACCCCCACACTGACTCCCACCATCACTCCGACACCCACCAATACCCCCACGCCTACGATTACGCCCACTCCCACCCAGACTAGCACACCTACTCCCACACCGACCATTACGCACACTCCCTCACCTACCCCCACCATATCCATTATCAATTCTCAATCATCAATTACTCCTTCACCAAACCCCACAAGTACTCCCATTCTTTCACCCACGTCGACGCCTATCCCCCCAACTCCAGTGAGCACAGATGTCTCATGTAAAAATGTGGTGCCAGATAAACCAGGATCATTTTTTGCACGACCAAACAGGGGAGGGGGGAGTGTGACACTAGTGTGGAATCAGTCGCCATCGCCACACACGGGGTATCAGATAGTGATGGGTTCTGATCCATCCAAATTGATCTATAGAAGCATTGATGTGGGAGATGTTAGTACCTATACCATAGGTTCTATTACTTCAGGTGCACAGTACTGCTTCTATGTGCAGACGACCAATGGGTGTGCACTCAGCACGCGGACCCAGACAGATTGTATAAATGTAGGATCTCCTGTCACTGCAATCCAAAAGCCATCTGATACGTTTAAAGAAAATATCCTCGGAGCAACTGATACGACGGAAAATCCAAAAGGGCAGGTATTGGGTGCGAGTACAAACTCATGCAAACTCACCGCTTCGCCACTCCTGTTTGTACTCGCGGCAATAGTTAGTCTCGGCATGTATCTGCTACTTCACCGTCAGATACACATAGGTGCCCACATGCTCATTTCAATATTTTTGTCTAGTCTGGTGTTGGTCCTGTATGTCTATTTTTATCAGATATGTAGGACACAGCACATGGTAGCCTACTACCTGTCCCTTGTGGCTCCCATAACTATCATGTTCGTGCATACGTCGACAAAGGATCGCAGGAGAAAGTGAGAGTAGGGGACTTGTCAGACCAGTTGGTCGGTGAATAGAGTGGCCTTTTCTCCCATCTCAGTGAGTAGTTGAGCAGGAAAACTATATGTTTGCTCATTTCCCCTCAGTAATCGATCAAGTACTGATTTCTTCCCTGTACCACTCGCATAGACAATGACTTCATTAGCTGATCGTATAAAGTCAGGCGTTATGGTCAATCGTTGTCTGTGAGGATTGGTCGTTTCCTCTGGTCGCGTTTCATAATACACCACTGGTGCAGGTGTCAGATAGCGCCTGTCAAATGATGATTTATCAGAGGTTGGCAGTATGCCTGCGATGTGTCCATCTGTACCTATGCCTATGGTTATGAATAGATTTACTCGTTCATTTTTCATGCCGGTATATAGTTGAGATACGAGATCAGCATCTGCTTTCATATCCTTTTCTATATCCTGTATCATAGGTATAAATAGAGCTCCCCTGAGCTCCAAATACTGTACAAGCTTCGAGTTTCTGATTTGTTTCTCATTCCGGTCTGCATGGTCAGAGGAAACCCACCGCTCATCAACGAGACCTACGGTGATATGTGAGCAGTCAAGTATTTCTGGGAGTTTTGAGATGTGCTCATACACCGGTACCCACGAGCCGGCAGAAAGGAGGATGAGTGTGGGAGCATGTGACTCTGCAATCGATATGATTTTCTCTGCCAGAATATGTGACATGTCATAAACTGGATCTGTGGATGAGAGGTGCAAGATGCGCATGTACTCTAGTATACAGATGCATAGAATCAAAAACCCCCACCAGATGGTGGGGGAGAGAGGCGTGTATCCCAGTGGGATCAGTATGCTCCATGGTCTCCGCCATATCCTCCTTGGTCATTGCCGTGGTCTGGGTGATGATACCCACCACCCCCACCGCCATAACCGCCTCTTCCTCCTCGATGCCCTCCTCCGCGTGCCTCACGGGCGACGGGGGGACGAGCTTCGTTTACAAAGATCATGCGACCTTCGAGGTCCTTTTTGTTCAGTTGATCGATTGCAGCGAGAGCAGCCTCCTCGGTTTCCATCTCAACGAACCCAAAACCCTTCGAACGGCCATCAAACTTGTTGATTACAACCTCAGCTGATACTACCGGACCAATTTGAGCGAAAAAGTCGCGCAGTGAATCATTGGTGGTAGACCATGCTAGGTTGCCTACGTAGAGTCGTTTAGCCATATATTATCTACTCACCCCCTCTCCAGTACACATATATACAGTTTGAGCTCCCACAACGGCTGTGGAGTAGCATTTTGAGCGTAACCAGAGGCAGTTGCTGGAGGACAAAAGCAATACAGTACTACTAATGGAGATTAGTATAGCATAGAGCAGGCGACAGCCAAGATGCCAAAACAGTCAAAAAAAGGTGTAAAAAGAGAGGGAATATCCACTGAACAAATTCACGCTAGTACAAGTTAAATCTCGTCCTGACAACCCAAATGTAATCATAGGCTCGGTTAGCATAAGATTTGCGCATCTGCTAAATCTTGCCTTCTCGTGGAGATAGAGCGCAGCAACTGAGTAGAAGGGTATCAAACTGCTTCAAAAACATCGAAAAATGTCGAAAAATCTGTATCAAATACTATAAGTATAGTATTCTATTCACGCCTGGGCATCAGTTTAACCTACCATATAGGTTGCTCCTATGCATTTATGCCTTTTGTGACAATCCGTATAGATTCTCATTCATAGTATCAATTAGTCTGCGTAGGTGCTAGTTCGACGTGATATATAACTCTATATACCTATACCATATGTATAGGTATACTTATTACATATATACTACATCATGATACATTCAGCATGTAAGTATGTCAAGTGGTATCAAAGAGCATGCAATTGTATTGTATTTGAATGTAACTTGTTTCAGGTTGTCACATGACTCTATATACATCATTTCATTATTCACATAATGATCTATTGCTTACCAAGGGATTCAAGTAGGCTAGCTATATCATTATATTCTGATACATGTATTCAGAGGATACCTCTAAATGTGCAAGGTATGTACGTTATAACCTAGTACCTAGGTCTTGATTTTATAACAGTTACATGTTTACTTTAGTTAATATGTGATGTGCCATCATTACATTTTGCGACCTATACCATAGGTTATTTATTGACTTATTGCATATAGTTATTTGTATAAGTTGCTATAATTGCTTTTATGCCAAATGAAATTCTTTGGTATCCACCGAGCACACTTCCAAACTTACTAAACCTGTACACAGAAATTTTGAGGAACTGCTCTGCCGCATACTTTCTAACTAGATACAGACGGACAACTTTCAATTGTTGATTCGAGAGGTTTTTTATCATCTATTCCCTGAATGAACTCATGTTTTGGCTAGTAGCACTGTATCCGTGCTTTTATGGCTTGTATGAGCTCCTGCATACATACTGGTAGGGTAGAGAAGAGGAGGTGATTTATATACTTTTTTTGAAAAATGCTTGGTTTCTTTTACCTTGATTTTCTGAGATGGGGCTTGTAGAGAGTATGGGGCGTATACACAGACCAAGAACACGGACGTAGCTTGTATCCGCAATCACAGTCCATGGTAGTCTCGTATCAACCATGCCCATACCCTTATTTCAATGAATATACATTAGGCTTTTACATGTCTTTAGGGTTTTGGGGAGCCCTAAAAGTACTGATAGCTCTTTTAGGCTGTTTGTTGCGAGTCTCTCATATACGTATATGCTATTTATGTACCGTGCACAACATTAGTTTCTAGGGTGCCAGTCATAAGCTGATTGTTCCACCTTGAAATCATCTCAACTGAAATCTGTTCACGTCAGTAACATGGGAGAAGTGATCAAGCTAGATGCACAAGTATCGAATCATTTCGAGGCTAACTATTTCGCTATACGTTAGGTAAAAAAACTATATGGATATGAATTATTTTCACGTTGATACTTATAGTGCTTGATAACTGTACTGGTCGTCCTTTCTATTGTTTGGTATGGGCTATCACATTCCGCTTGATGTTGGCGTTGCTCTTCTGATATGATGTGCATGTTTCTCCATTTGGTCATGACGTATATATGAGTCTCATCCTCAAATCAAAGCTTCGATCATCTGCCTTTACGCTCATTGAGCTCCTTGCTACTGTGCTGATTACGGTGTCTCTCTCCACTTTGAGCTATGTCTCGTTTAATAACGCACTGGTAAATACGAGCTCAAACACGTCTACAGATGGCCTCACCGCAGACGTCAAATCTCAACAGCTTCTGGCTATCGCCGGGAAGACTGATGGGACTATGGGGGGATCTTCGATATCAAAGACTCAGGCGGTGTACTTTGCCCTGGGCACAAAATACTACTATATATTCGAGTGTGAGAGTCCTGCTACCTGTGTATATAGCGAATCAAACTCGACAAATGTACAAAAGTCACTCGGAGGCACGCTCATATTTTCAAATGTAAACCTCCCAAGTAATAGCATCGTATTCCAACCAACTAGTGGTGAGCCGTATGGGTACTCGAGCACTCAAAATACGCTTGAGATGACCAATCAGATCAATAGTGCCAAAGTCACCCTCCAGCTCAACTCGCTCGGAAATCTCGTGGCGATCTATACCCCTCCTCCCACCGGCCTCTCTCCCTCTGGCACGACCACTGCAGGAGTGCACTCGATCACGTGGGATGCAGTGGCTGGATATACCTATGCCATCAGGGTAGATGATCAATCAGATGCATTACCATGGACAGGCAATTGTGGAGCCCTTGGAGCCACAGATGCTCCCAATTTAGCTGATGCCTGTAGCAACACTCTCACGTCCAGCACATATGCATTTACCTTTGTGCTCGATCATACCTATAAGATCTGGGTGCACAATATCTCACCCACCGGGTGGAGTGACGCCACGGGCGTGACTGTCGTCACCACTGCTAACCCCACAGATACTCCTACTCCGACAGTCGCGGGCAATCCCACCCCCACTACCGAACCATCTCCGATCATTGCGTATAACTTTAATGAGGGCACTGCAGACTGGATATATGACCAGTCAGGCAATGCACTCCATAGTAGATTTGCAGGAACTCCTCCCACGTACTGGGCTGTTAGTGGCAAAAATAGCGGAGGGCTCAACTTTCCTGTAGCAAGCAATAATTATTTCCAGGTTTCCAGTACTACACTAAGCCTAAATAACTTTACCTATGGCATGTGGATAAAGCTAAATGATACTACTGGTACTCAATGGCAAAATATACTTGCCATTGGCAATGACAGCTCTGATAGATCTCCAGGCTTATGGATCAATCATGATAGTAGCCCCGGCGTGGATTGTTTCCATGCGCGGACAAATGGAGGAAATGCGGGGAGTACTTGTGTGGGCACCGTAGGAGAAAGCGCAACCGCAGCAAACGATCTCGTTGCCTCGACGTGGTACCACCTCGAAGTAGTAAAATCAGGGACGACTCAAACCGTGTATCTAAATGGTGTAGCAATCGCGACTGCCGCAGTCGCAAACCCTATGCAAAACTCATCCAATCCATACCTACGTATCGGAGGCACGTACTCTTCAGGATTTACCATTGATGACTTTAGACTCTATAACTACGCACGAAGTGCAACAGGGGTAGCATCTGATAGAGATGCTGCAGTATCAAGTGCATCTCCCACCATCGCCGCATACACACCCACTCCCACAAATACTCCGACAAATACTCCGACTAATACTCCCACCCCAACCAATACCCCCACAAATACTCCGACTAATACTCCCACCCCATATCCAACCATTACACCCACGGGCACACCTTCTGCTACTGCAAATGATGTGACCGTCCGTAAGGGATATTCAACACCAAATGTAAGTTATGTGGCTATAGGCAAAAACGTTGTTTATAGTGTAGTTTTAACCAATCCTGCCGCATCAACGCGGTATGCGACTGGGACATTTACAGATACCATACCTACTGGACTTACCGGAGCTACTTGGACCTGTACCATAACAGCAGCGGGCACACCGTTTGCTGGCGGCCCCGCATCCTCATGTGGTTCTGCCAGCGGATCAGGCAATATCTCGGTATCACTCATTCTCAATAAAGGCGCCACAGTAACTGTTGGCGTTAGTGCTCAGGTAGCTGTTGGTGCCCCTGCTACTATCACGAATAGTGCTTCTTATGATCCAACAATGTGTGCTGTTACTTCATCCACTCACTGTGAAAATCATGAGTGTTGTGGCGGTGAGGGATGTTGTTCAGGAACATATGATTTATGCAATACAACCTACACTACAACCTGTTATGGCGCAGAGACTACCCCAGCAAATAACTCTGCTTCTGTGCTTGTAAATACCTACTGAAGCTGATGCCCAATATCAACATTGCACTTGTAATAAAGACTCAGTCACAAATCGTGGGGGGAACAGGAGTAAAAGCGAGCATTATTTTTGAGCCATGCTTGGGACTAAAATTTGTTTTTGCATGTTCTGAAATTTACAAGTAGTAACACTATGCAATGGCGCGCACCAATACCAAAATATTTCAACAGTGAAACCACAGATGTGTTTTTAACCAGATGGAATGAATATGTAAATCTTAATTAAGGGTCACTACCCTATTGACGATGTAATCATCAAAGCTCACGCTGTCAATAGACCCTTCAGAGAGGAAATATGCCCTACTACCCACAATAACACCTTGATCATATGTGTAATCTGGAAATGTTTTCAATAATTTTATTATTCCAGAGGTGGAATATGAAAAAAGATGTACTGCTCTTAAATCCCTCATGTAGAATTTGCGGGAAGTTTTATTTATGACTAACTTACTCACATTAGGGCCTATTCCAGCTTTATACTTTTCAAACAGCGTATACGAGACTTTGACTGGTTTGGTAGATGTAGTCAAGTCAAAAACAGTAAAAGTTGTATCATCTTCACTCGTGCCAGTCATCAAACACAAAGCGCCCTCTAGCTGATATAGCTGAGTATTTACCCCTTCTGGCTCGATTGCGCCTCCAAGAGAGGCGCTTGAATTGTCGGCGAGGTCAATAATTCTGTACTGATCGCCTTTGCTTGTTGGAGGCACAAGCAGATGATTCTGCAGTGCATACATGTTCGACTTGCTTACCACTTTTTGTAAAGAGTCTGTGGGAACACCTGAAAAAGTGCCTGAATATGCAATAATTAGGTTCCAGTTATTGGTTGTGGGGAGTTCTGTCACCGCAACAAGCTTGCCATTATTCATCTCATAGAGTGCGCCATTGGTCGCCAATTTACCTTGTACTTGGAGAGTGCTCACGCTCAAATCAGAGAGTGAGATCTGGGCGATCCCTGTCCTTTCGGCTATTGGAAATGACACATACAAGCTATCGGCTCCCGCGAATACTGGCTCATTGATGGGTAGCTTTGCAAATGATGAGATTGAACTGGCGATCTGTGCATCATCCGGTCGTATTTTGATTATCGTAACAATCGAATCAGCGATAAATGGTGTGGTAGGGGAGAGGATAGTGGCACAATCGATGTCTACAGGTTTGTCATAAATAGTGGCTATGGTCATCGCACAGGGGAGACCAGTAGTAAGTGATGACGAGATGCCTAGTACCAGCTCATCTTTGTATAACGTGGAGAATACAATACGTGATGTCTGTGACGTCGTGAGAGTCCACAGCTTTGTAGGTTTTGTGGGATCCTTCGTCTGATACGCACTCAATCGAGAACTTCCAGGAGCCTCAGCTGAGAGTATAAAGAGCGCATCAGGACTGGACAGCAAAGTGCCTCCTTCAGGGATGATGGACGCTTGTCGTGGATCTTTACCTGAGATGGAAGTGAGAACATATGTTTTCCCATTCTGGCTCGCATACAGGGTTGATCCATCAGCAAGAAGCTTTGCGGGGGAGGGGAGGAGAGATTTTTGTAAGTCGATGATGGCGGGGGCAAAGGGATCCCGAGCGGCAGGCGCGCGCAAATCTGCTTCAAAACTTGCTAGAGTATCAGCAACTATCCGTGGGGTGGGGGTCAGATGCATCAATATGTCTCTATATTCCTCTTCCGATCCGATGGTAGATAGTCCAAATGTGCCATCGTCGACTCTGATGATTTTTTTTGCTGGTGCAAAAGAAACTCGCTGATCAATATTGTTCGAATATCTGGAGTATGCATACAACAATCCCACCGTGATAATAAAAGGCACCACCAGTGCCAGCACATACCCACCAAGTGGTGAGTTTTTTGGCTTTTGGATGCTCTCAGTGGTTAAAATGGGAGGGAGCGGATTTGCATGATCCATAACAAGGGCTATTGTAAGGTTTTTGTCAAGCTGAGTCAAACACGATAAGACAAGATTGCCAGACAAAACCAGCCTCGCCTTATAAACAACGCAAACTCTATGAACCTTATAGCATGATAGCTTGTAGCTTGTAGCTTGTAGCTTGTGGCTTCATTGTCTATACTGAATCAACCCTATGTATTCACCTCCTCCGGGTACACTCGTCGTGTTTGCACATTCACCTGCAGGATTTGGACATCTTCGGGTCACCTTGGCACTCCAGGAGGGCCTAGGCAAACAAGGGACACAGATATCGGCAATGCTGGGTACTGAGGATCCACTCATATCTACCATTCATCGTGCCACGAGTATTACTCGCTTTGGCCTGGCGATCCAAGAGTGGTTCCAGCATGGACTCCAACAGCGCGTGATGACCTACTGTTTCAGATCACTCCTTCAGATGAATGCAAGATCAGTAGTCAATGATATGGAGACTATAGTGCTCGCTCGCCCTGAAAAACCAAAGCACATCCTCATCGTGGCGACTCACTTTGGCCCTGCACATAAAATAGCGAAAATGCGCCTCGAGATAGAGGAGCGCATCGGTATCCCGCTCACTCTGGTCGTGCAAGTGACCGATGATAGCCCCCTCTCAATCTGGTATGTGCCAGGTGCTGATATGACCTGTGTACCTTCAGAGTACACCAAGCGCGAACTCCAATACTATGCGCAGTCGCTCGGTGATACCAGTTATCCAATCACTGCACTCCCATACCCGATAAGCCCACATTTTTCAAAGGTAGTAGCGCATCACCTTTGTGCAGAAAAACAGCTCCAGGTACACCCCCATTCTCACCACTCCATACATGTGGCAATTCCCATCTCTGGTGCGGCTGTAGGTCTAGATTTTTACAGACACATCATCACCAGACTTAACCATCTGAATCCTCGATTTGTATTTCATGTTGTCGTCAGAGATGTGTCATATACAAAATCGTTTATAAAAAAATTATCTCAGTTGCACTTTGTGCATCTGCATACTGCGCAAAAAAGCATGGATGTCGTGAAGCTGTATGAAAAAGTATATGAGAATGAGTTGATATCGCTCGAGATCACGAAGCCGAGTGAGCAGGCATTCAAAGCACTTGAGCAATCCAGCCAAAGAGGCGGTAGTGTGCTCCTTTTTACCTTTCCCGTAGGTAGGCAGGAGTATGATAATATTTCATTTTTGAGATCGCATGGGCTAGTCCCTGGTGTGGAAGATACACATGGACTGCATGATTCGGCACGATCAAAAATCCATCTTGAGCCATATCGCAATCGATCAACCAGGTGGAGAGGTATACCTCTCCCCTCAGGTTCACATGATGCAGCGAGATTTATACAACATCTGCTCCAGGAACATATTTTCGAGCTCATGACTCCGTGCAAGATATCATCCCGCATCGACTCCGCACTCGAGGTGAGGTCTGATGGAGTGCGACTCTTCTGGCAACAAGTCAGCCTTCTCCTCGCGCGGAGGTCCGGCTCTGCTACAATAGATTAGTAGTTATCATATTTTCTCTCACATACCTATGGAACTTCTTACACTTCCCGTTGTACTGATAGGATTGGTAGTAGTTATTGGTGGATTTTTGGTAAGTTTGTATAACGGACTCTCTGTCGCGCGTCAAAAGATCAAGGAAGCCTTGGGCGAGATAGATACACAGCTCAAAAGACGCTTCGATCTCATACCAAACATCGTAGAGACGGTAAAAGGGTATGCAAAGCACGAATCTCAGATATTTGAGGACATTGCAAAGTATCGTGCGATGTCTATAGGGGGTGGATCAGTCGAGGACAAGGCGATGGCGAGCAATCAGCTCACTGGGGCTTTGAAAAGCCTTTTTGCAGTAGCTGAAAACTACCCAGATCTGAAGGCGAATGCCAGTTTTCTCGATTTGCAGGCAACGCTCACACAAATTGAACAAGATATACAAAATAGCAGGAGGTACTACAACGGAAGCGTTCGAGAATACAATAATCGTCTGATTGTGTTCCCCAATAACCTCGTCGCTGGCATGTTTGGCTTTACCGAGGAAAAGTATTTTGAAGCCACGGGTGAGGAAAAACAGAACGTGAAAGTACAGTTCTAATCGTCGCTTATGCATCACTCGAAGCGGGCTCGATCGATGATCTTTCAGCTGCTGTCTTTGTGTCTCATGCTCTCAGCTCACGTGAGCCTGGCCCACGCTGAGACGGTATATACCAATACGACCACCACCAATGTGGTCACAAATGGAGAACGTGCGAGTAACTCGAGCACAAAGACATGGATCAGTGGCAAGCTCGTAGACTCCCCAGAGTCACCCCTTCCAAGTGGAGCAAGCTCAGCCTCAACTGGTACCACCTCAGCCTCAAATGACGGGTGCGACTACTCAGATCCAGGCTCAAAAATCCCCGAGTCAGGATGGGTGATAGAGGACTACAAAGTCGATCTCAAACTGGGTACTGACGGAGAGCTCCTCGTATCGGAATCGATCAAGGTGAACTTTGAGGTACCCAAACATGGTATCTATAGATATATCCCTCTGGTCTACCAGCCACAGGGAGAGGGGTTTGACTCTACACGATTTTCACTCCTCGATATCAGAGATGTCTCTGTGACCCTCGATGGGGGAGCGGTACAGTATGATTCAAGCGTGAGAGGGAGCAGTCAGTGTACGAAGTCATTGCTCGCCTCACTCAAAAATAACGAGCTGTTTCTCAAGATAGGCGACCCTGACGTGGTCATAACGGGCATACACCAGTATGTCATCAGCTACACCGTGGGTCGCGCTTTGCGAGATGATAGGGGAGTAGTGGAGTTCTACTGGAACGCGGTGCCACAGTTTTGGGGCGTGCCTATCCAACGTGCGCTCGTCACCCTCACTTCAGATGCGATACAGAGCAAGATATATTGCTATAGAGGAGCTATGGGGAGCGAAGATCAGTCCTGTGGAGAACTCAAAAATGCTGATGGATCGACTACCTTTGATATCATAAATCTAAACCCCTATGAAGGTGTGTCTATACTCACCAAACTGGATGTACCAAAATCACAAGTCGTGGGAAACATAGATAGTCCCTGGACCTGGGTGCGATATGTACGTGAAAATACCTTTGGATTTGTGGCCCTCGCGCCTCTGCTACTCATGCTCTGGTTGCGGTATCGATCCACACAAGGGATCACCACGCGGGGGATCGTGGCACCACGATATGATGCTCCTGATCAGATGACTCCTGCACAAGTGGGACTCGTCGCAGACCAGTCAGTCGATGAGGTGGATATCTCTGCCATCATCCTATCTCTGGCAGTCAAAGGATATTTGAAAATCAAGCGAGAACAGGGCGGAATATTTGGTATCGGGAGTGACTGGGTATTTATCAAAACTCCCGTTGAAATGAAAAAAAAGCCTATGGATCTAGAAGAGAGCACTATGTATGGCGCTATTTTTAGTAAAGGAGGGGATGAGGTGTCGCTCAAGAGTCTCCGCTATACCTTTGCACCATTCGTAGAAGCAATGAAAGAAATACTTAAATCCTGGGGCGTCCAAAAAAGTATTTTTAGGTCCTCGCCAAGTCCAGGGAGTGGGCCCATCCCGTATGTATTCGGGCTACTCATCGGACTTGCGGTGCTTGGATTTGTATGGGGGTCGATCGTGTATTGGGTATGTCTGTTTGTTTCTGCTGCTGGTATCGTCCCTCTGGTCATGACCTACCAGTTTTATACTTCAAAAGGCAAAGCTCTCCAAGAGGAAGTGCAGGGTTTGAAAATGTATATGCAAACTGCTGAAAAAGATCGGATGAACTATCTGAATGCACCGGAAAGAACACCGGAGCTTTTTGAGCGCTTGCTCCCCTATGCGATGGCACTCGGGGTCGTGGAGATCTGGGCCGATCAGTTTAAGGATATATTTACCAAAGCACCAGAGTGGTATGTGGGATCGGGGAATATGTTTGTGATGCATAGCTTCACCCGCGATCTCACAAGCGCGAGTGCGTCTTTTGTCTCGACGATGACTGCAGTGAGATCGAGCTCATCGGGGGGTGGGTTTGGAGGTGGAGGAGGAGGGTTTTCAGGAGGTGGTGG
>JBAXII010000017.1:0-24771 GCA_037138475.1 bacterium | reverse complement strand
TTAGCCTTTAGCCTTTAGCCTTTAGCCTTTAGCCTTTAGCCTTTAGCCTTTAGCCTTTAGCCCGGATTATACCAACGGTCCAGGCGAGATACAACGCCTGCAGGCTATCAAGGCACCATCGAACGCTCGACTCTATGATCCACATGTTGCTCATGTGCATGTGCCAGTCTGCCCCTGTCCTGTCCAAAGTATCAGGGATAGATGGGTACACATATGCGTACCATATGGATCATACAATCGAGTATAGCTCTCAGAAGTCTGCGTTTCTCCTCCTCTCATCTGTACTCACTCATGAGTACAAACGATAGGGAAAGGGCCGATCCACAATGTATGACATACATCGGGATCGGCCTAACCATGATTACAACACGGGGTCAGCATGACACTCCAACCTGTCGTGAGGTTTGTCCGCCGAATCGGCGGACGAGTTCCGTGGTGATTACAGCTCACCTTGTGAAGCGTCAGCAGATATTTATGTCCCTGCTTGTGGGACTTATTTTTTTACCCTGTATTTATTTGTCTCGCCCAGGGTGGCGAGGATGGACGTTTCAATTAGAAAACGTCCGATAGAATTCTCTCATCCCAGGTCGCAGCAAGGATTTTCTCGCCGTCAAACCTGTAGTAGTGGGCCGCTGGCCCACCATATAGGCGTCCGGAATATGCCGTCCTGAAGACAGCATATTTCGGGATCAGAGCGACCATCTGGTCGCCCGAACCCACACGACCTGCAGTACCCTCCGCAATTGTGCCCTTTGTGAGGATTCGCCCAGGGAAGGGCAAAAAATTTAAAACTTCTTCAAAGTCTACGTCCTGGAAGCCTTGCTCCAGGAGTTTATCCCTCATCGAAGAGGGGAAAACTCCGTAGTAGAAATCCTCCTTCCATCCTTCAACGGGATGGTCAGTGATTTTGCCTTTGATCACTTGCTGAGCTTCATAGCCCAGCGTTCCAAAGTTCAGTTTATAGTTCGGCTCCCCACGGTCACCCGTGTGGGAATTCCCTCCCCTGAATCCTATCTTCGTGGGAAGTACTACCACGGCGAAGTCGCCGCTTGTAGCATCTGACTTCGCCCAAAGTTTGGGCTTGCCTGCCTTTGTCTGTCCGACCTCGGCGAACAAGATGGGATCATATGACCCATCAACTTTTAGGCTAATACCTCCGACAGGGAGCACTCCGAGTTCTCGGCCGCGTCCCTCCTCCCCTACTATAATGGCAGGGATCTCGATCCCCGCACCCTTGAGGGAATGGTTTAATACCCTTGCACCGGGAGTTACCCGTGCTTCATTAACCGTGAAAATCTTGTAGTCCATTTCTCTCCTTTGATCTCTCTCTTTGTCTTTGTATGTATGGTATCTACACATCTGGTGATAGATGCGGTACATAGGGAGATAGCGCAGGTGCCCATCTCTCATCTATCTGTGTAGGTGTATACATTGCATTGACGTGGAGCAAGATCGTATCTTTAGGAAGCCTCACGCAGACCTCCCCTCTTGTTTTTGTTGAAGCACCTGTCCGTGACACGGGTGCTTTCGAGTATTCTGACTCTATCTCATCCCATGACAGGGATAAAATCGAGCCAGAAGACTCTCTGATATTCAATATCTATTTGTAAAAGTGCACGATCTCTATGGATCGGTCTTCGTCTCTACTCTGCTTACTCCACCCCTCATTGTGATGAAGGGTGTAGGTAAATAGGGTGGTTAGTGGTTTGGTTTGTGTATGATGCTGCTCATCGGCGACTCTCAAGATGCTTTGACTCTTGTGGAGCCATATCCATTGGTATTTTGGATGCACTGGTGATCAGATTGAGTGGTCCCCGACGTGTGGATATTTGAATCGTGCCATGAGCGATGATCGATTGACCTGTCTCGCCAGATCCACACACAGACTCTCGGCCCACTCCATGCAGCCGACTAGTTGAATCAACATACATCGTTCCTGTCCTTGTCTTGACTGGAGACATGACTCTATCTGCATATCCAGCTAGCATCGATCGTATATGGGCCTCTCCATACTGTGTGATAGTGCTATCCCCTACCCGTATTTTTGCTCGTTTGGCCTGCTCTGATAGCTCGCGAATGCGAGATCTCACCGCGAGGAAGGTCACTCTCGATACGCCATGGTCCTTCCAAAATGTGTCATCACTCATACGCTGCTTGCCCGCGTGTCTGTATATCTCCATGAGTCGTGCAAGATCTGATTGGGGATTTGTGGGGAGAGATTTTTGGTTCTTTTGTACCTCGAATCGCTGTTGGGGATCTTGGGGGAGATATATGAGTCGCTTACTGTCTCCCAATGCTGTCATCATTATCATGTCAGCGACCACATCTGGTCCATACTTTTCTGCTTCGATGATCACGCGTGCGTCGCGCGCATCACATCCAAGCTCGACCATGCGATGCCCTATCTCTGATAGGATGCTCTGGTTAGTCCCATTTGCTTGGGTTTTATTACTCAACGCTCCCAATTTTTCGAGCTGAAATTTTGCTTTTTTCCATGCTCCTTTTTCGGGCATATCCATGATGCGTAAAGGGGTATGTTCACGATCAAACCCAGCAGCCTTTAGCTGTAGCAGCAGCTCGCGCAGTGGCACTCGCTGAATCTCTGGCTTTGAGGCTTTCTGCATCTGCATGTACTCACTTTCTGTATACAGTCTCGTGCATCGTCCGGAGGCAGTGCGTCCAGCACGTCCCTCTCTCTGCGTGGCACTATCTTGCGCTATCCTGCCTAGCTCAAGACGCGATATGTCTGCGGCAGGATCATACTCGATCTGTCGCGCATATCCTGAGTCTATACTATGCCTGATATTGGGAAAAGTGATCCCACGCTCTGCTATATTGGTCGCGATGATGATGCGTGACTTTCCGTCTAAAGCAAACGCGCGCAATTTGATTTCTTCATCTTGTTCGCCATGAAACGGCACCACATCAACATCTGTTATTTGGTTTATTGCCAAGAGTCGTTTGAGTTCGCGTGCTGTTTCTTCAATCTCTGCTTTACCAGGCATAAAGATCAGCTGACTGCCTTTGGTATCTGTGGTAGCTTGCAGGTGATAGTCGACTGCATGACTAGCAGCGACCGATGGAATCTCTTCTATGTGTAGTGCACGATCGCTATGAAATGTATCTACCGGGTAGGTGCGTCCAGGCACATCGACCACCTGTGCGCCAAAAAACTCAGCTGTCTTTTTCGTGTCAACCGTAGCTGACATGAGTACCATCCGCACCTGACTGCCCTGCTGGAGAGCGTGGTCGACTATGCTGGCAGTCATGTCAGCCTCGAGACTCCGTTCATCAAACTCATCAAATATCACCGTTGATATACCCTCAAGACGAGGATTGTGAGAGAGCATCCTCATGAGCACTCCCGATGTGACGAATTTGAGAGGTGAATCGTTTTTAGATTTGAAGGGGCCTGTGATGGTCTGAACTGGCATGTCCATCTCCTCACTCACTCGCTGAGCCACACTTCGCGTGATGTCGACTTTGTTGTTCACTATGATGACATCTCCCTCTTGAGTGAGGCCGAGCGCATGGAGCGCTTGGGGGATCTGGGTGGTTTTACCACTTCCAGCCATCGCACGTATCACCGTGCGCGAGCCGGGAGGTGATACCTTTTCCCCTATCTCTTGCATCTTGCCCGTCGTCCAGATCGGCAGATCTTTGTTGCCGCCTGTGTACTCTTGCAGTGCTCTTTGTATCTTATCAAGTGACGCTGTTTGTTCGGATGGACTCTGAAAGAGATTTCCATGGGAGTCCAGCTCCATAACACGTGACTCTCCTGCTGGATCAACTGGTACAGAAGGAACATCAAGGTGACCGTCTGGATGTGTAAAACCATATCCGTTTTGAGCTTTGTTATTTTCTATAAATCTGTTCATATGTATATATCTAAAATATTTTTTATTTTTTAAAAAATCCCTGATGATAGAGCGCTCTTGTTTGTGCATACAAATCTCTCTTTACAGCTTTGTAGGCTCCTTTGTCTCCACTCATGAGCGCATCATGCTTTGCTATGACATATGCATCCAGCATCCACTGGGGTAGCTGTGCTTGGTACTTGGCATATCCCACATATACTCGCGCGGGACATACCAAAAGCTCTACGTCTACTTTCCCCACGAGTGGGTCCTCGATCTCTGTCTGATGTGCCAGCGCAAATGCCTGCTGCTCTCCCTCGCCACCATACATTCGTATTTTTTGAAATGGTATGATATCTGTGATTGCACTTGAGGCTCTGCGAAGAGCTGCCTCATCACCTTCTGGTGAATCAGCGATAAGTAGCTTCATATCTATATCCTGGTGTCCGGCTAGGCAGGTGTTTGACACCAGAGATCCTCCAAGCTCAAACTGTGCGCCAGAAACCCTTTCAAGGAGGATATTTTTGTATCCTTGCGCGAGCTCCTGGAGATGGGTCATGTGTGGATGGCGTAGCTCCTGCGCGCGCTGAGCTAGCGTGGCTATCGCCAAACCCTCTCGCTCGATACGAGGATTCAACCCTGATGGTGATCGAAAAACATTCTGTTCAAAAAGGTTCATAAGAAAATAAAATGTATCATGACGAAAAACAAACTGATTCTTCCCTCCGCTCCATGAGCTGAGCTGAGGGAAGGGGCGAGTATTATGACGTACTCGCCCGAGTCCATGACGTATCGGTAGCATGACGGCTACCCATCTCACACTAGGTGAGACGAAAATAGTTTGATTGCAGCTCAAACACTCAAAAGCATCACCCGTATTGCAGTCGGGCTCACACGTTATCCCACATCAAAGTGGATAGTTAGTTGTTATAGCGCGTCGAAGATCTGGCCTAGGGCCACATCTTCGACGCGTGACCAGCTGACAGTAGCTCCAACCCCAGGTTGGAAGCAGGCGACCGCGGCCGCGTGCCCTTTGTAGGCTTGTGAGACTGAGCTCACCAGCCACTTGGGTCCACGACCGGATAGTATGACTATCGCGCCCTGCTCCACTTCAGGTGGAGCTACTGTCCCCAAATCCTCCGGTTTGAAGGGGAACGAGGGGTCTAGCTGGAACTCTACCCAAACGACGGGACGACCACTACTGGTCGGCTTCATCGTCCGGGAGATCCAGCACTGGACCCCCGCTCCTCCGTTTGCCGGAGGGTGGCAGCCGACCTGCACATACCCGTCGGGACTGTTGAGTAGTACCCGACGGGGCTGCAGAAATTCAACCAGCGCATCCACGTGCCAGACGGTCATAAAACCGTCTATATATACCGTTTCCGGTATCACATGGGATGCGAGGTGATCCCTGCAGCTGAGCAGATCAGCCGCCTCCCAAACGATGTGGTTCACTACCACACCATTTGGGAATTTTTTCGAACTAATTGGCTTGCCGAGGTCTTCGGCAAGCCTCTCGAGCTTCAGCATGCCTTGCTCTATACCGGCTGCCTCTCCTTGTGGAGCCACAGCGAGGCTTTGGAGCAAGGTTGCTGAAGCCAGGATCATCGGCCTGCCCGAGATGTCCTCTCCTCGCTCCAAGTGATGTATGGAGCCGGAGAGGATTGGGGAAGTCTGCACGATCAAGTCTGCAGTGCCCTGGTAATCGGACTTGATAGTCGCGATGACAGAGACACCACATTCTGTGGCAAATCGTTCCCACTCGAGCATCGCCACATCTGTCCCAGACAAGATGATCATGTGATCGATCTTGCCCTCGGTTAGGATGCGGCGATTTTCGGCTGACGGCCGACCCCCGATGTCCACGAGGACGAGGGGGGCCAGCTCACAGCTCGCGAGCGATCGACAGTACCAATCGACGAGTGGAGCGGTGAAGCTCCCCTTCCGACGATACTGCTGTGCGCTCGCGTCGCGCCATGTCCAGCGTCCCTCACCGTCAGGGCACGCACTGAACATAAACCACATCCCGGAGGGCAATGCTGCGGTGAGCCCCCCGAGAAAAACGGATTTTCCGCTGTGAGGAGGACCCCCCACAGCGACTCTGATTGAGTAGTCCATGGGCTCCCCCTCTTTTTAGCTGGCCTTCTGAATACAGTTCCAGGATCACATCAGTCAACTTGCGTTGAGGACGTGAGGTAGAGTGTATCAGAAGGCTCTTTTTATCAGCTAACACTCGCGCTGGTGATAACCAGCACGTACTCCTTGCCGTCCACTTGGACGGTCAAGGTATTGCCGGCGGCCTGGGCACCGATGCCCTGGGCCACCGCTGCGACCAGCGTCGCCGTTTGGTCCGCCGCCCATTGGGCAGCCAGGGCCGGCCCTGAGGCTCGGAGCCCCTGTACGTCCAGCAGATGCTGGACGTGAAATTTTCTCTCTTGGTCTGTTTGGAGGATGCCAACCCGCGGCCATACCTCCGACAGGGCGTAGATAGCCGTGGCTTGCACCACGGCAATCAGCCCATTTCCGGGGGGGACGTAGATCAGCCGCCCCGAGCTCCAGTCGGCCTTGGTGAGGCCGAAGGAGAGGAGCTTTTCAGCCACCCCCTTCGTGGGGTCGGCCAGATCACTCTGACCCATCCCACCGTCTAGGACCCGGAGGTCCTCAGGTTGGCAGCCCAGGAGGGCGGCCAGCTCCTGGAGCTGATGGGGTGGGAGCCCCCGGCCCCCACCGTCGATGACGGAGTAGCCGGGGAACTCCCCCCCTTCGGGGAATAAGGCGCGCAGGGGACGGACCGTCTGGTGACGGTACACCCCCAGGTTGAGGGAGCCGACTCGCGCCGGCTTGCCCCCCAAAAATGCCCACAAGGTGATAGTGGGCAGTCCGGAGCAGAGCTCCAGGAAGCCCACTTGGCCGATGCCCGCCGCGGGCAGCCCGATGAGGGCCACCTCCTCGGCGGACTTTAGTGCGGGACCCGCCAAGCGGGTCATTGATATGACCTGCTCGGCCCAGTCGCCCGCGGTGGCGAACTGGAAATTGACATTGGTATCTGCCGCCAATGCGGCATTAAATGAAATTGAAGCCATGATGGCCTCCTTGCCCTCTCGGGCGAGACAGTCGATGAGATGGATCTGTGTAGATGAAGGTGTTGAGATGGGGTTTGATATAGTGGACGCTATGCCACATCAGTCCTGGGTAGGACATCCCAATTCACTTACGCTTCACACAGATTTTTCTGACCAACGGTCCACAAAACATGCTCGCACTCTGCCAGCTGAGGTATCCACCATGTCTATGCCAAAGCATATTTGTCATGATAAAAACATGAGCTGGCACGTACGAGACGCGCAGTCTATATACAACTAACTAAATGTAAACGTGCCTCACTCCATCTCCCGAGTCAAAACCCAAGAGACGGTCTTTGTCGTGAGAGGGAGACTTCTAGAATAGTCTCCCTCTCACGGGCGATCTATCGCCCGTAAAAGTATCACCTACGAAAGGTTAACGGCTGGTTGCCTGTCATCGACGCACGCCAATCATCAGGAGTCATCTCAAATATAGGCTTTTTATTGGCCCGCTCTGCATCCCCACGCCCTGTATTACTATAGAGCTGGCCTTCGATGTACTTCGGATAAAATATCCGCGCGCCATCCTCTCCGGTCGAGCTCGTGGCAACGAGTCGTGTTTGTGTTTGTGTTTGTGTTTCTGTTGATCTCATATTTATATATGTGAAATGTTTATATTTACTCTTCTAGCATGGTGTTGGTGCACTAGCTTTGTTCACCGTATCAACTTCTACTATAAATGTCGCTTCCATCTGCCTTTGTACTGACTTGTCCGCGTCTGGTGGTGATGAGTGGTCGTATAGCCGGGGCATGATATATACTCCAAATCGGAGTGGATTGTCCCGTGGCGATAGGTCACTACATCTCAAAAGCATGTGGAAACGGGCATCTCTGCTCCCCGATCACTCTGAATGTGGGGATAGATGCCAAAAAAATACCTCGTTCTCAGGCACCAACTCCCGGTAGAGAGTCAGTGCCTGAGAGTTCCGAGGCGGGTAGGTCACGCAGGAGGAGTATCTAGTCTGCTTCGACCTTTGGACAGGATAAAAGCTAAAAAGTACTAGAGATCTCACTCTCACGTATAGGATATACAGCTACTGAGCACGCAAGCGTCTCATTTGCTTCGGATACCTGAACTCATGCGTTGCAGCATGGCTGAGTCCCTCAGAGGGAGGGTGTCAGCCCTGCTGGCTTCTACTACGATCCTATTTTTGGACAGGATAAATGTAGGATTGAAGCACAAGCCGGGTGTCATGGTGTGTTTTGTTCCTTACCTTCGAGATCGGCATGCAAATATCCGCTAGATGGTGAGAAATGAAACACGATTCTGTCAAGCTTTGAGACTCGACAGAGTCCTACCGGACAAGGAGCGGTATCTACACATTCAGCTGCGACTCCTATCATCATCCTAATGATTCGGGATGGTCAAGATAGTCACTGAGCGTGAGGATACGTGCTCGACTTGGTAGAACACTATATAGTCTCTTCCTTTGATCTGCGAGGATCGTATTTCCACACCCTGATTCGTTTATAGTTCAGGGTTTATCGGTTTGTATAAAGGTGCGTCTGCGTGGGATCCTCGTATGTTCGAATGATCAAAGTATATACTATGGGATCTGCATTGTCAAGGGGTATATACAAATATAGTCTAAAGGGGAAAGTCTATAAAGTCTGAAAGTGGGGCACTTTTGAGCTCAGATCCTGCTCAGTATGCTAAAAGGGTCAGAAATCTACTCATCTTTGTCACTCCCATATGACAAATATGGTAAAATACTGTATCTAAGCTCAAATTTCTAAAAAGTTGTAGATTGTGCGTGACAAACATGGACTACTCCCCCCTCCTCCAGACCCTCGGTTTGACCTCAAATGAGGCTAAAGTCTACGAACTCCTCCTCGCCCTGGGCCAGGTCCAGGCGAGCGTGCTCATCGCCAAGCTCGCCCCCATCCCCCGTGCTACGATCTACAAGTCTCTCTATGGACTTGAGGCCAAAGGCCTCGTAAAACAGGAGGATATCCATAAAAAGCTCCACTTCTCCCCCCTCCCTCCAGAACACCTCCTCGAGCTCTCTACGGCTCAGTTTGAGCTCCAGCAGCGCGCCCGAGATGACCTCCGCAGCATCCTGCCTAGCCTAAACTCTACCTATATCCTCTCCACCGAAAAGCCCGTGGTGAGTACCTATGAGGGAGTAGAAGGGCTCAAGAAGATATATGAAGACACTCTCTTAGTCGGCCAAGAAATCCTTGCCTTTGTCCAGGTTACCCAGATCGATGACACGCTACACTACTGGCTTGAGTCAAGCTATGTAAAGCAGCGTACAAAAAGGAAAATACATGCAAAGGCCATCATCAGTGGCCAGGGATGGACCGATGACTTTATCGATCGTGATCCACATGAGGATCGTGAGTCAGTGAAGGTGGATGATGTCCTATACCCTATGCATCATGAGATCGATATATACGGAGATAAAGTAGCCTTCATACATTTTAAAAGGGGCGAGCCACTGATAGGCATCATCATCGATCATCCTCGCATCGCAGCTACGATGCGATCTGTCTTTGCACTTGCGTGGAAAGGGGCAATTCAGACTCAAAAATAGCACTTCAATACAGATAGTTGGGTTTTCCTGTAGAGCTTGCTTCATTGCCTCTAGCCTCAGTTACTTGTAGGAAGGGTTTCTTACGTATCTTTTTTGCGACTACGTATATATTTTGATCATCAGTGTCTTTGAAAATGGGTTTTCGTTGAACTTCAATGATTTCAAAACCCTCATTTTTTAGGGCTTGGCACACCTCTTCCTCACTAAAAACCTGTCTATTTAAAAAGTTCTGTTCATCACGTGGGCTATCGACTATGTGATTGCTGAGGGCAAGTATCTTGTTTCCAAAATCAGCACCGTTTGCACCCCACAGATTTTGTATAACATGTGCATATCTTTTGCGACTCTGTAGGTAGTACCCTTTGTCCTTATCGCCAAAGTCCAGCATCAAAATCCCACCTGGTTTAAGGACTCTGTATTTCTCTCTCAAAGTCCAAGCGAGATTTTCGGTATGTTGTACTACACGACCAAAGTCAAATTCTAGATCGATAGAACCATCTTCTACTTTAGAATCGTTCATCGTGCCAAGTTTTGTAGTCAACCCAATCCTATATTCAGGTGTGATTGTGTCATGAAGTTTTGCTAGAAGAGCTGGATTAGGATCAACTGCGGTGACATCCGCGCCTAACTCAAGCACTGGCTTTGTGAGGCGTCCTTCTCCCGCACCCATGTCAAGCACCCGATCACCTGCTCTCAAATATTTCACGAGGAGATCCATTTGTTCGGATTGAGGATCAATGTAAGGATTTGCTTCTCCGGATATGGGCATGGGATCTACCGCATTATAGAAATCTATAATACTTGTAAAAAATGGTCTCGCGTCCTCAGGATCAAAACCCATAAGCTTTTTTCCTGCCTGCTCAAATAGTTTCCTTGTTGTATCATCTTGACTATCCACAACAAGTTGTCTTATCGTGTTAAGAGTTTTGGTGTATTGTCTGGGAAAAGCTGCAATTGCAAGTAATTTGCCCTTGTTTGTGCTTTCTGGTAGAAGAATTAATGATTCTAGGACACCTCTATACCCAATAAACTCAAGACACATGGCATATAAAATCTGTAGATTGTTACGCTTCCCTCCAAATCCATCTGTTCTTGCTTGTATCCAAGTATCAAAATCAGGATCAAATTTTAGATTTTGAACATTATTCGCTATATGAGAGATAATCGTATGTATTGTTTTTTTGTCACTTTTATCCAACCTCATGATGATTTCAGGGATCAAGCCTTCAATATCCAAGAACTCTTGTGTCTGCATTTGATCGTAAAGGGGGAGTAGTATTTTGAGTATTTGCTCTTTTTCACTATCTGATAGTCTATTGATATACTCTGCAGTCAATCTTTTTATGGGAACGGTGCCACTATCTTCATCGAGTGATATCTCCGAGTCAATCTTTTCCAAGTTCAAGTTGTGTAATGCGCCATTTCTATGAACTGTTTCGTGGTTGTCATCTTTTATCTTCTCAGAATTTGATATTTTTGAAGCCATTAAATGCCACGCTTCCATCTCTGCGTTTGGCAAATCAGCTCTTACGAGGGACCTGTAGATCAGTCCCAATACGAGTTTATATGATGGTCTAAGTGTGCCTTCTTTGTCAGATAAAATCATTGCTTTCACTATCTGTTCATCTCGAAAGCCTGAACGGTGAGCATCAGTCCAGTTATCTATTTTCCAAACCATGTCTTCTGTCACTGGGGGAACCTGAATATCACCCTTGTACTCGTTAGTTCTTAGTAATCCCTTCCACCAATTTGGTCGACTAATAGTCTTGGCTATGTTGGGAATATTTTCTCCATCTGCATGCGGAGTTTTCAGATCTTCGGTCATGCATCTATGATACAGTGATTTTAAACCAGGTCAAATATCACTGCGCAATCAGATTCAGGATCCGTCCAGGAACGAAGATCACCTTTTTGGGTGTACCCGGGAGGAACTTCTGCACTTTTTCAGAGGCGAGGGCGCGGGCTACTACACTAGACTCATCTTGAGCCTCAGCGGCTAGCACAAGGAGTGTGTCTCGCACCTTCCCATTGACCTGTACGGGGACTTCGATCTCATCTGCTACCAACAGCGCGGGGTCATACTCAGGGTAATGCTCAAGGTGGATAGACTTCTGTGCACCCAGCATGCTCCACAGCTCCTCAGTGATAAAGGGTGCAAACGGCGCCAGGAGGATGAGGAACTTCTGCAGATCAGAGACCGAGCAGTGCACAGCTCCTACCTTTTCCCAGATATTGATGTGCTCCATCATCATGGCAATGGCCGTGTTGAACTTCAGCTCAGTCACGTCACTGTCAACCTTTTTGATCGTTTTGTGGAGAGAGACCAGGATGTCTTTGTGTGTGTTAGTAGAGTTGGCTCCAATGACCATCTCAGATAGACTCCAGACCCTGCAGAGGAAGCGGTAGACCCCAGACACTGACTCGACCTGCCAGGCCTTCATTTGGTCGAGCGGGCCCATAAACATCTCATACATGCGCAGCGTATCAGCGCCATACTGCGCGATCACATCCAAAGGGTTGATCACATTCCCCCACCGCTTACTCATCTTGCGATGATCCGGTCCCATGATGATGCCCTGATGGCGAAGCTTCAGGAATGGTTCGTCAAAGTCTATGTAGCCCGCATCAAAGAGGACTTTAGTGAGAAATCGTGAGTAGAGCAGATGCAGCACGGTATGCTCTGCTCCTCCGACATAGAGGTCGACCGGTGACCACGACTTCATGAGCTCCATCACTGTTTTGTCTTCGAATGGATTGGACTCTGTGCCATTTGCTGCAGCTGTGCGGACTTTTTCACTCGCCAGCATGGCAAAACGGAAAAAGTACCAGGACGAGTCGACGAAGGTGTCCATCGTATCGACCTCACGATCAGCAAAGTCTGGATGCTCCGTCAGTGGCGAGCGTCCCGTGATGTCAAACTTCACATCCATCGGCAGCACCACAGGAAGCTCCGACTCCGGCACAGGGGTATACTCAAAGTGAGATTCTTCTCCCGCCACGGCGGGATCAGAATGACTGTCAATTTGCATTTTTGACTTTGCACTTTGCGTTTTTTTCATCGGTATCGGTGCTCCCCAGAATCGCTGTCTAGAGATGAGCCAGTCACGCAGCTTGTATTGCACGTGAGGTGTACCTGTCCCGTCTTTTTGGAGTTTGGCGAGGATGAGCTTTGAGGCTTGTGGTTGATCTAGACCATCATACCCTACCCCGCTATTGATTTGTGTTCCTTCTCCTGACCAGACCTTTAGAGATCCTGCGTCTTCGTATCCTGCGGGCACCTGAGTCGTGAAAATGGTGGGTATGTCAAAGGCGAGCGCAAAGGCACGGTCTCTCTCATCATGTCCACTCATGCCCATGACGACGCCAGTGCCATAGTTCCCCAGTACATAGTCTGCGACATAGATCGGCACGATGGCACCGTTGAAAGGGTTTTTCGCATATCGCCCACAAAATACTCCTGTCTTTTTTTTGTCCATCTGTCGCTCAAGATCTTTTTTTGATTTTGTTTGTTCCTGGTACACAGCGACTTTTTGAGCCTGATCAGGTACTGTCACTGTGGCGACTAGGGGTGACTCTGGAGCCATCACGATAAAGTTCGCGCCAGGTACCGTGTCGGCACGCGTGGTAAATACGGTAAACGTATCCCCTGTCTCTGTGCCAGACTGATCACATATCTTCCAGGTGATATGTGCACCTTCGCTCTTTCCTATCCAGTTCACCTGGCCGAGCTTTGTGCTTTGTGGCCAGTCGATTTTGTCGAGATCCTGCAGGAGCCGCTCAGAGTAGTCGGTGATTTTGAAAAACCACTGCTCCATGTCCTTTTGGATCACCACACTATCACAGCGCTCGCACACACCATCCACTACCTGCTCATTGGCGAGTACGGTATGGCAGCCTGGACACCAGTTCACATTTTGCTTTTTGCGGTAGGCGAGGCCTCGTTTGTACAAGAAAAGGAAAAGCCACTGGGTCCATTTGTAGTAGCTCGGCCAGTGAGCTGCGAGCACGAGGTCCCAGTCATATGAAAATCCTGCGGCTTTCATCTGCGACGTAAACATTTCGATAGCCGCGTCTGTGGTGATCTGAGGATGCTTGCCTGTCTTTATCGCATAGTTCTCAGCAGGGAGTCCAAACGAGTCAAATCCCATCGGATGCATGACTGCATACCCTTTCATCCTACAGTAGCGCGCGTAGATGTCTGTCGCGGTATATCCCTCTACATGACCGACATGGAGCCCCGCTCCTGAAGGGTACGGGAACATGTCGAGGACATATTTCTTTTTCTGCTTGTCCTTTGTATGCGGAGGAGTTTTATAGAGCTGATCTTTGGCCCACTTCTCCTGCCACTTGGTCTCAAACATTGCGGGTTGATATTTGGTGCTTGCCATAGATGTGGGTTATTTCTGGAGTTATGAAATACATGTGTCATGGTGAGCCTGACGAACCATGACATGCCACACTTCATCCAGGATTTGGTGTGACTTATGATAGTGAACTCCCGTTATTATACAGCGCGTATGAAAAAGCGATATATAATCTGCACATGACATCTCTCGCAAAACAAATACACGACTCAAAAGCCACTGATTTCCAAAAATCAGTCTGGCTGGCACTGCTTCAGATCCCTCGAGGATCAGTCGTGTCGTATGGTGAGATTGCGAGACGTATAGGCCGTCCAAAGGCTGTCCGTGCGGTGGGTACGGCAGTAGGCTCAAATCCCTTTGCGCCCGCAGTCCCCTGTCACAGAGTCATCAGATCAGATGGCAAGATCGGCAAGTATTCAGGTACGGGAGGCACTGAAGGCAAACGAAAGCTGTTGAAGGTAGAGGGAGTAAATATGTGAGTGTTGTACTCCAAACTGGCGGAGGTAATGGGATTCGAACCCTATTGGTTTTGTGGTACAAATCGTGGATATAGATCGTATAGCGTGGCAATTTAATTTACAAGAGCGAGCCCTCGTCACAACTAAAATAGGTAGAGGAAAATTCCATATCATTTTATAGAGAGGGAACTCCTATGGGAGTAAACCTGCAATACGCATACATTTTGGTAGAGCCTCCATGAGACGTCGGTCTTCAGCTTCTCTTGGAATCACCCAACCAAAATCCGTATGCTCTTCCAAATCTATAATTACTCGCGGTCTCACTGCATATGTAAGGGAAAATATAGAGAATTCAAAGCAGTCACTTCTTTGTGTCACATATACTTTTGCCACATACTGAAAATTCGCCGCATCACACGAAATACCAGTTTCTTCATAAAGCTCTCGTTTCATCGCCTCCCGTGGCGATTCACTTCCGTCTATCTTACCGCCTGGCAATCCCCATTCGCTTTTTTCTTGCGTTTTCTCTAACCGCTCCAAAAGGAGCATTTCGCCTTTACACATCACAAAGCACCCAACCGCCCCAAACGTAGATACAAATCCAACAGGTTTTTTTATAGCGATCATGTGCGAAGAAATGCGGAATTTTTAGTTTCTGCGAGCACAGAATGCGGAGGTAATGGGATTCGAACCCATGTGAGCTGTAAAGCTCAAAGGTTTAGCAAACCTTCGCAATAGGCCATCTATGCGATACCTCCAAGGAGAAAAGAGCTAAGACTAAAGTCTAAAGACTTAAGGCTAAAGGATTAAGACCAACAACTCATGACTTATGACTGACGACTTTTGACTAACGACTGTTGACTAATTCTTGTGCCGCAGGTGGGAGTTGAACCCACATGGTTTTACCCACACGCTTCTGAGACGTGCTTGTCTGCCAATTTCAACACTGCGGCTTCGACTTGGGTAGATTATACCGAATAGATCCCGCTTCGGCCGTGCTTCTCACGATAGGTGACTTCGGTCCAAAGGGTGGAACCAAAGCTGTGTTTCGGTGATCAGCTCTGTGGTTTGATGCATTTTGATATATTTAAGTTGAATCTTTTTGGCAAGAGTTTCAATCAGGTCAAGGATCATATTTGGCTTGTGGACAGGTACGAATGAGGAAGATTTTTTGTCGACATATTCTTGGTATAGGTTTGGCAGCTGCTCCTCTATCCATCTATTTTCGAGCACAAATCGACCGAGGCTACCCTCACTTCGTTCATACAACATCTGCATTTGTGCTATTTCGCGTGCTGCATAGCGTGACCGTTTCACCACGGGCACTGACAAATCAGATGCATCCAACCATAGATTCATACATACAGCATTTGGATCCTGCACAACTCCTCTCTTTCGTCGTACTCCCATGACTGTAGCGATGAGCATGACGGTGAGACGAGTGGTAAAAAGTCGTTTTTCGGATGTCAACAGCATCAAATCTATATCATCCTCGGCTACCGCATTTGATATGCCACAGCTTCCCGTGAGACAGATACACTCAACCCATGGGATCCTCTTGAGTATTTTGAGAAATGGTGCAGTGAGCTGGAGTTTTTCTCTGGTACAAATGTCCCGCTGTATCCCGTGAGTCAGATTTTGGGTATATGTGGAAAGGGTATATCGTCCATCACCTAGCACTATCATCCCCATGTTCGCTAACCGAGTCAATTCCCCACGAAGATGTTCTTTAGTTGTTCCAAAAGTCATGTAGAGCCAAAGCTCACGTTCCGTCAGCGCCTTTCCTTGGACGGCATAGTATTTGATACACTCTAATATATATTGATCCATATTGATTTAGATATCCTGCCTTGCCTACGTATTTTTTATAAATGAACGTGGTATACTATTCCAAATGATTACTCGGATTGTCACAATAGTCTTTTTCGTCATCTCAAGTGTATCCATTATTGCTTTTGCCAGAGGATATCGACTTGACATCGCAAATAGCACGCTCACCTCGACGGGGCTCGTCTCGGTGGCATCGGTCCCCCGCTCGGCCAAAGTATACGTCAATGGTGAATTAAAAGGAATCACCGACCTGAACCTAAACCTCTCACCGGGCGAGTACGTATTTACCGTATCAAAGGAAGGATATTTCCCCTGGCAAAAAAAGGTGAAAATCAGGGGAGAGATCGTCCAAAGCCTCGCTGCGACACTCTACCCCATCACCTCGTCGCTGACACCGTTGACGAATATCGGCATCGCAAAGGCAGTCCCGCTCGGAACTCAGTCAGATAAAGTCATTTTGTTTAGTAGTAAAAAGTCATTGTTGGTCGACACTCCTGTGCCTTCAAGCTCCGAAGCGGAGCTTGTCGGGTCTGAGGCGGGCATATACATCTATGATGCAGGTCGAAGAATGGTATCTTTGTTGCCAAATTTGCAAAAAATCATCTCCTATACCGATATTGATCCTGAAGTTGCGCCAAATGATCTCGAGTTTATCCTCGCTCCCGATGGGAAGCAAATGGCAGTTTTTGTCTTGGATCCGAATCGTGCCAATCCCACCCCATCAGTCCACCATACCGAGTACTATCCGAAATACGAAGTTCCTACGACGTATCTAAAAGCAGTATTGGTGAATATCGACGATTCTAACGTAGGTCCACTTAATATTACCGATACAGTAGAAAGTCTAATAGATGCATGGACCCAACAAAAGGAAAAGCAACTGCTCACCTTGACAGGGAGCCTTGAAAAGCCACTCGGAGCATTTATCAAAAACAACACGCGGATCCTGGACATATCCCCCGACAAGACTAAAGTGCTGTATGAGGCCACTGCGACTGCGACTTTGCAACCCATCCTAGCCACCCCACTTATCGGCAGTAACCAAACTGAGGAGTTTCGTACCCTGGAAAAGAAGCAGGTCTATGTCTACGACATAAAAGAAGATAGGAATTACCTTGTCTCTGACAAGAAATCGAACGTAAGAAATCGCATTATCTTTCACCCAAACTCAAAAAACCTCGTGTTTGATGAGGGCAAATCGATCAATATAGCTGACTTTGATGGGCTCAATAAGCAGAAAGTGTACTCAGGTCCTTTTGATACCCTATTTTTTGCTATGGTGAGCGATGGGAGGCTGCTCATACTTACGAATCTAAATCCTGAGTTGAATGTGTATGGAGATCTCTATGCCATCGGGATACTCTAAGGGCTCGTACCAAAATAATCTATCCACCTATTTTGGTTTACGGCCTTTTGTGTCACATCTCTCATACATGTTGTATCCATATTTATATCGAGATGTGACCTAGGGCGCTCACGGAATTGACATAATCTACACTGCAAGACCGGGTCCGCCACAAAGGACCACATCCACCACGTCAGACGTGGCGGGCGTGCCCTTAGTTCGCCTTGAGTCTCGCAAAGACGAGGAGTCTTTTGAGTGTGGTTCCTGGTGGCCAACAGGTTTGCAACGTGAGAAACTCGTCGTTGGTCTCGCGAGTCAGATACTCTACTCGATCTGGGTCAACCACTGTATTGCTCTCCATCACATAGATATATCTTCTGCCCTGATAATAGAGGTATATTTCATCCCCTGGCTCCAGTTTGTAGAGAAGATAAAATACCGCATTGTACGCGTCTACATTCCATACATAGTCCGTTGAGTGTGCGAACAAAAACACATGTCCCCCACCTCCCGGAAAGTTCGTCCCCGCCGCATGCGCCACGCCCTGCTGAAGCGCGCTCAAGTATTCGCGCTCATCTCCTGGATTAATATTGGGGAGTATGGGTGAGTTTGCAGCTATTTTTGGGATAACTATCGCAAACTCGGTATTTACTGGAGTAATCGTCTCGACTTGGGCGATATTAAAAAACCGAGCGAACTGGCTCACGGGAGGAGTTTTTGCTATGGGAAGAGGATTTTGGGGTTGGTTTGGGGATGTTGATCCATCAGCCACCACATATTGTTTCTGGATGATCTTTGATTCAATAAAATAGGTGGCCTCTGCCACGAGCGGCTCATAAAATGTTTTAAAGGTAAAAAATAGAGAGATGAGTATCAAAAAGTTACCCAGTGTCTTAAACATCAGTCTCCGGACAAACATACGGTCGCCAAAGGCATGTAGGTAATCTTTGAATGAAATGGTATGTTTTGTCATGGTTTGAAAAATCTACCAGCGTGGTAGTGCCATCGAGAGGAATCGAACCTCCAACCTTTCCCTTAGGACGGGACTGCTCTATCCAATTGAGCTACGACGGCTAGACATATTGTACCAACCAAAGCAAGCAATGACTTTGCTATAGTGTGCATATGGATATGGATGAACTCCTTGCCGACCTCGCGTTTTCCTGCGCTCCTGGGATTGGTCCACAACGATACTCGATTATGCGTAAGGTGTTTGGCACTTCAAAAAGGGCGTTTGAGGCTCAAGAGCAAATCATACTGGACAATCTCCCAGCTCACGCTGCACATTCATTCATTCGATTTCGCCAGACGTGTAATCCAAAAAAATTGCTTGCGGAGTATCAAGAGAAATCTATTCGGGTGATCAACCGCTCTCATCCACTCTATCCCCCCTCTTTACTACAGATCAGTGACCCACCAATATGTCTTTACATATCATCCAAGCTAACTGATCCAGAGCTAGTCAAGGTTTTTAGTTCTGTCTTGGTGTCTATAGTCGGGAGCCGCAAACATTCCTCCTATGGACGGGAGATCACGAATACCATTGCATATGATTTGGCAAAAAATGGGGTAACTATCGTGAGTGGCATGGCCCTTGGCATCGATGCTATCGCTCATATGGCAGCATTGGATGCGGGCGGCAAAACTATAGCCATACTTGGGTGTGGAGTGGATGTGATTTATCCTCAGGAAAATGAGCACTTATACAAACGCATCTGTGACTCCGACTCTGTCATCCTTTCAGAATTTGCCCCTGGAACTCAACCCATACCTGGCTATTTTGTAGCAAGAAATCGTCTGGTGGCGGGGATTAGTCGTGCTGTTGTTATAGTCGAAGGAACCGCAAAATCCGGGAGTCTTATAACTGCGCGTATTGCAGCAGACCAGGGCAAAGACGTATATGCAGTACCCGGACAAGTCTCCTCTCCCCTTTCCGAGGCTCCCCTTCTCCTTATCAAACAAGGCGCACATATGGTTACCGAGGCAGGAGATATTCTGGGTGATTTTGGTATGAGTACTGCACAGGGGATATCCAAAACACCCACATTTAGCGACCCACTGGAGCAAAAAATATACGAATATATTCAAATCCACCGAGATATCTATCCAGATGAACTAGCCCACGCACTTGAGGTTTCGATAAGTCAGATCACCACTCAAATATCTAGCATGGAGATACGAGGTCTGCTCACCAGGACTATGACAGGAGCGCTATCACTTTGAGAGATTATCTCTGATGGGATTCCCGGCGGGAATGCACTCGAGATTCTTCAATCGCCACCGCTCCCATACACAGTCCAACAAAGGCTGATATTACTATCAAACTTGGCATCTCTGACCATCCTTTTTCTGCACGCGTGCGAACATCACTGATTCCCTGTACTTGCCCCGCCAGCGAAAGGGTGATAGATCCATAGTCGTCTTCGGTGGTGATTTGGTTGTTGGGTGTCGAATCTGCATCTGTTCCTGTCATCTGAGATATCTCGGCTGTACTTGAGATATTTGAACTAGATATCACATTGAGAACCAACTTTAATGTCTTCGAGTCGCCTGCTTCTACGGTACCCACATTCCACGTGCCCTCATGTTGGTCGTACGCCTCTACTACATCACCCACTATTTCATGAGACACATAGAGGAGCCCAGATGGTATGTGCAGTTTGACCTTTGTGCCCGTCACATCATACGTACCCTCATTGGTCACGGTGATGATGTGAGTGACGTTTTCCCACAGTTGAGGATGTAGGTTGTTTGCGTTCATGCTCAGTGATAGATCTGTGGAAAGGGTACCTTTTATGAGACAGGCATCAACCGTTGAGGTGAGACTCGTGGTAGTCAATGTAATCGCGTCAGATTCACCCGTCACATATACATCTGAGTCTTTGGTCGGTTTTGATCCTGATTCTGCTGCCTTGTTCGTACACATGGTGTATCCCGCTGGGGCAAACACACGTATTTTGAAACATCCCGGCTGAAGACCCTCGTATTTATAGTTACCATCACTGCTTGTCCTGATAGTTTTTAGGGCAACGAGGGCATCAGTGCAGTTAAAAATCTGGGTATATATCGAAGAAATGGATTCCTCGCCATCATCTTGTATACCATTTTTATTGGTATCGCTCCATATATGACCCCCGATATATGATTGCGTGCCTGTGGGGAGTGGAGTGGGAGTTGGAGTCACGGTAGGAAGTGGTTTTAGGCGAGAGTTTGTTGATGCAGAGCCAGATGCGGTGATCTCAGGTGCGCAAATGCCTTTGTCAGTGCTGGTGAAAGATATCTCAAATGTGTTTGCGTTCACGTCGTACTTAACTGTTTTAGCAAGCTGCGTAGTGTCGCTGACAAGGGTGAGGTCGACAGTGCCAATTTGTGTTTTTACTTTTGCCTCAGACCCTTCCTCGAGATCCACTCGATAGTAGCCTGTCGCCGACTCAAGAACAGCCTGCAATAACTTATCTTTTGGATCGGTAAATATCGTACTCACTCCACGTTGTATTTTGGTTGTATTTACCGGACAAAACAGAGTGGGTTTCACATATACATATCGCTTTTTGCTGTACTTCTCAGTCAAATCAAAGCACGATCTTGATTTTGGAGCCGTAATTGATTTTTCATCAAATAGAGCCTCGCTCTCAAGTTCGCTACATATGATTCCAAGATCTTTGGCTACCACGCGCGCCACTGTCACATAGCCCCACGTCTGCCCCTGTTGAAGTGGTTCAGGAGTGAACGTCGCCTTATTCTGACGGAAAGCACTGAGGCCCTCAGTTTTCTGTGCTGATACAAATGTTGCTTCAGTATTCCGTACCAGTTGAGTTGATTTGAGATCATCAATAGCCACATTTCCTGTATTTTTTATAAATCCGCGATACGAGATGACGTATGTGTCTGGAGCGGACTTATCCTTTGATACATTGGTTATAGAAAGTTGGTGCGTGATGGCGGGTTTCGCCTCTTTGGGAGGTGGACAGGTTGAAGAGGATTCCCACAGATAGCTTGACTCCGCAGGTTTTATCAAAAGAGCCTGAGCAGTTTTTCGATCATATAACTGGGCCGTTAGTGATACCTGTACTTTCTTATCTTGAGGCTTTATGCCAGGCCAGGGAATTTCAGTATTAAAAGGGTCACCTGATTTGACCAACCCAAAATCTACGACATTGAGGAGGGATTGCTTTGATTCGGCTGAGGCGACCTGCCACGTGATTTTCAAACTCGCTATTCTCCCTGCCGGCATGTCCACTTTTCCCTTTGCTTGATATTTTTTTGGTTGGTAGCTACACACACGTATCACAGGATCTACAAATATGGCCTGAATACTCTCAGGTTTCTTGGTACCGCTTAATTCTGGCCCGTTTGTAGGTGATATCGTTTGAGTGGGATTTGGTACCTTTTGCACTGATGCACTTGATGTCGCCGTCGGAGATGAGGGAGTATTTCTGATTGGGAGCCTTGCAGATGATGAGGCGCCTGTTTCAGAAGGCTTCAAGGCAGCGCTGTTTGATGAGGTATTCGTGTTGATATTCGCCTCTGGTGTTGCCATGGTGGACTCCTCAAGTGGAGATGGAGACGCAGCGGGAGCTGTGGTTGGGGAAGGACCTTGTGCCACGTTGTTTTTCACCACCATAGTGTCAAGGTTATTATCTCGCTTTGCATATAAACTTGACCCGAATTCTTTTATACCTGAGATGGTTTCACTCAGTCTTTTTTTAAGAAATGAGCCGTCAAATGTCGAGTCAGATTTATCTGTGCTGGTAGAGGGAGGGTTTTTAGTACGATTTTCTGCAAGGATCCTGCCGTAGGCATAGCTAAACTTTGTGATATCCAACGCTACGCTTCGAATGAGCGACATGACAAATCCGGATGCAATCATGGCCACCGCCAAGTACAAGATAATCGATCGAACCTGGCTTCCTGCCGATTCACGTTCTCGATCCGTAATTGATTTATTATCACTCATAATCTTGTTTATTCACGAACAACTACGACTCCATGTATATCCGGCAATTCGCCCTTTTCTGCATCGTACATACTTTCCATAAACTCATATGTCCCTACTGAATCAAATGGCCCGAGATCAACTGTTTTTTCCTTATCAGCTTCTTGCATGACAAAGCTTTTTTCATCAAGAGCAGGGAAAAATACACCATGCGCCTCTGTGGTGGCAACCTTAGTAAAAATGAGCTGAACTTCTTCGCTTTTTTGGAGCGAGATCGCTGAGGGGACATATCCATCAGCAGAGCTTATCTCTACCCGTATCTTTCTTTTTGTCGGAGCAGCCACCGCGCTTACTTGACGTAGCTCTGCATTGACTGGCTTTGGCTTCAGGGCTTTACGAATGGGCGCAGGTTTGTTTATCTGGATGACAAACAGCACAAATATGACTCCAATAAAGGTTATGATTCCAACCAAAAAAGCATCACCTTCTGGACTGATAAATGAATTTGATCTCATAGAGGGAATAGCCAGAGATATTGTGTCCTGGTATACACCATTCAAGGTAGTATAATTTCGTTGCTATGTCAAGCTCAATACGCTTACTTTTTGTTATATTTGCGCTCCTTTTTTATTCCCTATTTATTTTTACCGGTCCGCTCTATGCAATCGACGGCATTTCAGTTGAAATAGAACCAAAGTTCACACATATTCTGCTGAAACCATCAACGAGCTATACACACGAAATAACAGTTAAAAATGCTGGAGACCCCACCTATTTCACTTTTGAAACCAGAAATGATCCTTCGATCCTGGTTGCCATGAGCTCAAACCGATTCGGACCTGACTCGCGTACTCCACTTCTGCTGGAACACGACGAAGAAATAGTAATCAAGATACGAATCCGCGCACGAGATGAAACCATCGAAAAAAGGGACTATCTGGTCGAATTTGTGGCTTCACCAAAAGATCTCCTCCACAAGAGTTCACAAGGGATCAATGTTGAGCTCAAACCAGAGGTGATTACCAAACTAGTAGTTGGCATCACAACAGACAGCTATACCGACATGCAGCCACGAATCACTCTGTTTCGAAATCCCCGTGGATTTATTTCACTCGATACCGATCACCAAGAGTTGTCCCTCATCGTGCACAACACTGGAATCCAGGGTACATACCTCCAGGGAGTATTAAGAATAGAACGACCAAGTGGTGCCAAAGACATTGTTACGATTCCGCTCATTTTTTTGGCTGCCCAAAGTCAAGAAAAAATTCATTCTGCTCAAGGTTTGCCTGGTTCACTATATGCAATTAGATCTGAAGGTTTGGAGTCAGGCATATATCGTGCCAGAGTACAACTGCAAATGCCCGGACAACATGGCTCTTTGCTCTATGCCTCTACCTCTTTTTATGTACTTTCTGAGAGGATTTTGACTGTGGGCATATTGATTGCTATACTGATTTTTGCTTTGGTAGCTTTCGTGGTATTTAGACATTTGCATATCCGCGCATGGAAACCAGTGAGCTTAGAGACAAACTAAAAGCAGTTCTCGAGCGTGTAAATCATCAGGATGCAAAAGACAAGCTGCTTCTTTTATCCAAAGCAAAGTGGCTCCCCCATGTAGTCGTCATTGTCGCCACGGTTGGTGCAATCATTTCTATACAAATATACAAAAATAGTGTTCACGCACAATTCACTCCGGTCACACTGCCCGAAGCAAGGACGAGGAAACAGCCTGATCAAGAAGTTGGATACATATACGTCGATGTTTCTGGCGCTGTACAAAACCCAGATATGTATAAATTGCCAGTGAATTCGAGACTGGACAGTTCTATTAAGATGGCTGGGGGGCTTTCTGAATCGGCAGATCGAGGTTTCTTTGCTCGCAACTTCAATCTCTCCTCGATCATTGGTGACCAACAAAAGATACATGTACCAAGTATATTAGAAACGTCTCGGAGTCTGTATATCGAAAGGACAAAGGTTGTATCCGCTTACTCTCAAGGTGAGAAATCCTCTCCCAACACCTCTGGTGAGGCACCCATATCAAGAAAAATCTCTATAAACAACTCCTCCTCACTGGAGATTGAAAGCCTGAAAGGGGTAGGAAAGATCACCGCTGAACGAATCATTTCCTCAAGGCCATATGAGACACTTGATGATTTAGTAATCAAAGGTATACTAAAAAAATCACTCTTTGAGGCTATACAGAGCGAGATTGAGCTGTAAACATGTATCTCATCCAAAACCTAGATATCTCCACAATTAGCAAGGCTCTAGACCAGCATTCTCATGCTAGAATCTAGATATGGATTGTAATAACGG
>JBAXII010000016.1:0-31415 GCA_037138475.1 bacterium | reverse complement strand
GACAGCCAGCCACTTGCATTAGGAATAAATATGAGTAACCACAGTGGGGAAACTGGATGGACTCTGCAGGAACATCGTTTGACTTTGCTATCCACACCCGTACATTTGCTCATGGCACCCCTATTAAAAAGAGGCAAAATCTTTAAGTGCTCCGACTTGGGACGATGTTCGACTGGCGATTATTGAAGAATGTAAATAATGTAAAGAGAAATTGCATGAACTATTGAAATCACAAAATTACACCAGATTACTGGATTGCTTTTTGAAGATACTGTGACTAGTGTAGAAAGTTTATAAAGTATCTGAATAGGAAAAAGTACTGTCGCAATAACAATGCTATATTGAGGAGCAATCAGCGCCACTAAAGATGCTACAGCTATGGCCATATAAAGCGATGAAAGTATTTGCCGTGCAGGTGTTACATCACCAAATACTTTTTTCATATGACGCTCATTACTTATTAAAAGTATGGCCATTAGACCGGCAACCAAAACATTGATTAAATGAGATATTGTAATAATAAGCATATATTTAAATTATAGAACTAATACTTTAAATTGACTAGGTTCGAACTATATAAATTGGTATAAAAAAATACCTAGATAAATCTAGGTATTTTTGCTGGCTCCCCGGCGAGGATTCGAACCTCGAACCTTGATGTTAACAGCATCCTGCTCTACCGTTGAGCTACCAGGGAAATTTGCTTGCGTATGAACTCTCTACCTCGATATGACTTCAGTTGCTTCTCGTGAATAAGCGCCTCATTTCTGTTGGCGACTATCTCTGTGTAAACCACGACCCAAGGTCCATCAAAACGAGAGGTGTAAGTTTGGCGAAAATCATGGTCATTATGTTGCCTAATCCTTTCGTCTAGGTCAACAGTTTGACCGATATATATCTTGTCATGCTTCGAATTGTAAAGTGCGTAAACATTTACCATCAGTCAATACTGCATCCTGTCTACCTCCGCTAGCTGGCGGAGAGCTACCAGGGAATATCGATATTTAGAAAGGTACAGATGTATTCTACCAAAAGAAATGGTGAAGTAGGGCATCGTTGACATGAGATCCTAGCATGCGCTGGGATTGTACTAGTCAATTATATCGGTGACAGAATCGGTGTTCGTCAAGTCAGTCATCCTGATCCCGCCGTGGCGGGAGAAGGATCTCGTGAGCTGGGATTATGAGATTCTTCACTTCGTTCAGAATGACCTGGTGAAAACCGTCATCGAATTCGTTGAATAGTACAGGGATGACAGATGGTCTAATAGATCCGATGGGGTATTTAGAATGGTAATGTACTCGGGACGGACTCACTCTGACCCTTGCCATCACGGTACTTTTCCCAGCGGGTGGGGATCTTCGCACGCTGTTCACCAGCTCCCACGTAGACGAAGCCATACATTGCTCCATACTCAAATACTTGGCGGGTTATTTTCACATCATCTTTACAGTAGGTGATGATTTTATCGATCTGTCCCGTCTTGTACCATTCGAGTGCCTGGAGACCATTTGCGGATTTTTTCACGCCCAGGGTCGCTTGGGAGATGTCATTGAGTCCAAAGCGTCTGCCCGCAGTCTGACGGATATCCTCGAGCATATCAAAGCGGGAGAACGCCATCACATCGCCATGGTAGTACGCCTGGAGGACGGGAAGATCAAATCCATCACTGTTGTATCCGATGACATAGGAGGCGGCCTCGAGCTTCGGGAAGAGTGTGGGGAGCTGGTCCTCAGTGTAGCTGTGATAGATGCCATCCGCATAGTCGTAGGCGATGACGACTGAGATGCCGAGCTTTGCGGTATCTGAGAACTGTCTGAACGAGTGCTTTGTCTCGACGTCAATGATGATAGGTTTTGCCATAAGAAATAGTCATTAGTCGACAGTTGTCAGTCGTCAGTCATTAGTCATCAGTCATTAGTCTACAGTCATTAGTCGTCAGTCCCGCGCCATCAGCTTCGCAGATAGGCGGGCAATAACAGTCGTCAGTCAGTGTCTAAAAAAGGAAACTGATATTTAATGTATGCGCCTACTAGACCTCGTTGCAGATCTGAAGATCTCGATGGCGATGGGCTGGACAGTACCCTTTTCTTTCAGGTGAGGAAGGCGCATATCAACCCGGTTGAGGGTATCTTGATAGGTCTGTCTCACATGGTTTGAGAGTTTATAAAAGAGCTCTACATCCTTGCGGGGGAGCTTTCTCACTGTATCGCCCACAAATTCGTCAATTTTGAGGATAGACCAGAGTGCATCGATAAACTGGTCGTTGCCCATATTGAGCGTAAACACATCACCGACTTGTGGACGGATGAGCAGGCTGCTCATCTGGATATCACGACGCATATACTGGGGAGTAGGTTTGTGTTCGAGTATTTGGAGTTTGAGCTCAGCGACTGCATCAAAGGCATCGATTTTTCTGAGGGTTTGTCTTGAGGTGACTTTTTTGACGAGATCCTTTGATTTCATAGAAAATATCTGCAACTAACTGACCCATATGCTACAATCCGAGACATACGTATGTCAACTCTATTTACTCAACTCCAAACCGATAGCATGCAAGCGCTCAAGAACCATGACTCCGAGCGAGTTCAAACGCTTCGGATGATTGTATCACAGCTGAAGTACAAGGAGATCGAAGCGAAGAGTCCTTTGACCGATGAAGACGTGATATCTACGATTCGCAAACAGCTCAAAGAGCTGACTGAGGCAAAAGATCAATTTTTGACTGCAAAGAGGCAGGACCTCGCAGATGCAAATAGTACCCAGATACAGATCCTAAAAGCATATCTCCCGAGCGAGATACCAGATCATGAGCTCGAGAGTCTGGTACGTCAGTTTGTAGCTGCAAATGATGCAGCATTTAAAGCAAATCCAAAGACATTGACAGGGAAAATCGTCGGTGCGCTCAAGTCCAAAGCTGCACCTGATCGTATCGTAAAGGCATACAATCTCCTGTGTGCGAGAGTGTGAGGGGAAGCTACGAGCCACGAGCCACGAGCTGCAAGCTGCAAGGAAATTTCGAATTTCAACTACCAAGTTCTCGCGCTTCGTGGGACTTTGCAAATAGTCAATAATATCGCTGACAAATTTCTCTGTATGTCATCCCCGCGTACGCGGGGATCTAAAGGAGCCGGACACCTAATCAGCCACATGTATACCATTGGATCCTCGTGTTCACGAGGATCCGCCCCGCCAGTTGGCGGATAGAGGAGACGAAGCAATCTCAAACATGTATGGGATTGCCACGGCTCTCTCGCCAAAGCGAGAGAGCCTCGCAATGACATATGTGCGAGAGCATGAGCGAGCCGTAGGCGAGCATGCTATAGCTCATTATCCTATAAAGCTATAAGGTTTTTAATGCTATAAAGTCCGCAAAGCCATAAAGCTTCGAGCATTACAAACTTTAAAAACTTTACAAACCTTACAAACTAAAAGCTCTCAGCCATCGACCGCTTCCTTGCTCTCTCCCTCCTCATCTACCACGAGATGCTTTTGATTTTGTTCGGTGGTGGCACGAGCGACGTCTACAAACTCTTCTTGTGCCACAGGAGTGACGACCTGCGCATCTTTCTTGAGCTGGGCCTTTTGTACTTGCTTTGCGGCAGACAGCTTTGCCTTGAGATAGGTCAAGAGCTGTGAACCGCTGAGGTTGTTGATGAGGAAGATAGGGAGTATGAAGCCCACCTCGTCCAGCGCTTGCTGTCTCATGGTTTGATCAGCAGAGAGGAGCTTATTCAATATATTTGTCATGAGCGTGATATCCTGACTGACCCAATCTGCACGTGAGGTGATCTGCTCAGAGAGCGGCACTTCTTCCTTCTCATACTGCTCGACCCACAGTTCGCGGATCTCCTCGTACTCATCGAGTGACTGATCTGCAGGCACGGGGATGATCTGGTCGATTTGACTCTCTGGATTCACGGCGGTATTGAGCTGATCCTGGAGGACTGATGCTTGCTCGACTGACTCACCCTCGACGGCAGATTGAGGCACTGCACTCCCTGCATCAGCTGTCTGCGCGAGCGCATCCTTCACGATGGCCAACGTTTTTACTTTATCCACTCCATATGCAGTTTGGATCTGGGTGAGCATAGTCTCATCGGTGATCGATGGGCCAGAGGAGATGGCGAGGAGCGTGGACTCGATCTGTTTGTGACTCAGGCTGGTGACTGACTGTATATGTGTCATGACCACCTCATCAGTAGATGCACGCTTCGCAACCTCTTTGATAAAGCTTGACACTTTTTCATTTGCAAATGCTTGGATGAGGATCGGTGAGGTGGTACCTGTGGTAGCGGTTGCCACATCGATCTGGGAAAGGAGCTCGGCAGACTTGGACTCATCGATGCCTGTAGTCCGTGCGAGCTCTCTAAATGAGTAGCCACGACTCATGATGCTATTTGTTTCTTGCAAGACATTTTTGACCGATTGCTTTGAAGTATTTGCGACTGAGGCGATCTTTTCCACGATCTGATTGAGAGGCTGGGTGATATTTGCAGCATAAGACTTCAGAATGGACTTTACCTGCTCGATAGGTACTGTGGTCCTGGTCGAAATAGTCGAGAGCGTTCGCATGTCTTGGGCGAGATGCTCCATGACAGTATTGGTGATTTGGCCGATGCGCTCTGTGGAAATGTTTGATGTCTGTGAGGAGATCTGTGAGAGAGAGGCGGGGATGGTATTGTTCATCTGCGAGACGATCGCATCTACAGACTTGATGAGCTCTTGTTTGTGCTGTGCATGCTCAGTGGATGAGGTGGATGCAGTCGCGAGCATCGACTTTGCAAAGGCATCGTTTTTGGATGATGCGCGGGTAAAGAGCTCGGTGCGCACATTCAGGTACTTCTCACGCTCAGAGGTAGTCGTCGCAGCGAGTGGGTTCTGGAGCATCGCAAAGCTCTGCTTCGCTGCCGACATCATGTTTTTGTTTGCTTCGAGCTTTGCTACGTCTTTGAGTGTGGTTGCCTTTAGACTCATCGCGCTGGCGATCTGTGCGGTCTGTGCTTGTCGTACTTGGGTGGCATTGCCTAGATTGATCGCACGAGATATCTCATTGGCGAGCTGTATAGGTGCGACCGTTGGCTGAGGACTCGCTTTGACTGGTTGGACCGGTGGGGGAGGCTTTGGTGGAGGTACGGGATGGAGCGTATCTGCAAGATTTTTGACACTCGCACCCATAGCCATGATGGCTTCACAGCAATAGTCGCGGAATATCCGGAGGAGCCACCAGGGGAAAAAGATGACCGCCCACAACATGATGAGACTGATGACATATTCCACAAATGTATCTACATAGTTGCCGCTGTTGAATGCGTTGATGGCACCAGTTTTGATCTGTGCAGGTCCTCCATACACGATCATGATGGCATTCGGGAAGACATATCCGAGATGACTATTGATACGGGAGAAATCAAAGGGGAATGGTATGCCGTACTTCCATATCGCACCAGTGGCACCGAGGAACAGTGCAAAGAGCGGGCCGTACATGAGCCATTGGAAAAATACGCCGATCCAGATTTTTCCAGTATTTCGAATGAGGGGGAAGTTTAGGAGGATGGGGAGGAACGGAGAGACAAAGAGCAGGAACCAGAGGAGTATCTTGCGCAGGATGAGCATGACACCCATGATGTAGTAGGTGATGTTGGTGAGGCGGAGGAGAAAGACTTGAGTATCAATTGATTCGTTTGCACGTATGTTTAGATCACGACACCCAATAAATCCTACATAGTTTGCCTCGGTGCTTCCAGAACCGAAATACACATTAAACAGGTCCTTGCCCGCGAGAGCTTCGATGAAAAATTTCATCAATATCTCTGATAGCTGAATCAGCACGAGGACAATAGACGCGGACAGAGATATGAAAAGGAGCGACATGACGATCTTGCTGATGGATTCCCACACCCCAAACTCCCCGATGATCCGATATCTGAGGCGGTGCGCTATCGTGATCCAGATGCCCATGAGCGCAGCAGTCAAGACGATAAATGAGATGGCGACATTGCGCGAGATTGCCCATATCTCCTTTAGCTTTGGGTTGTCATCATTTGCGGGGCGGCCCATGACCCAAAACAAAAATTGTCTTGCGCGGTCATTTGCCTTGCCCAGTGCGGTAATCTCAGGATCTTCAGCCCAGTAGTGCCTGTTACGCGTGTCATCGCTAAAGACCAGGCCTCCCGCAGGTATAGGAGTGATGGTGACGCCGGGAATAGGCTTTGGATGATCAAACTCCACCGCACAAGACTCTTCCAAGCGCGCAGGTTGATTTTTTGAAGCTGCATTGATCGCAAATTTGTATGAGTTGAAAGGAGTGGGAGCTACTTTTGCAGGATTTGATTTATTTTCTAAGCCTGACGCTCCTGTGGTGAAGAAGTTGGTAAATCCAGTGGGACACTTGGCACTTCCTGCGCCCACGCCATACTCGACGCCACAAGGAACGGGAGTGATCCCCAGCTGGACATAGTCGTAAAAGTCCAAACTTCGCGCCTCCACACGTGAGGGGAGTAGGGACAAAAAAACCACACATACGGAAGCGATGGCTATCAATCTATATCTCATGTATGCAGACATAGTAGTGGAAAGATGAGCGCTTGACAAGGGATCTGGAATTAGCTAGTCTGATGGGGTCACCACTTTGTGATCTTTATATACATATGCATATTCCCCAAAAGATCAAATACATTCTTATCACCACTTTTTTTGCTGTTAGTCTCTCGTCTACCGTTTGGGCACAAGCAACTACTGCTCCGCTCCCCATTTTGCGTCCTCAGCAAGTAGTGCAGATGGGAGCTGTTTTGTTGCCAAATTCTCACCAGGTGACCCTCACACCAAAGGGAGCTCTTCCAAAAGCTCAATTCCCCATAGGCACTTACATCATTGAGTGTCTTGTAAATAAAGATTGGGTAAATAAAGAGGGATCTATCGCAAATGGCACGGTGTGTACTGCAGGCAAGAGAGAGTGGGACATGCTCAGATGCCTCGCCCAGTACTCAGACCCTAAACCCAAAGAGGCTCTCTGTAAGGAGCGCGTTGATGCGAGCTGGGCGCTTCTTGATCCCATCAAATACAAGATCAATCTTGACAGAAACCTTCTCACTGGCTCTGGGGGTATTCTCAAAAAGAAAGCAAGCCAACCAGATACCGCATTTCAGCCGATAGCTCCTCAAGAGAACGCAGGCAAAATCGAGATAGCCGCCGACGATGTATTTCATTGGTTCTCTGATACCGACGAGCGCATAAAACTCCCTCATTGGTACTATGCATTAGGATTTATGGAAAACAACAACAATACTGTTGGTGTATATCACAAAAATCCTTCACTCAATATCGCTGACCAAATATTTGAGTTTGGCACTTCACTAAGTCCAGAGACAGTTGATTTCGATCCATATGGATATGTATTTGATGCCACCACGCTCGAGCCAATTTCAAATGCTACCGTACATCTTTTCACAAAAAATAGTCGTTGGACACCCAAAGAGTGCATGCGAACGACTTCTGATGCTGACATATTTACCCATGTATTCAGTCGTGAATGCCAACCAGTCCTTGATCCCACATCAAATACGGGCGAAGAGGGTACCTTTGAATTTGTAGTAAAGCCAGGCACCTATGCGCTGGATATCTTTGGGTCAGCACCTCCTCCTGAGACGCTGCAAGCGTATGCACAACGCGATCCTTCGAGTTTATTGATGCCAGTCTCTGAGCAATTATCAAAGATAAAGTATGGTCGTAAGTCTGGATCGATATACAAGGTCATCGTGCCAGTTGATGGTGGACAAAAGGATCTGTACACCGAGCTTTACCCGCAATCAATGGCAACTATAGAGCAGATTGACGAACCTCCAGGCTTGGTTCAACGACGAGACATACCTATTGATGCATCGAAGTTAGGTATCAACACAAACAGACCAGTGACCCAAACAGTGCCACACAACACCGTGGATAATCGTGAAGGCATGTATGTGTTTGGACATGCGACTCACCCCTACACTCAAATCAGTGCGCGTATCGAGTCGACGGTCGTAGCTGTAGGTCGGGTAAATGAAAAAGGCGCGTGGAGTATCACGATTCCTGCGGCGAGTATCATCTCTGCGAGCCCCATCGAGATAGATTTTATAAAGCCTGACTTTTATGGTGATCCTGCTGCACAAGCACGCAAGATCAAAGGCTTGCGCACGGTGAGTGCAACTTCGATATCTACCATAACTATCGATCCACATCCACGGTACATAGATGCGATCGCACAGTCAGTGAGCGGTCAAGTCATGCCAGGCACACTGGTGTCTGTGTACGACGAATTCATCGGTGATGTAGTGTATGAGACGAAATCAGACATACTCGGGAGATACCAGATCCCCCCCTCAGCGCTTCCACGTATGGGATACCATCTGATCTATGGCCAGCCAGGTGGCGCTGCGCCACGTGAAGTCTCTGTAGGTCAGCTCCTGTCAGAAAACTCGATCTATGCATCGACCAAAAAGGTTGACATGTTCTCGACAGAGCAAGCAGGGCTCGTACAAGAATCATTTAAAGCAAGTAACTCAGCGGTTATAGGAACACCTGTCATAAAGGATCCTGGAATCATAAAGACAACTCCTGGTGCAGGTGGAGGAGCGACTCCCGCGAGTGACACTCAAACAAGACCGTCATCAGCACAGTTGTTTACCTATCTTGCACTGCTGATCATGTTGGTGGTTGTGACAATTCTCATGGTAGTGTTTTATATAAAGCGTCACAAAGATCCACATCTTTATGATGCGACTGACACGGCAGGGATGCAGTAGTTCTAATTATTAATTAATAAGTATTAATTAATAATTACATACACACACGATGCTAGCGACAGCTTATTCTGGTGCCACCCTCGGCCTTGAGGGCATCCTCATCACCGTTGAGGTGGATGTAGCGGAGAGAGGATTCCCCACGTTTACAAGCGTAGGAACGCAATACTACCTCCTGTAGAGTTTGAGATAGTAAGTAAGATCTCCAAATTGCCATGTAACTCATGGACTCACTCTATTGAATTGACTCATCTTTCTTCTAATAGTCTATAAATGATCAATTATTGTTTTATATGACTAACAACTATAACAGCAGAGCAAGAACATCGAGATGCGCTCAAACTAGGGCTAGTAACTTTGTAAGACACAATCACTGTGTGTTTAATGAACTTCTCAGGAAGGAAGGTAAACCACCGCTTGATTTAAATAACGAAAATGACGTAAACAGGCTTATCAAGGGAACAGCAGAATATACCAACATTTCCAAAGTTCTCAGTCTCAATAACCCAACAAAACCGTTGGAGAACAAGGTAGTGCTAACTTACACCAAGTCAAATCTAGGTAAAGGTTATGTCTTCTGGTTTATATGCAACCAATGCCAAAGGAGAGTGAGAATCTTATACATGCCTGAGTTTAGTGATTACAACCTATGCAGGATCTGTCACAACCTCCAGTACTAATCCTCCTTATACCTTCTGGAAATAACTACATAACTACATCGATTTGTATGTGTAGAGCATCATGAAAGCCAAATGGGATGGTGTAGTTTAGATGCAGGTTAGCTAAACATTCACTGTGATAGCATAATAATCTATTATCTACTGTTTTAGGTCGACGTCAATTTTGTTGGGATTTACTCTTTTTGAAGTAACATCTAGGTATTTAATAGTCTTATTACCCGCGCTGTCAGTTATCTCAGTTCTATATCTATTCAAGCCTAGCAGGACATTAAGTTTAAGCCGAGTATAAATTTCGCCTGATTCATTCCAGTACACGTCTTTTTCATCAACTTGAATTCTCTTAACGTCTCCGAACACACAGCCAATTATGGGAACGGAGAGAACTTCTCCAGACCCTTCCCAATAACCAGTTCCTACGCTAACTATCCCGCGATTTTTCTCTAGTCCAATTAATTGATCTGTGCATGTTGGAGGAACACCACCTTCAAACGTAAAAACCTCAGGTGGTGTTTTATCGACGTCTGGTGTAGGCGTAGATATTTCCGGGATATTCGTGGGCTTGATCGAAATTATGACTGAGGGAGTAGTGATCGCTGTGATGTCTTCAGATGAAGTTTGTGATGATTTCTGATTTTTTGGAATTAGAACTCCCCAAGCAATAAAGATAAAAAATATCAACAACGAAAGATACTTATACTCTTTAAAAAATATACCTTTTATTATTTTCATATGTTTTCCATGTTTATTACTGTCTAATAGAAAATAGTTAGAATTTTTGCTCTTTTAGTAATTCCCTCAAACCCCTTGCTGTGTAAATGCCTACTATTGCTATCACAAAATACTCCATTCCCTTTATCCACTCTCCATGTATTAGGCTGGCAACAACTAATACAGCACTGCTGATTGGAAGGAATACCATAAGAACAAAGATCAATAAATATAAAGCAAGTAACACCAAACCCCTAAATATTTCAACAATATGACTGTCCGCCTTTATTAGTTTTACCTGCTGGTTATTGCTCATGTTGTAATTTCCTAAATCTCTAACTCCTGTAAGTATAGAGTTTTTGATGAATAGTTATTATCAGTAATATTGCTCCCTAATTTTGCCGATATTATACTCCCTGTCTCTAATCCTGATAAAATATACACATGAAAACAGTCTCACTGGTCTTACTGACTATCGCCGTAATTACCCTCATTTCTGCCTACTTAGTCTCTTCAAATCGATCTATTGAGCTTAGGCAGTGTATTGAGCATATAAACACCAACGATGACGGTGTGACCCTAGATAACGAAGATTTGGGCCTGTGTAAGAAGGCTTATGACAACAGAACTAGCTTTGCAGAAGAACTGAGGAGAGCTCTTGATAGATCGAAGACAAAGACGATGATGAAACTACTGTGACCAGTGTTTATTATTTTCTTCAATCCAGACGCATAACTAAGTTAATACGAACATGCTGGTTTAAAGCAAAAACCTGTAAGTGGTGTGGAGCAATGGCGATCAACAAATGAGTTAATACAATCCTTATATTCTTCAAGAGCCGCCCTCTCTCTATTCATACAACTAGAGTACTCATTCATTTGATTCTTACAACCTTCTAGCTCAGAAACTTTCTGCTGTAAATCTTGAAGTGGCAGATTGCCTGCTTTGGGTTTCGGATTAAAGCAATTTCCTGGTCTAAGAGTGAAATACTTATCAATGTCACTATCGGAGTAATTAAACTTTTTCATAAGTGCTAGCATCTGCTCTTTGTTATATCTACATGTCTCAGGAACAACCGTTGGGACTAAAGTGGTCGTCGGAGCAATTTTAAGTACTTGTGTGGGCGATTGTTTAACCACAGTTGGAATAGGTCCTAGAGTTGGAGTGACTTTCGGGGATAAAACAGTTGCTGTATATATTAATATTCCCGCTAGTAATGAGCGAATAGTTGTGATCATAGTGATATATACCCTAAATCATCTCAATCAGTATTTAAAGATTCTCCTTAACCATGCCCATATACCAATGTCTGATTCAGCTTTAGATACTTCGACTGGCACTAGTATAGTAGGTGAGATTGGTTGTGATGGTTTTATTGTTGGTTTTTGAAGTTTGACAAGGGTAGGCTTGGGCGACGGAGTTAGGGTGGGAGAGGAAGTGGGGTAGATAATCTTGGTTGGTAATGGGACTGGGGTATTGATCACTGGTACAAACACCTGTTGTACCTGGGCGGGAGCTTCTTCCTGAACCCTATTGCATTGTGGGTAGTATGGGGCACATGTACGTGAAAGAGACGATCCATCACAACAACCACACCCGCATACTCCACCATGACTCGAGCAACAGCCTGAACGAGCAGAAACAAAAGAAGGGGCAAGCAGAATAACGGCTGTTACGCAAAAAAGAACACCTTTTACCCTCATGACTGCATATTGTACACCCTGACCACTTGAACGTCGAAAAAGGACAGTTACAATAGGCTAAATTAATATTAATATGAGCATGGATAAGACAAATTTGCTGATAGATGCAATACAAGATAAGCGAAAGTATTTCAAACAAAAGGACCTTACGGATAGTCAGTTCTTCATTTATCTCTCAGAGTTTGTGTCATTTGTGCAGAGTCTTCCCATATTTCGCATGATAGAAAGTGAAATGGAAAGTCAAAAGAGAAATGACATTAAAGAGTCAGTGCGTCTGGAAAAGCTAGTTCTGCGGGATATTGAAAGAGTAAGAGAGACTCTCCTAGGTAAGCTAAAGAAGGAAAAAATACCCCTTATACACCTCAATGACCCAAGCTTTAAACAATACTACTCACCAGGTACAAATGAAAATCAACGATATGAGGATCTGAAAAGTGGAAAGCATGGAATTAGTGGTGATAAGACAATCAGACTATACAACAGTGTTAGATCAATGCTTTGGGGTCTGTACGAAACAGGACACCGAGAAATTATTGCTCCCTATGTGACTTTTAGTAAGTACGGTCCGGGGTACACCTCTGACTATCCTGAGGACAAAGAGTATATATCCTCATACAGGATATCTACAAACTTTGATGAATATAGCGACTCATTAGAGCTATTGAAGATCAGAGATGGCATTGTGTCCTGGTCTGTTTATGAACAGTTACTCCTTGTTCCTTTTGCACTTTATGGATACAGACAAGAATTGAACAGAAGATTAAAATTATATAAAGCCCATAAGCTTTCGATGCTTAGCCTAATGGACATCCAATCTTGGGTTTCAGAGATGAAGGGTATAGTAAATGGGACAGAAAAGAGTCCATATTTATTTAAAAGGGATAAATATTTAAGCCTGATTGAAATGTTTATTTTTTTTATAATTGACCAATTACGCTCATCGGCACAACAAACAGACAAAGTTCGTATTATGCCGCCTTTAGCTAATCCTTCTACCCTTCAATCAATGAATCGTTTGAGTCTCCCATCAGGAGTAAAGTGGTGTCAAGTAAAACTCAGTTTTATTAACAAAGAGAGGGCGAAAATTATAGTCAGAAATCAGGTGTATGAGGTAACGCCCGAACAAATGGATATGTCTGATAAACGAATGAAAAACATATCCAAGCCAACTGTGTCATGGGAGTTCCTATATTTATTAGCTCAAAATGGTGGCGTAATAAATACGGACGAAAAAGTCGCAAGTACCACAAAGGGAGAACGATATAGAAAAGCGAAACAAGAATTAACCGACAAACTTTGCAAAAGTATTGGCATATCTGATGATCCATTTTATCCAGTTGAACCGAAAAGGGAATACAAACTTAGAATGACTATATTTGTGTCAAAAGATAACTCCATATCAAGCAACAGTCAACCAGACCTTCCCAAGGGTGAAGCTGATGAAAACAGTATTTTGTTTGGCGAGCTTACCTCTACTTCTTAGTCTTAGACACTTTGGAAAACATAGACCCACTTCACCAGTACTTTAGCCTCAACTCTGGAAAAACCTTTTTTCCACGAAAAGAACGTTCAGAGCCTTGTATAGACATTTGATATATCGGCCGTGAATTTCGTCCTATATAGATAGATGAGCAAACCTCATTTATCAATATGAATACACACAATACCCTCAAAACCTCTGACATATTCCTAGCAACGACTCTCTCACTGTTTTACCCGCTCGATTCTCTAGATAAAACAAACCCTTCTAGAACGGAGTTCATCTTCAAGTCAGATGACAAGCAACATGAATTGATTGAATCATATTGGCAGAAGAAACTAGCCATCGAGCCACAAGCACTTTTTACACAGCTGAAGTACCTAAAGTCGAGAATATATTCAGATAGATAACATGTTTAACGTAACCTATTCACAAGTCGAGAACAACTCAACACCTGTAGATGAGGTTTACGACTATGTGTTCAGTCTGATCAGAGTTCAGTTAGAAGACAAGGACAAGAAACCGCAAATAAACCGCAATTATCAGTTTAAAAACACCAATGCACACCCAGAACATGTCAGACGAACAATGGCTAGAGCTTGAACGAGAGTGGAGCGAAGACCTATCCAAAACAGACAAGATCGACTTTGATATATCAGTTCTAAAGGATTTAGACATTATTGATTCGAAGATCAGAGAACTGGACGAAATAATTAGTAAGGTAAAGGATATCATCGAGGATCTTATTCGAAAAATATCGAAGCTTACTGAAGATGAGCAGATACTATGTAATGCAATTCTCAAAAATACTCATGTAAAAGACTTAGTTTGCCTTGGAAACCAGCGATCTAGATTCATGAGATATAAGCACCGTTTATCACCTCATAGAAACGTCAGATCTGGCTATCTAGATGTAGAATCGGCAGTAAGCCATAGTCTACTTTCAGTAGTAGAACACGATACCCGATTGAGGAGATCGGGAAAAAACTTTGTAGGAAGATGTCCCTTGCATGACGATAGATCACCATCATTTTACACCTATCCAGAGTCAAATAGCTTTTATTGTTTTGGATGTAAACAAGGAGGAAACACTATCAACTACGTGATGCAAAAAGAAGGATTGGATTTTAAAAGCGCTGTTCAATTTATTAACAATTTGTAGTATCCAATATATATATGAGTATTAATAACGACAATGAGAAGGAAAATGGCGATTTAGATAAGGTTCTAAAAAACATGACGCGTGACGTGAACGATGAATGCAGATCCGTTCACCCCGCCCTTGATTTTATTGAAGGCATATCAGTAGTTGGCTTTCGTGAAAGAAAGCGAGTAGATGGTAAGTTTACTTCAACGAATTCTTACCTGGTGTTTTCACCTAATCAGATAATAAAACAATCGTCGTTAGAGGTTGTATCAGAAGGCAAGTCAATGTATATCGACGATGATGGAAAGCTGCTTGTGAATCTTGACGAAAAGCTGACTCGAAATAATGTAAAGCAATTACTCGACAATCCAACTGTTTCAGCCAAAGAAACATACCAAAATACGAAGGGGGTATTTAAAAAGTTTTTCTACCTTTCTAGTGATCTTGAGTACCATTTGATTACGGCATGGACAATAGGAACCTATTTTCACAGACTGTTCTTCTCTTATCCATTTCTCCATATCAAAGCACCAAAGGCGAGTGGTAAGTCACAGTTGCTTAGCTGCTTACATAAGTTGTGCTTTAACGCTTCAAAAGGAAGGCCAACTGTTGCATCATTAGGCGACATCATCTCTGGTACAAGGGGAACAATCTTGTATGACCAAGCTGACAGCCTTCATAACGACAACAACTACGAGATTCGTGAGATTTTGACGGACAGCTATAAGATAGATGGAGGAAAGAGACGAGTTATGGACATGTCTAAAGGCAGGAAAATACTCGAGTTTGAGACCTATTCCCCGAAAGCGTTTGCCTCAACCATTGAACTACCAGAAGACCTTAAAGACAGGTGTCTTCTTATACCAATTGTGCGGACGCATGAAGTGTATCCAACGCCTGACGATCAAAATGCTGACTGGTCGAACTATAGAACTGACATATATTCGTTGCTAAGAAATGGCAAGGAAGTAAAGCAAATCCTAATTAAGTTGAACGAAGAATATAAAACAACCAAAAAACTTATAGGTAGAGAGCTTGACCTTTGGCTCCCCATAGAAACAATAATGAGGTTTTGCGAAGTACCAGTCGACACCATAGAAGAGACTCAGAAATATTACCAACAGCTTGCCAAATACATGACATTTTATCCAAAGGATAAAGAGCAAGAAATCATAGCTTATTTACTCACACGATTTGTAACCACTGATATAGTTCTACTATCTGTTAAAGAAATAACCAGGGACTTACTAAGTAGGATAGACATTGTTGCCAATTTGGATAATGATTCTAGAGGAGAGAGTTGGAATGACAGGAAGGTGGGATGGGCAATAAACAACTACAACCTTTCTTCAAATAAGAAAAGGAGGAATGACGGTATCTATTACGAGTTTGAGCTAGAGAAGATAAAGAACATCTCACGCCAGTACTTTGAATCTAACGATGACGTGATCAGCTCAGAAGAGCCAAATAGTGTGTAATTTCATAATATTTCGTGTATATGGTGCATATCAAACATAATAACTACACAACTGACATGAGCTGTTGTAACAGTATAAACTTACTTTTAGTGTAGTTATGTAGTTATTTTAGAAATGGGTAAGGAGACAGTATTAGTAGTTAGTTAAACGCATGACAGACATTACACTGACCAACAAGCAAAAAATAGAAAAGTTAATTGAAGAGATACAAAAAAAAATACACTATGCTGCCGATATTCGGGGTAATGATGTGATTGATGGTGCAATCTCAGAACTTGCAAAGGCAAGAAAAGGAGAAATTGATACAAAAAACATTACACCCATCGGTCGGATTTTAACTACGCTTGAATTCGAAAAAGGTCTGTTTCTAACCCTAGCCTTGTCTGATGAGTATAGATCGTTTGGGCTAGAGTTTTTCAGAAATATCAAAATGGAACTCAAGTGTGTAACATCTGCGGAGCTTGCACTAGCTGAGAGTATCAGCCTAGGTTTTATACAAACACTGTTTATCCAGAAGAAAATGAGGGAGCATCTTGATATGAAGACTATAAACGACGGAGGAGTCAAATACCTGAGTTTCCTTAGCATTGAGCTTGACAAGGCACACAAGCGGTATTTAAACACACTTCAGATATTAACTAGCTTAAAGAATCCACAAATGGAAATGAACGTAAGAGCTCAAACAGCAATTATTGGGAATAATCAACTCATTCAATCGAATAATACCGCAGAAGTTGACAAAGTATCACAAAGTACTATATAGTGAGTATATGGAGTTCCTTACAACTAAACAACTAGCAAAGATACTTGGGGTCAAAACTGTCACTATTCGTAGGTGGATAGATAAAGGGGAGTTGTCGGGGTACAAGTTCGGCAAAGAACTGAGGGTAGAGAAGCAAGACTTTGAAAAGTTTATAAGTTTAAGAAAGATAAAACCATGAAAGCTGTCATTTACGCTCGAGTTTCAACAGAGCAACAAGAAGATCAAAAGACAATAGAATCACAGATCAGTGAGCTTCAGACGTGCTTTGCTCAATCAAATGACACCTTGATAGATAAATATATCGATAATGGCTACAGTGGAGCAATGCTGGCTAGGCCAGCGCTAGACAGATTGAGAGATGATGCTAGAAACCATTTATTCGATAGAGTTTACATTCACAACCCAGACAGATTAGCTAGGAGATACGCATATCAAGAACTAATATTAGATGAGTTACAAAAGCTACAGATAGAAGTGGTATTTAAGGACAGAAAGAGTGCAGGCACTCCTGAGGACCAGATGCTCCAAGGTTTTCAGGGACTATTTGCTGAATATGAGAAGACGAAAATAGTAGAAAGAACAAGAAGAGGGAGGCTTCATAGAGCCAAAAGTAATCATATTGTAGGCCATCTTGCTCCTTATGGTTATGATAATATTAAGCGAACTGAGACATCTTTCGCGACATACGTTATAAATGAGAAGGAGGCAGAAGTTGTTCGTCAGATTTTTGCCTGGCTTACAGAAGAACAGTTAACCCTGTACAAGATCATTTGTAGACTTAAGTCACAAGGAATAACTGCTCGTAAAGGAGGAATGTGGGCAAGATCGAGTTTGAGCAGGCTACTTAGAAACGAAACATATACTGGTACCACCTATTACAACAAGCAACTAAGTGTTCCCTCAACGAAACCTAGGGTAGACGGGGTATACAGTAGACAGATAAACACATCACGTAAGGCAAAAGATAGGAAGGAGTGGATAGGAATTACCGTACCAGCAATTATAAGTAAGGAAACGTACAACAAGGCACAAAAACAACTTGCAGCAAACTCGCTTCTTGCTGATCGCAATGCAAAGTACAACTATCTGCTCAAAGGACTAGTCTATTGTGGGAATGATGAGGGTCGATTATATGGTGTCCCTATTCATGGTACTCGATACTATAGATGTCGCTTTAAGGGCAAGGTCAATGCTGTAGTTCCCTGTCAATCAATAGCAGTAAAGGCAGATAACATTGAGAAGACGGTTTGGGACGAGATTTCGATGCTCCTTTCAAGCCCCACGCAAGTCAAATTGCAGTATGAACGTTGGATACAGAAACTCGAAAGTAAAACAGTTGGGAATCGGGCGCTAATAAACAGGACTGACCTAGAGTCGGACAAGAATAAGCTTAAAGAAGAGGAGAATCGTCTACTGATTGCATATAGTAGTGGTTTCATTACTCTTGAGCAACTTAAGAGTCAGAATGACCGCATTCAAAGTCAAAAAGCCATACTAGCTACAAAAGAAGAGCAAAATGATAGCTCAGAACAGCTATATAACAACATAACACCCAAGAAGCATGAGTTTATGGATTATGCGAAGTTATTCACGAATGTGCTTGCTGAAACTAACTTAGAGCAGAAGACCCATATACTGAGAATGACTGTGAAGAGAATTACGGTTAAAGATAAGCAACTAATCATAAAGGGCGTACTCCCTTCGAGCTCAGATGTTCTATTGAGTTCCAGCCCTCACCATCGTGGGTCTGCCTGGTAAGGAGATCAACGAGAGCAAGGATCGCATCCGCACTGCACTCACGAACACCGGATTTGAAGTGCCTGACTCCCGACTTACGGTGAACCTCGCTCCTGCCGATGTGCCAAAGACAGGGAGTCGATTTGACCTGTCCATCGCGATCGGCATCCTCGCCGCACAAAAACTTCTGCCACTGGAGCACCTCGCACATTCGTTTTATGTCGGCGAACTATCTCTCGAGGGGAGCGTGCGTGGGGTGACGGGTGTCATGTCCCTTGCCCTGATGGCGTCCAAATCTGGCAAGATTCATCTCTATGTCCCGATAGACAATGCCTCAGAGGCAGCGGTGGTAGATGGGGTGACGGTGTATCCGGTGGCAAACCTCCGCCAACTCATCGATCACTTGGTGGGCAAAGCGCTCATCACTCCTCAGACTCAGACGATCATCGACCAATTTGAGCCACACTACCTGACTGATTTTGCAGATGTACGTGGTCAAGGTCAGGCAAAACGCGCGCTCGAGATCGCCGCAGCGGGGGGACACAATATCCATCTGCGTGGGGTGCCCGGCGCGGGCAAGACGCTCCTCGCGCGTGCATTTCCCTCCATCCTCCCCCCACTGTCCAAAGCTGAGATGCTTGAAGTCACCCAAATATATTCGGTGACCGGGCTCCTCAGTGGCGCGCCCATCGTCGCCGAGCGACCATTTCGCGCGCCACACCATACGACCAGTCGTATAGGCCTCATTGGTGGTGGGTCAAACCCTGCTCCAGGGGAGATAAGCCTCGCCCACCGTGGAGTACTCTTTCTCGATGAGTTCCCCGAGTATGAGCGGGGAACGATTGAGGCGCTCAGACAGCCCATGGAGGATGGGATTGTGACGATATCGCGTGCGGCAGGCACGGTCGTATTCCCCGCGCGCTTTCTCCTCCTCGCCGCGAGTAATCCCTGTCCGTGTGGTTATCTTGGCCATCCGACCAAAAAGTGCTCCTGTCCGCAGACTGGAATTCTCAAATATCGCAAAAAGCTCTCCGGTCCCATTCTCGATCGCATCGACCTCCATATCGACATCCCCCCAGTTGCGTATGAAAAACTTCATGGTACCGATGAAGCAGAGTCCTCGCGAGACATCAGAGATCGAGTAGTGCACGCCAGGGGACGACAGATGCAGCGCCTCGCCGCAGTCCATAAGTATGCAAATGCGGAGATGAGTAGTATCGATGTGCGCAAGCTCTGTGTGATCGAAAAAGAGGCCTCAGCACTGCTCAAGCAGGCAGCGGAGCACCTCTCCCTCTCAGCGAGATCACATTTCAAAATCATCAAAGTTGCACAAACTATTGCAGATCTCGTGGGATCTGATACTATTAGTCACATACACATCGCAGAGGCCTTGCAATATAGACCAAAAGATGAGTAGAATGGAGTAATCAATTTATTTATATATTATGAAATCACTTAGAAACATGTTACCAGCACTACTCGCTACACTAGTAGTAGTTACCATGGGACTAACTGTTTTTACTCACTCTGTTCAGGCGGTGGTGAATCCAGCAGTTTGTAGATGTAATGGACCAGTTCCTACGACCCCTACCGTTGGCGAGTGGAAGACCATGTGCTACAACACTGAAGGAAAAGAGTGGATTCATAATACTGATCCTAAATGTGTCTCACCTGATCTCTGCCCTAAAAGTGGTGCATCCGGTGCCTGTAACCCCCTCACCGATGCAGTAGTAAATGGCCCCTTTCCAGTCCCCACACTCGGTGACCTTCTGGGTAGTCTGATAAAAATATTCTTCTTTATCGCTGGTCTCATGTCATTACTCTACCTACTTTTGGGTGCATTTGAATGGGTCAGATCAGGAGGAAAGGAAGAAGATATCGAAGGCGCACAGAAAAAGATCATGGCAGCTATCATCGGACTCATCGTCATGGTCGCCGTCCTAACCCTCGTCATCGTCATCGAGCAGGTCATATTCAGAGGAACTATCTGTCTAGGCATCTCATGTCCATTTAAATTGGGCGACATAGGAATAGTCTCACCAAACTAAAATCTTTGCACATATATCAGAGCCCCCACCGTATGGTGGGGGCTTATGGAGATACGTAGAACCAACTAATAATTTTTTATATCCTATGAAGTCACTTAGTAAACATCATCTAAAAATGATGTCCTTGTTTTTCTTAGGAACTATCCTAGTTCTTTTTTCTGCGAAGACTGTGAATGCTGATCCAGCTGCACCACCGGCATCACCTGTGAATCCAGAATGTAGGTGTATGCATACCGACAAGAAACCCTTAACAGAAGGTACTTGGGAAACCGCTTGTTATGATACAACTCAAAAGAAATTCATGATTTGTACAGGTGATCTCTGCCCTAAAAGTGGTGCATCCGGTGCCTGTAACCCCCTCACCGATGCAGTAGTAAATGGCCCCTTTCCAGTCCCCACACTCGGTGACCTTCTGGGTAGTCTGATAAAAATATTCTTCTTTATCGCTGGTCTCATGTCATTACTCTACCTACTTTTGGGTGCATTTGAATGGGTCAGATCAGGAGGAAAGGAAGAAGATATCGAAGGCGCACAGAAAAAGATCATGGCAGCTATCATCGGACTCATCGTCATGGTCGCCGTCCTAACCCTCGTCATCGTCATCGAGCAGGTCATATTCAGAGGAACTATCTGTCTAGGCATCTCATGTCCATTTAAATTGGGCGACATAGGAATAGTCTCACCAAACTAAAATCTTTGCACATATATCAGAGCCCCCACCGTATGGTGGGGGCTTATTTATATTGATTATATTTCCTCTATGATTTTTGATATCATGATCATATGATCATCGCTAGTTTACTTCGACTATTTTTCTTTGTTTCTATCTCCGCGAGTGCGATATATATTGTGCTGGGTATCATCGAGTGGATCAAATCCATGGGAAAGCCCGAGCTGATCGCTGATGCACGATCCAAAATCAAATATGGAGCGATTGGATTGATACTCTTGGGGATGTGTATGTTGGTTTGGAATGTGATCGGTTAGTCATCCTTGAATGTCTCCACTTCAGAATCTTGCATTTAGATCCTCTAGTTTGTTATAGTGAGAGCTACATGGGATCCGCACTCGTACTCAGTTTTGTTATCAGAAGCATATTTGCCATCGTTGGTCTTTCGTGCCTCCTATTTCAAGTGCTTCGCGCACTCGAGTGGGTGACGTTTATCCGAGATCCCGATCGCATCATCCTGGTCCAGAAGAAGCTCCAAAAGGCCACAGTAGTGTTGGCGATATATATCGGCGTTGTTAGCGCAATCGTGCTGATCGAGCAAGCAATCCCCTCAAAGCCCATTTGTCTCGGTCTCACCTGTACCTGGGGGGCTGATGCACTGGCACAGTTTGGGATCCGTTGAAATTTTACCTATATATGAGAAAACTATTCATCATCCTGTTCACCTTTTCACTTCTCTTTTCGCTTGCACAGCAACACATCTCAGTCGCCCATGCAAAACCCGAGATACGTGAGTGGGAGAAGTTAGATGCTAATGGGAAAGTTATACAAAATGAGTCCTGCACTGTCGATGGCGTCCCCACGCTCCAGTGCCTCGAGGTGGTCTACAACAACCTCCTCATTATGTCCTCGGGATTTGTACTCCTCGCGCTCTTTATCATGCTAGGGTATGGCGCATTCCAATTTATCACCGCGATGGGAGACACGGAAAAAATCACCGGAGGCATGAGCACTATCAAGTACGCACTCATCGGCATCGGACTCTTTGCAGTGAGCTATCTCGTGCTCTTTATCATCGATGAGGCATTCCTCGGCGGACAGGGGAAGATATTTGATCTAAAGATCCCAGGGCCTAATACCGGTTTAACACCGTAAAGTGGAATTAACAATTAACAATTAATAATTAATAATTGAAAATTAAATCTTGTAGCTTGGAGCTTTAACTGGTTATCTCGTCCCTGTAGGATAGATGATCTGGAGGGGGTTTTCCTGAGGGATGGGGCTCAGAAAAGGTTTTGGCTGCATCCATGAGGCGAGGACGATCCACACAAAAGCAGCGGTACCAATGGCGATCAACGCGATGCCAAACCACCTAAAGAATCGTTTCATGTGCGCGGAGGATTTGAAATATTCTTTGTTTTTCTGACGAGGAATAGTGGGCGACCCTGGACCTGACCAAATATCCTCCCGATATACTCACCGATCATTCCCAGTATGAGTATCTGTATGCCTGAGAAGAACATGATTGACACAAAGAGTGCGGTCCATCCCGTGACCCAGTACTCATGAGGGAGGATGAATCTCCGTACGAGGGCATATGCCATGCCCGTAAATCCAAAAAATGCAGTAATAAATCCGAGGTAAGTGACCAAGCGGAGAGGTTTTACCGAAAACGCAGTGATACCAGTAGTCGCAAAGCTGATCATCTTGCGCAGCGGGTAGTGGGTGACTCCCGCATGGCGCACTTGTCGATCAAACTCTACGACGGCGGTCTCATATCCACTCCATGCTACGAGTCCGCGGAGGAAGCGAGATGATTCGGGGAGCGCCTTCAGATAGTCCACTACTACTCGATCGAGCAGGCGAAAGTCTCCCACATCGGTCGGTATCTCTACCTCAGACAATCGATTGATTGTCCAATAAAAGAGTTGTGCGGTGTATTTTTTAAAGAAGCTATCCTTGGTGCGCGTGCGCCTTTTTGCATACACTATCTTGTATCCCTCGTGCCATTTCTTGACCAGTTTTGTGATGATCTCAGGAGGATCTTGGAGATCTGCATCGATGGAGACTACCGCATCACCTGTCGCATAGTGATAGCCTGCAGAGAGTGCGAGCTGGTGGCCAAAGTTGCGCGTGAGCGCTACGAGTTTGATGCGTGAGTTGTGTGTAGCATGCACTCCGATGGCATGGACAGTCTGATCAGTGGAACCATCATCTACAAAAATCACTTCATATTCATAGTGTGTGAGTACGGGCAGTAGACGTGCGAGGAGAACATTGATGTTGTCTTGCTCATTGAATACGGGAATCACCACTGAAAGAGTAAAAGGAGACATGGAGTGTAGTGTACAGCAAAGGTCAAATGCGTACAAGGATCCAGACGTAAATATTTAACTTTTCTCAGTGGGACCCGTTGACGCTGTCATTCTCGCGTCCCGCTTGGCGGGATAAATACGCGAGAATCCAATGCACAAGAATACATGGCTTTGGATCCACTCGTTCGAGGGGATGACGAACAAGTACGTAGAAAGATCGGATATCTACTTTCAATTGAAACGATGTTGCGGAGCTTGGAATTGAACCAAGTCTAGGAGATTATGAGCCTCCTGTGCGACCGTACACTACCCCGCATGGAAAGACTTAAGACTTAAAGCTTAAGACTTAAGATCAGATGGACAGTATATCACGGAGTGGGCGGTCAGCGGGGCTGAATTGGCTCGATTGTTGTACTGGGTGTTGGGATGATGATCAGCTCCTCGCCTTGATGCACCAGCCCCAGTTTGTTCCTCACAATTTTCTCAATCTCAAAAGGATTTGAGCTTTTGGCATATTTGAGCTGAAGCTTCTCATTTTTTATCTTTTCTGATTCGTATTCATTTTTGAGTTGATCCAAGAACTTTGTATTTCTGTGAAGGGCTGTTGCATTGCGCAGCACCGAGGTAAACAGGGTAAAGACTATAAATGCAAAGAGGAGGTGGTGCAGTTTGAGCTTCATACCCCCCATGATACACCATCTGACTCTCACAGAGTCAATTTGAGGGAATATTTGGTATAGTGCACTCTAATCATTACCCATTATTTTCACCCATGAATAAACTCATCCTCATTGCAACGCTGCTCGTGATTGGTGCTATCGTCTATGTATTGTCTCAGCCTCGCAGTAGCAAGCCAGCAGTGACCCTGCCTGATCTGAAAAATGTCAGCGCACCCGAGGCTCCTGTTGCAAAGACCGACTATTCAAAAGTAAAAACAGAAGATACAGTGGTTGGAACCGGTGTCGAAGTCGTGGATGGGAAAAAGGTTTCTGTCCAATATCGAGGGAAATTGACTAACGGGACTGAGTTTGACTCATCATACAGTCGCAATAGCGAGCCGCTCGAATTCGTAGTAGGCGCAGGACAGATGATCCCCGGGTTTGACTATGGAGTGAAGGGCATGAAGGTAGGCGGTACCCGCATGATCACCATCCCACCCGAGCTTGGCTATGGAAGTCGCGCGCAGGGTGACAAGATCCCCGCAAACTCCACGCTTGTGTTTGAAGTGACGATGGAGAAGGCAGAATAGTCTAATTGAAAATGGATAATTGAGAATTGATAATGCAAGGCACTGGAAAGTATGAAAAATCCCCTCCCTCCCCATGCAAAAAAGGTATTCCAAGGACGTCGTTTCGCTATATGGCAATGGGAGCAACAGATGTTTGATGGCTCGACAGCCACCTTTGAAAAAATTGGGCGTCCCGACAGTACCGACGTGATCGCAGTGACCACAGACAAAAAGATACTCGTTGACTACGAGGATCAACCGAATCACCTTGGATTTATCACCTTGCCCGGAGGTGGGCTCGACGGGGACGAGACGCCAGAGGAGAATGCGCGCAGAGAGCTCGCCGAAGAGACGGGATACACCTCTACTCAGTGGGAGCCCTTTATGCAGGTATCGCCTCACTCAAGTGTTGAGTCCATGACTCATTACTTTATAGCCAAAAACTGTGTCAAAACTCAAGAGACTCATTTGGACCCAGGGGAACGCATTCGCACCGAGGCCGTGTCATTTGATGACTTTATAGAGATCGCGTGCGGAGACACATTTCGAGATCAGATACTTGCCACATTTATTCTGCGATGTCGCCTCGATCCCCAGAGGATGGCGGACTTCAAACTGCGCTTGGGGTTGTGATGTTTGCAGGAGCCGCATGTGGTCGATAGACCAGGATAAAATAAGTCCCCGCACAGAGTATGAGTATCGAAGCAGTGACGATGCTCGCGGTCGGATCAAAGTTCGCGGCGAGTGCACCTGCGATCAGAGGTGGTATCCCCTGTGCGACTGCCTGCACAGATGAGCTGATGCCCAGTATCTCCCCTTGGCGCTCAGGGCCTACTGATCTGCTGATGAGTCCCATAAGCTTTGGGGTCGTGAGACTAAATGGCACCGCATAAAATGGCACGAGGACGTACAGCATCCATCGAGTATGGGCGAGCGGATAGATCGCCAGCGCAACGCCGACGACGATGATCGTGATTCTGACTATCTTGTGGTCGGGTATCGTAGTGGGGAGCTTGCGCAGGATAAACCCCTGGGTGATGATGATCCACATGCCCACGTATGCAAAGAAGAATCCGATCGTACTCTCTGTGAAGCCAAAATATTGGGTGAGATAGACACCTGCAAAGGAGGTGTAAAAGGTAAAGCCACCCTGGAAAAGGAGTGCGGTGATAAAAAGGGGAGTGACAGACTTCATAGTGAACGCCTTCATGATATTGCGTGCAGCTACGCCTGGCGTCAGGCGGAAGGAGGTGTTGATGTGTGTATGAGTCTCAGGCAACTGGAACTTGACTGATATCACATTTATGAAGCTCAATAGGGCCGCAAAATAAAAGGGAGTTGTAACATCTGCAAAGCGACTAAAGTCCGAAGACGAAAGGAGTCCGCCGATCATGGGTCCGAGTATGAACCCGAGCGCAAATGCAGATCCCACGATGCCAAAGTTTTTGGATCTGTTTTCACGTGTCGACACATCAGCGATGACAGCCTGTGCTACCGCGATATTGCCTCCCGTGAGTCCGTCAAATATGCGCGAGACGAAAAGGAGGGCGAGACTGTGGATATGGAGCCCTACTGCAAAGAGGATATAGGAGACACACGTGCCAGCCAGAGAGATGAGGAGGATGGGACGCCGCCCATATTTATCAGAGAGCTGTCCGAGGATCGGCGTCGCAAAAAACTGTGCGATCGGATAGGAGGCGGTGAGCAGACCGACGAGGTACGCACCTTGACGGAGGGTCAACCCATAATCATTCAGGAGAAAGTACTTGCTGTGAGGATTTGAAAAAAGCTGAGGGATGACGGGGATCAGGATCCCAAACCCGAGCATATCGAGGAAAATAGTGAGAAAGACGACGACGAGGGGCTTGTTACGCATAGAACCAGTAGTATAGTGTGTGTAAGCAAAATTTGTCATCCCGAATTTATTTCGGGATCTTTATATAAAAGATGCTGAAACCCTCCTCTTCGGCGGGCAGGCGAGTTTGGCATGACACATGAATGAATTTGACACATAGTTTTTAGTGCCCATACGCGAGTCCGTGGGGGCAGATTTGAGGTAGAATATAGATATTCAATACAGCAACGTTGATTTCCAGACTGACTGTCATACCGGCGAAAGCCGGTATCCACACACAATATACATGGATCCCGATTTTTATCGGGATGACATTGACTTGTATTTTCCCAGATTACCACTATGAAAATCATAAATAAGCACTTCTTTCGCGACTACGAGGAGATTGAGTCCTTTGAAGCAGGCATCTCCCTGCTTGGCGGGGAGGTGAAGCAGATCAAAGCTCACCAGCTGAAGCTCGAGACTGCGTACGTGAAGATCCTCAATGATGGCGTATACCTCATCAACGCAAATATCCCCAACTACCAGTTCTCATTCCCCCTTGGCTATGATCCGACACGCAGTCGCAAACTCCTCCTCCACAAACACCAGATACTCAAGCTCGAGATGAAGATGCACAAAGGCAACCTGACCATAGCTCCCAAGTCATGCTATACGAAGGGTCAACTGCTAAAATTAGAGATTGCACTGGTTCGCGGACGCAAAGATATCGAAAAGAAAAAGCTCGTGAAGGCGCGAGATGTCAGACTCGAACAACGCAAAATGCTCAAAGACTATATGAAAGGAGAGTGAGACAGGGGAAAATCTACAATCTGGAATTTACAGTGTCAAATAATACAAATTTAAATCCAAAAGCAGAACAGTTCTTAGTTCTCAACTTTCAATTATCAATTATTCATTCTTAATTATTCATTATTCATTACCCTATGGATGATCTCGACCACGCTATCAAACAGTCCGATTCACATACGCCCAAAGCATCAGCACGGGCTGAAAAGTCTATGATGGGATCGCTTGGCAAAAGTGTCACCACCTCTATCGTGCGCAATGTAGTGGGCATCATCACTCGTGCGGTGATGAAGTCCCTGATGGGTGGGAGCAAAAAAAGTTCCAGTCGAAGCTCCTATTAATACACGCTTATGGACGATATTGATCAAGCCATCCGCAAAACCAAACCAGCACCAAGTCAGGACTCGACTCTGGCTCCCGTTATGCCTCCTGCTGTACCACTCAAGCTCGTTGGTCTGGTGATCATCGCAGCGCTGATCCTGTTTGTGTGGCTGATACGGAGTTGGTACCTGAACCGCGAAGTGCATGTGGACTATTCGAACATTCCTCCAGCCGAAGCGGCGTATACGAAGATGCCAAAGCCGTTGGTTCACGGCGAAGTCTCCGGGCGAATGGAAGGCGCAAACGTTGAAGGTCGTGTAGTAACCTTTTGTTTGGTGAAGGAGTGCGAGATATACCAGAAAGGGAATGAGTATTTTTTGACGGGACTCAAAAAAGATATCAAACAAGTCGCCGTGGGGAGTGATGGTGCGTTTACTCAGCGTCTCCTCCCTGGTAGCTATTTCATGAATGCAAGAGGAGATAGTGGTGAAGTCCTTGCAGGTGTCCCCGTACGTATTGATATCAAAGCTGGTCAGATCGCAGTGTGGGACATACAGGCGAGGACGAGATAATTTCACATAGTACATAATGTAATAGTCAATCATATCGGTGACAGCAAGAGTGTTCACCATGCATGTCATCTTGAGCGAAGCGAAGCGGAGTCGACCGCGCCTGCCTCGCTCTTGCGAGCGCAAGGCGGGCAGGAAGATCCCTTATATATGAGATTCTTCTCCCGCCAGGGGCGGGATCAGAATGACCGTGCAGGAATCGTCATCGAATTAGTTGACTATTACAGCAATGACAAATATATATCAATCACTCATTCTTCATTATTAATTACTCATTACACTATGCCATCCTCATTTACCGATTCCATAACCGCAGGCTATCCCGCATCTGACTCATCACTCCTCCTCGGCGCCGCATCGCACGAGGGCAGGGTGCATCCAGAGCTCCCCATCGCGATACCTCTGCGTACCCTGAATCGCCATGGTTTGGTCGCGGGTGCCACCGGTACCGGCAAGACCAAAACACTTCAGCATATCGCTGAGTCACTGTCAGCCAAAGGGGTGCCAGTCCTTATCATGGATATGAAGGGTGACATATCAGGCATATCGCAACCTGGAGTGGAGGATGAGCGGATCGCCGCACGCGCAAAGTCTATCGGCATGCAGTGGCAGCCGAGCGCATCACCTGTGGAGTTTATGACGATATCTGAGGAGCCGGGAGTCCGTATGCGCGCGACCATCTCTGAGTTTGGGCCGATCCTACTGGCTAAGATGCTCGAGCTGAACGAGACCCAAGAGAGCATCATCTCACTCGTGTTCAAGTTCGCTGACGATCACAAGCTGCCTCTTTGTGATATCAAAGATATGCAAAAGCTCTTGATTTTTCTCTCAAACGAAGGCAAGCAACTCCTCGCTGATGGATATGGGGCAGTGAGTACAGCCAGCATCGGCATCATCCTGCGCAAGATGCTCGAGCTGCAGGGACAGGGAGCTGAGCGCTTTTTCAGTGAGCCATCATTTGAGGTGCGCGATCTCCTCCGCACCGATGCCAGTGGCAAGGGATACATCAATATACTCAGACTGACCGATATCCAAAATCGTCCGGGTATGTTTTCGACCTTTGTCCTCTCACTCGTCGCTGAGATATTTCAAAAGTTCCCAGAGGTAGGGGATCTCCCCCAGCCAAAGCTCGTCATCATGATCGATGAGGCACATCTCGTGTTTCGTACTGCTACCAAAACATTATTACGTGAGCTAGAGACTGTCATCAAGCTCATCCGTAGCAAAGGCGTAGGCATCATCTTTTGCACACAACTACCCACCGATATCCCGCCAGTGATTTTGTCACAACTCGGTTTAAAGATCCAGTTTGCTCTCCGTGCGTTTACGGCTATTGATCGCAAAGCCATCAAGCTCGTTTCCCAAAACTACCCAGACACTGCCTTTTATCAGACTGAGGATCTGATCACCCGCTTAGGGATCGGTGAGGCACTCGTGACGGCACTCGATGTGCGAGGTACACCGACGCCACTCGTGCACACGCTCATGGCGCCACCCACCTCGCGCATGGGCACGATCACCGATAGTGAGCTCCAGAGCTCCCTCTCAAGCTCCACACTCGTGGCAAAGTATGAAAAGACTATCGATTCTGAGAGTGCGCATGAGATCCTGACCAAAAAGTTTGCAGCAGCTGCGGGAGGTGACTCTGCACCAGCTGAACAAGGATCACTCGCTGACATGCTCGGCTCACTGCTGGGTAAAAATATGGGCTCGGTCGCGCGCACCGCGACCAATACCGTCGTGCGCAACGTCACCTCGCAGATTATGCGAAGTGTCCTGGGGACGATCATGGGAAGGAACTAATTCAAAATGCAAAAGGTAAAAATTAAAATAAAAACGAGGCATAATTTTCTTATTTGAACGATCTATCTGTCATCTCGCCCTTAGCTTCAATGCGTGTCATCTTGAGCGCAGCGTAAGCGGAGTCGACCGCGCCTGCCTCGCTCTTGCGAGCGCAAGGCGGGCAGGAAGATCCCTGGCATGTGAGATTCTTCTCCGCCGAATCGGCGGACCCGTCCGCCTGGGGCGGATCTGAATGACCAGGTAAAAATCAAAATGGCAGTCTCGATAGTACTACTGGGAAAATTATGAATTCTAATTGATTTGACATGGATAGTTCTAGACAGTATGCTGATTGAAAGGCACCCTTTTATAATCCTTTCATACCCCTATGGATATACTACGAAATCTTTTTTTTGCATATGTTGCTACAGTAGTCGCCTTCGTCTCACCCCTCGTCCCCACCACCATGCGCGCCAAAGTCAAAGTCCCCATGGCGAATGATTTGAGAAATGTATCTGCTACCGCGAGTGGGTCAGCTACCATCGTAGATGATGCAAATCTGATTGGTGATGCAAAAAGGGTGGTGATTGACGATGGTGCCCTCATCGGTGTCCCTACTCCTATCATAATCAATGATTCCCGCCTCATCGGCGATGCAGGAGGAGTGATCATAGACGATGGTGCCCTCATCGGTGTCCCTACTCCTATCGTTATCAGCGATCCTCCCCAAGTCATACCATGTATTGAGTCGCTTGTTTCACAAACTACTACTGCAACGCAAGTATCAAGCTGAGCCAACACTCAGCCGTGTCCACAGAAATCAGTGACCCCCACCCCCACCGCCCCCCCAGATTGTTACTATGAGCAAATGAATTGTGTACAGGGTGGACCAATCGGTGCACCACAGGTTCCTTGTCCTGCAAAGCTCATCTGTAAAGCCACAGGAGCCCCAGTGCCAACACTCCCAGCTGGTTGTAAATATGTGGAGGCATGTAAACCAGGAGTATATGATCAAGGAGATTGGGGTGTGAAAGCAATCACCATGGAGGCAGCGAAGTCCCGCGTAACTTCAGGAAACTCCTGTTATACCTCAGTCCAATGTATTGAGCCAACCAAGGCAGCGAAGCCAACACCACCCAAAGACGGATGCTTTGTGATTGATGAGTGCAATTTCCAGAACCCACTTGAGCGCAACTTAGGAATCAAGGCTGACCCTATCTGGGGCGGTGGTTTTATTCCTGATCAGGGTATGCCAGTTTGTGTCCAGAAAACGGTGTGTCCAACACCATCAACGCTACCCAAGCCATCGATTGCCATCTCCCCACTTCCGGTGACCACTATAAAGCCTAACGTATCCCCGAA
>JBAXII010000015.1:0-33975 GCA_037138475.1 bacterium | reverse complement strand
ATGAGCTTACTACCACTGTCATTCTGATCCGCCGATTTGGCGGACTTGTCCCACGCGGAGGACTTGTCCCACGTGGAGGACTTGTCCGCCGTGGAGGACTTGTCCCACGTGGAGGACTTGTCCGCCGTGGCGGAGAAGAATCTCATGCGGCTATAGACATCGCTTTCTCACTTGCTCCAAACTTCCTGTCATCCTCGTGAAAACGAGGATCCAAATGAGTGGGATTAGGTGTTTGTCTATAAATCACCGACCATTGCAATTTTGAAACTTGGTAACTTCCCTTACTCAACTCACTGATACACTGCAACATTTGCTATGATTGGCACATGGACACCACCGAACTCAAAAAACAGGCGGCGTACGAAGCAGTGAAGCTCGTGCAGTCTGGCATGGTCGTCGGACTGGGGACTGGATCGACAGCCATATGGGCCACCCGCCGGATCGGAGAGCTACTGGCTGACGGAACACTCACTGATATCATAGGTATACCCAGCTCAGACGCGACCGCGCGTGAGGCGCGGTCGCTCTCCATCCCTCTCTCCACTCTTGAGGCGCACCCTCATATCGACATTACGATAGACGGCGCGGATGAGATCGATCCAGACCTGAACGTGATAAAAGGTGGAGGAGGCGCGCTCTATATGGAACGGAAAGTCGCGGTAGCAAGCAAGCTCTTTGTCGTGGTGGCTGACGAGTCAAAGCTCTCTCCGTATCTAGGCACAACGTTTTATGTGCCAGTACAAGTAGATATCTCTCAAATTGATTTAGTACAGAAGGAACTTTCAAAGCTCGGTACCGCAGTGGTGAGAAAGTTAGGTGAGGAGCTTTTCCTGACTGATCAAGGTGATGCGATCATTGACCTCCACTGTGGGAAAATCACTGATGCGACAAATCTTGCGCAAACACTCTCTCAGATACCTGAGGTGAAGGATCATGGGCTTTTTATCCAGATGGCTCGATTTGTATTTATTGCTACAAGTAAAGGAGTAAAAATGATCGAGAAAAGAGCTTAGGGCTCGTTCCCAAATAATCTATCCACCTATTTTGGTTTACGGCTCTTTGTGTCACATCTCACAAGCATGTTGTGTCCAAAATTATATTGAGATGTGACCCTATGCTGCAGAATAGCTACACAATCTTCATAGCTATGAAAAATGCTAAAGCGATTGCTCAGATCACAAACTGATGAAAGTTTGAACGAGATACCTGAGTGATAGGTAAAGCATACATTTTTTGCCAGCTGTGTATGATCGCGCTTTTTTTTTCTGTCCATTTGAACTCATACGGATGAGGCGTGCCATCATAATCCTCTATATAGTCAATCTCTCCACCAGTATAGACTCTCCAGAAATAGCTACCTCTATAAACATTGTCATACTGGTTTTTTTTCATACGTTCGGTGATGAGGAAATTCTCCCAAAGTGAGCCCACGTCATTTCTATCGCGAAGTGTTTGAAATTGACCAATGATGCTGTTTCGTATCCCAAGATCGATAAAATATATTTTGGGCTGTCGTGTCACCTCAGTCCTCAAGTTTTTCTTATATCCTCCTAAGCGAAAAATGACAAAACACTTTTCCAAAATATCTATGTATGACTTGACGGTCTCTTGAGCCATCCCTAGCTGAGTAGCTAGCTCGGCGTATGATACGGGTGATCCGATCTGGAAAGCGAGAAGACGAAGGAGGGAATGTATTTTTTCTGAGTGCTTTATACTACCTACTGCGAGCGCATCGCGATACAGATACTCGTCCTCGATCTGCTTCAGATATTGGATCTTTTCAGAAACATTTGTGTAGCGAAAAATCTCGGGATAGGATCCATACAATAGCAAATCCTCCAGGCTCTCGTCGATCTCATGGGGAGTATGTAGCTTGGCTAGCTCGCCCACAGATATGGGGGAGAGTAGATATCTCCAGTTACGCCCAGTGAGTGGCTCGCTCACTTTCTCATTTAACTCAAAACTCGATGACCCCGTCACTAGGTACTTGATGTGAGGAAACGTGTCATACAATATTTTAAGCGTCAGACCTATATTTACTATTTTCTGTGCCTCATCGATCACTAGCATCTCGCATCCTTCGATGAGATTTTTTAAGGCACGGATATCAGTAGTTTGAAGTGATTCCTGAGCAGATGTGGTCTCGCCATTTAGTATTAATGTCTTCAGTCCTAGTTCTGATACGATAGTCTTTGTGAGGGTAGTTTGCCTACCTGACGAGGACCTAGAAGTATGATAACTTTAGGATTCGTGGTAAACTTATGGATAATTTCTTTGAGTAAAAGACGCGGGATGTACATGTGTCTAGTATACTGTACCCAGATACACTTGTCAATTCACGCGAATTCACCGGTTATGATCTGCGAATTCACGCGAAATAGCAAGTTTATCTCTTTCTCACTATCATTTTCAATTTAGAACTGGCTTCATGTCCACCTCCCCATCCTTTATCTCCTACATCCACTACGCGCTCGGCGGGGACACGCGCGCGCATACGCGCGCGATGTTTGGCGAGTACGCTCTCTACTATGACGACCGTGTGGTCGCCCTCATTTGCGATGAAGTCGTATATCTGAAGATCACTCCCGGCACAACAGCCCTCCTGGGCACAGATCACGAGTCAGGCCCTCCGTATCCAGGTGCGAAACCACACTACATCATCAGTGAGAAGCTGATCCAGGACCGCGTACAGTTCACGAAGCTCCTCACTGCCTGCGCCCACGATGTTCCAGCCAAAAAGAAAAAGTGAACATTTAATAGTTTTCCTACTGCTATGTATGTCATTGCGAGGAGGAGCGTTTTGCGACGACGTGGCAATCCCTTGCTAAATGAGATTGCGACGTCGTCCCGTCAAGCCGGAACTCCTCGCAATGACATATGGGGTATATATAGTGAGTAGGTCATGGATGGCAGCTTCCTCTCATATACAGTTCTGTACTGGGTATACTAGAGACCTATGAAAAAATCCCTCCTCTTCCTCCAGTTCGCATGGATGCAGGCGATCGTCGCTCTGCTCGGAAGCCTTTACTTTTCGGATGTGCTCGGCTATCCACCTTGCGTGCTCTGCTGGTACCAGCGCATTTGCATGTATCCCCAAGTCCTCCTCCTGGGTATCGCGGCAGTTCGTGAGGACATATCGATACTTCGCTATACGATACCTCTCACCCTGATAGGACTCTCGATCTCCCTCTATCACAATCTGCTCTATTACAAGCTCATTGCAGAAAGCTTTGCACCTTGCAAGTTTGGCGTATCATGCACGACCAAATTCATCGAATATTTTGGTTTTGTGACGATCCCGCTCATGGCACTCGTCGCATTTACGATCATTCTTATTTGCAGTGTACTTGCGTGGAGAATGCATACCAACAAACACAAAAAAACTCATCTTGATGCATGAAAAAGCCTACCTGGTTTGTCTATATCGTCACCTGCTCTGATGGAACGTACTATTGTGGCATAACCACAGACCTCGAGCGTCGGATCAATGAGCACAATGCATCAGCGAAAGGGGCTCGATACACCTGTACACGTCGACCGGTAAAACTAGCACATCTAGAGAATGCGAGTGACAGATCACAGGCATCCAAACGAGAATATGCTATCAAACAGATGAGCAGAGGAGAGAAGGAGCTGTTGTGGATGAAAAAGTGAACTGTATTTTCCTTTTCCCTTTATCCCTTTACTTTTTTCATTTGCTTTCCAGCGTTCCGATTTTCATAGATGCAACGCGTCTTTTTTCTCTCTCCCCATGCTGACCATGGAAAAGCTCACTCCCATCCTTGCCGCACACCTGGAGTATCACTGATCCTCCTGGATGATCGCTTGTGAACGAGCTGATATCATACACGTCGCCATCTATCGCTGTCCAACAGTCACCCTCTTTGCCATGGGTTGCGATGGTTGCGAGTGATATCTGTTTTGAGTCAGGGACGGGCGCATCAGATGGCAAGGTAGTCGCTTGAGTCACCATTGGAACCGGAGCATTAGGTACCGAGGGTGCTTTTGCCTGCATGCGGATGTATCCGAGTCCAGCAATGAGCATGACGAGAGGTATGAGGAGAAATAGTTTTTTCATAGATATCCATTTTACCAGATTGTTCATCAGTGATTGTTGTCTCATTTGGTATCATATCTAGGATGATACATCCACACGCGCTCCCCACCTCACAAGGCGATATGCCCATTTATGATTTTGAAACATCTAGGGCATTTGACAGTTGGATCTCTACCCACTATACACAAACAGCAAGTGTCTGGCTCAGGTTTTATAACAAAGGCACTGGAGTACCAACCATCTCGTATCAAGAAGCGCTTGATATAGCACTCTGCTGGGGATGGATCGATAGTCAGATCAAAAAGGTAGACCCGATTTCTTGCATCCGCAAGTTCTCTCCGCGGAGGCCCAAAAGTATCTGGTCACAGATGAACAAATCGCATGTGGAGCGCTTGATAGCCACCGGACTCATGCAACCAGCGGGACTTGCAGAAGTCAAAAAGGCAAAAGATGACGGACGCTGGGAGGCAGCCTATGTCGGGCAGCGAGACGCAGCACTCCCCTCAGATCTCACCACGTGGACTCAGGAGCAACGCGCCGCAGTAAAAGACTTTGTGGCCAATTTGAGTCGATCACAAGTATTCTCAATCTATTTCCAGCTCAGTACTGCAAAAAAGCTCGAGACGAGACAGCGCCGCCTTGATGCTATCAAGGCGGCGCTCCTGAAGCTCCAAAATCCGTACTGAAACTCTCCTCACCTTGAATCAAATAGTGGTAATAATTGGATATAATACTCGGAGTAAGTAGAGTGGGCTTGAGTAATTTTTGTCCCAATAATTGGTCTAGACTTTGGAATTTGGGAATTGAGACTTGGATTTTCCCCACTGGAAGCATCGCAACCCGAAGGGTCCCCTTCGGGGTAGTGCTCAAGCACATTGCAAAATAGGGAAACATGGAGGGGTCGCATAGTGGTCTAGTGCAGCAGTTTACTAAACTGCCGTTCGGAGCAATCCGGCCGAGGGTTCGAATCCCTCTCCCTCCGCCACCATAATGTAAGTGGTTTAGTGCAGCCCTGCCCGCCGAAGGAGGGGGTTTACTAAACCGCCAACCTTTACCGGTTCGTGAGTTCGAATCTCACCGCTTCCGCATTGACAGATCTTAACGATACGTAGTGAGTTTAGATAGGACAATGCCCGCCGATGATTGAGTGCATGAGCCGCAGCAAAAATCTGCTAAGGCGAACGCACGAAATATGGAGGGCAATTAGGCAAATGCCACTGTAGAAGATCAAACTTTTTTGACTATCCTATAATGACTTAAATCTTATGGAGGACATTCAAGTTAAAAATAAAATAAGGGGTTTAGTCAATTCAATCATCCCGTATGATCAACTAGAAAAAGATCATATTAGGGATATAGATGATTGGATTTCGAGTGGTGTGCCAATTTTTCGCATAAAAAAAGACGCTATCCCGCCAAAGCATCTCGTTAGTTATGCGCTCGTTATCGATCCCGATCATGAGAAGGTACTACTGTTTGATCATAAAAAAGCCAAGCGTATGCTACCCAGTGGTGGACACATCGAGATGAACGAAATGCCTTTAGCTGCAGCAAAACGAGAACTCAAAGAAGAACTGGGGCTATCTCTCGAAGCATACTCACCTGATGGTATACAAACAGAAGTGCCCTTTTTTGTAACTGTTACCCAAACAGTTGGAATTAGCGAACCGCACACTGATGTTTCTTTGTGGTATTTGTTCACAGAAGACTCAACAAAATCCTTTCAGTCTGATGGTACAGAATCCAGTGTTGAGTTTGATGGCTTTCATTGGCTTGGTTTTGACGAGATTATGTCAACTCCTATCGAACAGTTTGATCTACATATGCATCGACTCATCATGAAAATCAGGAAATTTAAAAATGCGGCCTAGATGATTTGGTTAATTTTGGAATAAGGTCTTGGGAATAGATAAAAGTAGATACCCTGGGGCGTAGACTGCATGGAACCGAGTTTAAATAGTGTTGACTGTGCATAGTATGCGAGTGACGCTCACCCATCTGTCTCTCTCTGATTCTATCTCATCCCACATCAGATACGATCGGTGTCAGCCCTCCATGCTGAGCCACTGGAACCTGGTATAGTACTTGTGTCGTACCTATGAAGCTACTTGGGTCACTGTTTGCCATTGTCTCGGTGATACCGTATATCATCACCACACTCCGTGGACAGACACGTCCCGTCCGTGTCGCCTGGGGGCTCTGGGCTCTCATCCTGTGGGTGAGTCTGGGCGCACAGTGGCAGCTCGAAGCGTGGGATACGATGACATTTGTGCTCATCGATGCAATACTCGTCACGACAATATTTTTACTGTCATTGCGGTATGGTACGAGAGGGTGGACGCGGATTGATACTCTCTGTCTGACTACCTCCCTACTCGCGATCATCATCTGGAGACTCACCACAAATCCTGTGTATGCACTGTATCTCATGATAGTGGCAGACCTCATCGCTGCAGTGCCCATCTTTATACATGCCCATAACTCACCTCATGAAGAAAATGCGGTGCCATTTCTTCTCTTTGCCCTCGGAGGCATTGTGACTTTTGTGTCAAATACGAGATGGGAGTTTCACTCTATCATGTTCCCCTTATACATCATATCGATGAACCTCTTGATAGGGTCCCTCATCGTCGTGCGCAAATGGATCATTGCAAAAGCTGCTTCATAACCATGCACGCCACTCGCAGAGATGAAAACTGGCTCTATTACCCAACAAATACTATTCCCTATGACGAACCGCAGTGCTCATAAAAATGTGTAGATCCAACATTGTTTTCAATGCACTAGATCTGAAAAATCCTTCATATATGTCTGTCTGCTCACTTGTCTCTTCCCATTAGGTATTTACAGTCTACCTTTTGAGCAAGGATATCCCTCGTGTCGTATACGAACAATAACTCGTGAACCATGCCCTCGGAATATATGACTTTTTTGGGTTTCTTTGCTACACCCAGCAGAGCTAAGTTCTCATTTGTCGCATAGAGAGCGTGGGTATTCTGCGCATGCGTAGCACAGAAAATCTGGTCAAAGTTTTTGTCAGTACGATGGACGTGTTGGAAATCACTAGCATGTGAAAACCCAATCGCATCCTTTGAGGGTCGAACTACGTGGTTCTGAAAGAGTTCTGGTTCCGCCACGTTGTAATATGCATACAATACTATAGCCTCATCGATAGTTTTGATATATATAGGGATGTCCTTGTCCTGCTTTCCGAGATATTGCATCAATTTTGCAACATGGTTATGAAACGAAATCTCATACTTTTTTACGTGGATATTCAAAAATGTCACCATAAAGAATAATGTATTGAGGATCAAAACAATACTTATAACGAGAGTAGCTACTCGTCTCATGTGCGCACCTTTGAGGTACCGAGTTATATACTGCAACCCGTACAGACAGGTAACAACCATAAATGGGTACATGCTCGATATGCGGACCTTTTGAACATCACCTACCACAATCGCAGGCAATGGTGACAGGAGAAGTCCAAGAAGAATAAAGAGTTCGTCCTTCGTCAACTGCTTGGTGGCGATTTTCTGGACATACGATGTCAGTCCAAAAAGATATAACGGTAACAAAACGAGATACATGAGTCCATATCCTTCGATATTCATGAACTGTTGCCTCATATCTCCTTCAAAGAACAGATATGGAGGTGAAAAAGCACTGATATAACGACCGATGAAGGCACTTGAATATGAAGCTATTTTATTGCTGTTCAGATAGCAGATGATTTTGGGAAGCGACTTGGCACAGAGACCTCTTTCTTCATCAATGGCCATAACCATACCATTGGTTGAAGTGAAGATCACTTGAGAGAAGCGAGATGTTCCTTGACCTGAGAATGACAAAACGATGAGTGGTGCGGTCACAAGTACATAGGTGGCTATCAAGAGTAGACCTTTACGGATAACGAGTGCTTTAGTTCGACAATAAATAATAATGTACAGAAGTATGATTCCTGTGCTCACCACGCGATATGCGATATAACAATACCAGGTGAGTCCAAAGGAGACTGCAGCACCAATAAGAAACCATAAACTGTCATTCTTTAATGACTTCATTGCAAACCACAGTCCGATAACAAAAAACAGCAGTCCTACTCCTGAATCAAGCCCAAACACGCGACTCAATATGATAAGCCACGGACTTGTCGCAGTGATAAGTGACCCGAGCAGACTCTCACTTTTCCCAAATTGCATACCTCTCAAGAAGAGATATATGAAAATGCAAAGAATACTGCCAGCGAGTGCGGCGGGCATTCTGACTGCCATATTGCTCAGACCAAATATTTTGATAAATGGCACGATGGCATAGGTATATACGGGCAATTTTTGATCGCCATATGCGGTAAAGATGAGAGGAGTTTTTTTACCAAATTCATCCATTCCTGTTCTAAGTATTGAATAGGCGTTATATCCCCAACTTGCCTCATCGGTATGCGCCGCATACGGGATAGAGTCGAGAGAAAACATTCGGAGCGCAGATGCAAGGAAGACAATAGCTAGGAGTAGTATGATGACCCGTGCGTGATTTGGAACCATAGATCAGTAACGATTGTATATAACATTAACCTGAAATACTATCTCAAAAAATTTGATCTGTAAAATAAGGTTGCGGGTACATCTACATCACTCACGCCTGTTTTAGAAGATACCCGACATAGCCGACGTATGTGAGCAGCATCAGTGCTCCCTGCCACCTCTCTATATGGTACTTTTTTCCGACATATATCAGCCCAAAGAGCATGATAGTAGCGGCGATGTCTATATACAGATCATTCAGTCCAGCTGCGCTCACGGGTATGGGTTTGAGGATCGCGGTGAAACTCATGATCCACAAGATATTGAAGATGTTTGATCCCACAATATTACCAAAGGCGATATCATGGTGACGCTTCAGCGCTGCTGTCACCGTCGTGGCAAGCTCCGGGAGCGAGGTGCCAGCAGATACGATCGTGAGCCCTATGACACGCTCACTCAAACCCCAGGCCCGGGCAAGCGACACAGATGACTCGATCAAGAACTGAGACCCTAAGACGAGCAGTCCAAGACCGGACAACACATAAAACACGGTCTTTGGCCAACTAGCGGTATCCATAGTTTCTTCAGACTCAGCAGACCCAGACTTCAGGAGGAATCGCACATACATGATCATCACTAATATCAGAACCAATCCATCTACAAAGCTGATGACCATCCCCGACGTCATTAGTAGTCGATCAATCAGTACCTGCGCAAGAAGCAAAAGTGTCACCCCCAACGATATGGTGAGGTCGACTTTGACCATGCGCCTAGCAGTCATGATGGGAAATATCATCGATCCGATCCCGAGAATGGCGAGGATGTTGAAGATGTTTGATCCCACGACATTGCCAAATGCGATATCTGTGTAGCCTTTTGAGGCTGAGATCATATTTACGGTGAACTCAGGGAGCGACGTGCCACAGGCGACGAGGGTCAACCCTATCACGTAGGAGGGGATTTTGAGTCTCGTGGCGATACTCGATGCACCCTTCACCAGCCAATCTGCGCCCACGACCAGTGCCACGAGTCCCGCAGCCAAGATGAGATAGATGGGCATATATAGTGAACAAATACCAAAGAGATATTCTACTCGATAGATCAATATAAAGGATAGACGAAGTACACTTGGTACTGCTGATGAGCATGAGGATAAATGAATTGTAGTCATCACACTCTCAGTTGCGCCAACACCTCTGTCATCCTGAACTTGCCTGCCCGCCGAAGAGGAGGGTTTCAGGATCTTTCTCTGGAGCAGTTCTGGATGTGATGTCTATAATCATGCTAAAATAGATCATGTCCGATCACCCCGCAAATACCAACTTCCTCCACGAGATGCCGGATGATATCCAGGCCATACTGTGCTCAGATGCAGAGCTCACAAAGCTCTGGGATGGACTCACCCCACTCGCGAGAAACGAGTGGATCTGCTGGGTCACGATCGTAAAGACTGAAAAAACGAGACAAGAGCACCTGATCCGTCTCAAAGAAGATTTACTCAAAGGCAAACGTCGCCCCTGCTGCTGGCCCGGCTGCCCCCACCGCCGCGAGAGCGCAAAGAAGTGGTTCAAGACGGCATAAAAACATTGAGATCAAATCATGCAAGAAGTCTCATCTTCGAAAAGCGCTGTTTTTTCTGCCTACAAAGTCGTCTACCACACTATAGAGGATTGAGTTGAAGAGTATAAATACGATCATATACCAGAAACCATATCTGTTACTAAGCCAAGTTGATGCACCATAACTATGTGCTATAACACAAAATAGCAAAAACACTTTCCGTATCTGTCGTGGTAAAAAATAGCCGAGTAACACAATCACCACTAGCCACAGACCTGAGATTACGAACATCCCAGCTACGTGCTTACTCATAAAATATGCACCTATCGGATTGCCTTCATTTGCCTGGGACAGGTCTCCGCTCCAATATTCACTTGATTGATGGATTGCAGTAATCGCAATATCGAATAGGCTTGCCCAAAGTGCAGGTATTATCGATAGAAGTTTATCTTTCTTTGTCATGAGTGAGTACATTTTACTCTATAATTAAACTCGTTGATTCAAGAGGGATGAGATGAAAGCAGAGCATCTCACTCACCGTCAGTTCTGGTGTTGCAAAAAATGACCGCCCATGAAACCATCTCCATCCATCTTCAGACACCTGTCACCGGACTTCATCAAGACGCACGCCATCCCCTCGAATATCGCATATGGGAGGGCTATCTCTGATCGTGGAGCGGTGCAGATCATCGAATCGACTGATGTGCGTGTAGAGGCATGGGTAGGTGGACTTGATGGAGCAGTGATCGAAGGCGGTGGATCACGACGACGGGTAGTACTCACCGCATCTGATGGCGAGCTGCAGTGGCACTGCACTGGCAATCCAAAGGACCACCAGATATTTTGCAAACATTGCGTCGCCCTCGCCCTCACCCTGCTGAAAACCTGATACGTATCACGTCGCTTTTTTCTGCCATCCCTGTAATAGCAAACTCATTCGATGACAAAAGCAGATCATGCGTTACCTACTGTCATTCCAGCGCATTTATCCCGCTCTGCGGGATGCCGGAATCCAGTCTTCTTTACACTATACATATGAATGAGATCCCGGGACCCTCCTCTTCGGCGGGCAGGTAAACCCGGGCACCGCCCATAGGGCTATGCCCGGTGGGATGACATGCGAGGAATTTGTCACCCTAGTACAATCCAAATTTGTCATGGTGAGCCTGTCGAACCACTGGATCCACGCCTTCCCGTCATTCCTGCGAAGGCAGGAATCCATGCGCTATGCTTATTCCTTCCTATTGTCATCCTGAGCTGTCATGGTAAGCTAGCTTGCCCTGAGCTTGGTCGAGGTGGTCGAACCATGCGACCCACACGTCAAAAAAATGAGCACATATATCTGCCAGCTATTTTTGATCATCCTCATATCCTGATATACATGTGTGCACCATACTGTGGGTGCGCGATGCGTCTCGGGGACGGGCATCTCTCGTAGTGATCTTGGGGGCCCAATGTGTCAGAAAAAGACGTATATGTATGGCCCGATCTCATGGAGAGAAAACGGATGATGTGTCGAAGTGGGATGCGTCTAGAAGTGCGATCGAACTATCGAAGTCTTGCAGGCAGATATATATGCTGTATCTTGCGTAACTGTGTAGAAGTATATCACACGGAGGGCGAAATATCAAGCTAACTACTAAATTAGGCTAGAAAACATCGACTCGGGACAGCATTGATGTGCACCGGAGAAGAGTATAATTCTGACAAATAAATCTCTTGTTAAAAAAGATAAAAACCAATCAAAATGCAACTAATTAAGAACCCCCCTAGATACGAGAATATTTCTTCCTTGGTTAGATCACCAAAGGTTGCCATTCTTGTCTTTACTGACGATCAATATTGGAAAGATACCATGCAGCGAATTAGTGAATGGTGTACCAATGTATGGGGAGGTGGGTACTATTTGATAGTTCCAACAGACCGTAAAACTATCAGGCCAGAGTTCTGGACCATACTCGAGAAGTATAGCCCTGACCACATTTATTCCTACCATTACACAGTTGCAGATCTAAAAACTGCCAATGCTACAGAGTACGGAAATATTGTTAAAAGTTGGGGCGACCAATTGAAGAACCAGTATCTTGATATGACACAGGAAACGGTGGATGAGTTCATTGAACGTGAAGTAGAAAACAAAAGTAGGTTAAACAATATAATTACACAAGAGCTTGAACAAGAGTTAAAGAATAGATTGTCGCCTTTTTATTTCATGGACCATATTGTTCAAGAAAGGGTGTCTCACAAAGTTTCTGTTAACTTCCCCCTGACAGATGTAACAAAAATAATCAGTCACACCGATGTTCGTCGCGTTGTTGTTCCGGAATACAAAGGAAACAAAGATGTTGAATTAATAATTGAATCTGTTTTTGGAAGGGCAACTCCTGAATATGAGAAGGCAATGACAGATCAGGCGATCAAAGTTGAACACACCTCTCCTAAGATCTGTATTCAAGAACTTGTAGATATATCAGTCAGACGGAAAGTTGATTTAAATGACTACAGGTGGAAGGAGGAATTACGAAAAAAACCCCTCTCAATGGGTAAAAAAAACGATTTCCCAAATGAGGACTTCTTTGGCATTTCACCTTTTGCAACTTCAATGCTTAAACTTGGATACTATCGGAAGCTGGACGATATAAGCTATACAGATCAAGATAACGTTCTGCTAGTTATTGGAGATACTATTGAGGACTTTTGCCTTTACTATAGCTTGTCTCGAGTGAATACCAATGTTCATTGGATGCCTGAATCATTTATGAAGCAGGCAGCTCTGGCTGTTGAGGGAAAAAGAGCAAACAAACTAAAGGCTGGAGTCGCAATAAAAATCATTCGAGCTGTAAGCGCAAAAATCAGATACGGAACTTCCGAAGAAAAAATACATCTAACTAGTTTTTCAGTCTCACTAGAAGCACTTTCAAGTTATATGGAAAAAATAAAAATTATTTTTGGCATCGCGGATGAAAGTGCAAAAGACACTATTCAGATTTGCGAATCAGTAAACGAGCATTTAAATGGAATGCTTCATGTTATCGAGGAGAATAACTATGCCAACAACCATACTGTGGTGTTTATTGATGGAAAGAGCATAGACTCCATACTTACTCCAAAGCCGAAAAACTTTACTTACATCAACCCGCAAATACTCAGGTGGATCACAGAAGTTATAATCAGCCATTACACCCCCCCATCGCTTCACTTTTTAGGGAATGAGATATTGGAAACAGGGCATGAAAAAGCATATCCAACAAGAGCATCTCGTTATGGCATCTGCTACGAGTGTCCAAACATTGGATATTTTGGTGGTGATATTGAGACAAATACTATTCGTCCTAAAATAAATCTTCTCGAGCCGCTTGAAATATTCCGGAAACACTTTGCTGAGGCAGGTTACACCGATTTGCGCATATCAGACAAAGGAGGTTATGCCTCGATCTCCACAGAAAAATTTGGGTCTCTTGATGAGATTGGGTCTTTTCTATCATACGAAAAGAATCGTAATTTATTATGGAAGTTTGTTCAACAGAAACTTCCCGAGAGCAACGAACATGGCGAAATAATCGAGATGACGGATAAGAGAAAATACATAGACTTTAAAGCGATCAGTACAGCTTTAGGAAGCGATGAAGATGCAGTTCGGCTCATTGATAGTTTTATTGAAAAGCAAATTTTCTACAGGGGTATTCCATTGCTTTGCATTCAGTGTCGTAACACGGATTGGCACAACCTGGATGACCTTGGTTCTGAATATAAATGTGGTCGATGTGGGAAATCTCAAATCATAAAACAAGAAAATTGGCGTGAAGGCAATGAGCCAAAATGGTTTTATAAATTGGACGAAGTTGTGTATCAGGGCCTTTCCAACAATATGCATGTACCTTTGCTCACACTATACTCATTAAAGAAAGAATCTAGATCTCGAAATCCAAGTTTCCTCTACATTCCCGAAGTTGTTCTCATAAAAGGTCAATACAAAATTGAGTTGGATATTTGCTGTATTGCTGACGGAAGAATAGTCATTGGTGAAGCAAAAAAAGAGACAGCAACAGCTGCTGTAGTGGATAAATATGCCAATTTTGCAAAAGAGTTAAAAAAATACCCTGATGAAGTTATTTTCTCAACTTTTGCTGATGATTGGTCTGAAGAGGCTAAGCAAAAAATTTCAACCAGTATTGCCCGATCAAGGATTCTTTTTAGGAAAAATCTTATTTCAGTTTAACAACTTGCTTTATGCCCGCAAAAACTCAAAACAAAACCCAACCCACCACCATCACCGTCGATGATTTTCTTTCATCACAAGGGTTTACCCCTGCACAGCAGGAGGATGCGCGGACGCTGGTCGCGCTCTTTGAGCGGGTGACGGGGGAGAAGTGCGTGATGTGGGGGAAAATCTTCGGATTTGGACTCTATCGATATCGGAGCAAAAGTCGAGAGGGAGACTGGATGAAGACCGGATTTGCGATGCGCAAGACCGCACTCACTATATATCTCATGGCGGGGACAGAGCGCTATGGAGAACTGTTGAAAGATCTGGGCACACACAAGGTGAGTGGAGGATCGTGTGTCTATGTGAAAAAGCTCGCCGACATAGATCTCGCAGTACTCGAAAAGCTCATCCGCCATGCTATGATAGATATCAAAACGCATGGGTCATTTGTACGGTAATACTGGATTCCATCAATTCATACATCTCTTCTACACCCCCTCCCTCGCCACTTATGGCTCGGGATACCCCCTCGTTTCAGAACGAGGGGGAGCATAGACGGTGTCGAATTGAGGGAATCCCGTATATGTGGATGTGAGTGTCGTACTGACTGTAATTCAGTGCAGGCGCTACCTTACACTTTGCGTTTGCGCTGTTGGAAAAGGTAGAAATACTCACAAATATACACAAAGGATATATTGGAGGAAATGTATGTTGTGCCATCATGCATACTATCAAAGTAGCAAATTTAGCCAGCACCTCTGGATCCTTGGAATTCTTAACGAATTGAAGGTGCAGTCATAGAAATAGAAGTTGATAGCACATGCAAGACCATGCATTACTCAGATATCTCCAGTCTCACGCAAGTGGTCCAACCACTTCGTAGTCGTATCGAGAAACAGCTGTCTATCAGCTTGAACTTGTGCAGGGAGACTCTGTATGAGAGATTTTTTCAGCGCAATAGGATAGTCTGACTCATACACTTCTCCGCCGGGTGCGACCACGACTTTCATATCAGATTGTCCATCCCAATTTTCGTTTATGGGAAAACCCAATTTTTTCAGTGCCTTGTCCCACGTCACATCAACTGTAAGCCACTTGTCGCCGATCTTAACTTTGAAATAATTATGTGGATCGACTATGTCTGTGCGCTCAAGGATGTCCATGATCTCATCAGGGAACTTGACTGGAAGTTGCTTGAATCGGTGCATGACGAGATAATCTTTTACTTCGAGTCCTAGTTCTCTATATAAGCCTTTCAATAGTTCATGTTTTCCAGAACAGGTTCCTTTGTTTTTCCGATATACGTCCAAAGGATCGCGCGATCCAATATCTCCATATGGTATATCTCTGACTTTTTCAAACAATGTGACTACCTGCTGCACAAGAGGCTGGCCACTTGCCCATTCGGTGATGATGTTCTGGTATTCTGATTGCATATTACGCATAAAATTATTAGTGTCTTGCCTTTCGTTTCAGTACGTGCCATGTTCTGTGGTATTCACATTTTACTATACATGCTGATGTGGAATAGGGGAGTGTAACGTGCGAGGAGCAAATCGCGTTTGCGCTGTTGGACGAGGTAGAAACACTCACAAATATACACCCAGGGCGAGGATGGCGGAGATGCCACCTATCACCGCACCCATGACGAGCAACCTCCGCCTGTTGTGCACGTCTAGATATGCGCGAAACATATGCAGCGCACACAGGATGGCTAGAGCGATCACCCCCGAGTAGACTGCCATAAATCCCCCAAAGGAGATAGGTATGCTCCGCATCGAGCCGAGTACCACAGACGCTGTCCAGGAAATCACTGATACTACGCCACTCACCAGTACCAGAGGTATCAGGGGAGCTTTGCCGGGCTTTCTTTTGGTGGCAAGTGCTTTGCCCAGGTGACCATGGATGAAGGGCAGGTGTACGAAATGAAAGATCGACCCGTTTATGATGATGACGAGTACCACCATCATCTTTGAGATAAACTTTGCTGACGTAGAGAGTCTCTCCATATCTTGTAAGAACAGACCGATGCCTGAGATGACGAGCAGTATGATGCCGATCCAGATCACGTGTGCGGCAGAGCGCAAGATGCGCAGCTCATCGCCCGAAATGATCCTGTCTTTGAGCGCAGTGAAGAAGATCCCGTCGCTCACAAATACCCCACCAGCACCCAAAATGATGCCAAAGAGGTGGATCAAGAGAAGCGCGCTTTGGAGTGAAGATCCATCCATACGATGCATTGTAGCATCCCCTCAAACGTGAGTGTTTGGTATCTCTCAGAGGTGTGAAACCCATTTGATTCTCCACCCGAGCATGGCATACTATGTCAAACACCTATGCATCCGCACCTCATGATCCTAAACCCCGAGCACGTGACAGAAGCTGAGGCAGAGACGTACACATACCGCGAGGCTGCGCGCGCGATAGTGCTAGATGCAGATGAGATGATCGCGCTGCTCTACGTAGCAAAAGCAAACTACTTTACCATCCCCGGAGGTGGGATAGAGGAGGGAGAGGATAAGATACTAGCCTGTCAACGTGAGTGCAGGGAGGAGATAGGGTGTGATGTCAAGATCTGTGAGCTGGTAGGCACCATCCTCGAGTATCGAAAGGCAGAGCGTTTTAGACAAGTATCCTACTGCTACTTTGCACGTGTGATGGGTGCAAAGGGAAAGCCGCATTTTACTGCGGGAGAGGAAGAGTTTGGATACGAGCTGTCCTGGGTATCCTATACTGATGCGCTAAAGTCTCTAAGCGAATGCAAGACAACTAACGATATAGCCCGCGACTACATCATGCCTCGAAGCATCGCATTTCTCCACGCAGCAAAGCATTTGCTATCATACTAGCTATGAATCACAAAACACAACTGTTCTACATATACGGCGGACAGACGTTCAAGAGTAAGCGCGACTATTTATACTATTTGGAAAACATGAAGGTCTCGTTGGAGCCTAAAGTGTACTGGTCAGATGACTATCTGACCAACGCACTCGGTACTGACTTTGAGATCATCAGACCCAAGATGCCCCTCATAGAAAATGCAAAGTACAGTGAGTGGAAGATATGCTTTGAGCGATATATCCCGCTCCTACGGGATGACATCATCTTGGTGGGCTCCTCTCTCGGAGGTGTTTTCCTCGCAAAGTATCTGTCTGAGAATCGATTTCCAAAACGGATTTTGTCTACATATCTGATCTGTTTACCATATAGCAATAGCGTGCCAGGAAAGGATCTGGTCGGAGGATTCAGACTCTCCGCTGACCTCTCTCTATTGGCGACTAGCTCGCCACGTCTCACGCTCATGTTCTCGAAAGATGACCTCGTAGTACCCCTCTCCCATGCGGCAAAATATATGAAAAAACTGCCACATGCGAAGCTAATCGTCTATGAAAATAAAAATGGGCATTTTCAAGTGTCTGAGTTCCCCGAGATCGTGGAGATGATTCGCACGGATGCAAAAGAACGCACTCATCTTGTACAATGACAGTGTACGTTTTAATCATTCTAAATGACTATGAAAACCATGAAATGTGATCTCTGTGATGCGACGGCCCAAGGTGAAACATTTGAGACGTGGATGCAGGCGCTCATGCCGCACTATATGCAGGCACATGCTGAGGTGATGATGAGCAAGGCGGGACTCACAGACGAGCAAAAGAAAGCAGAACAGCAAAAGTGGATGGGGGAGAATAAAGTGAGGTTTGACGCGATTCTAAAAAGTGCATAACCATTACCTATTTACAAACTATTTCCTATGAATATCATCATCTCACCCCTCCCGCTCATCCTCGCTACTATCTTTCAAACTGTATTAGGTATGGCTTGGTTTGGGAAACTCTTTGTAAACAATGGATGACGTATATGGAGTTTGCAAAGCGATCAGATGCTGAGAAAAAGGAATCTGAAAAACACATGCCAAAGCTCTACATGGGGCAACTCGTCGTGACCGTGATCGCAAATATCTTTCTCGCCACATGCATCACGGCCCTCTCCGGCATAAATCCGTATATCGTCGCTGCATCACTTTGGGTGGGATTTGTCCTCACCTCACAAGCAACGGCTACGATCTGGTCACAGACAAAGTTCGCCCATGTGCCCGCGCAGATCGCCATCGCCACGAGTTATCAACTGGTGAGCATGCTCGTATCCACATTTCTCATCGTGAACCTCTGATTTTATTGTTACCAATTACTATTTCATATGAAACCACTTACCGGTATGTGTGAGAGCTGTATGATGCCATTTGCAAAAGATCCCAAAGGTGCAAATCGCGAACATGAGAAGTACTGTAGCTACTGCTATGCAAACGGAGCACTGACGTATCCAGGCACTGATGTCAACGAATTTAAAAAGGGGATGTATGCAGGTATGGTAGCTCATGGGTCAAATAAGTTCATGGCACATATTTACACTTTCCTTGCAGGTTTTGCACCAAGATGGAAGAAAATTTAGTGAGATATGATCAGCCTGGAAAAATAGATGCTAGATACTTTGACATGTCAAATTAACATCTGGTATCGTTCACTCATCAATACCAGACTTCAATCATTACAGCGTGTGAATCTTGTCTGACCAGAAAAGTGTATGGGACCTGCTGGTAGTACACGATGCGGCACAGAATATATGCTATAGTGTTGTGAATATATGAATGAAAACCAGTTTACTACTTTGAATTTACTCCATGAGAGTAGCCTAAATGGGAACGATGATATTCGCACAGGACGCGAAGCTGCGCCAGGTATACGTGCTGCCGAAAACACTCCTTCCTTTGCACAGAAATACGTAGAGGAAGTGGAGCAAAGGCTTCACGGGCTATCATCAGCATCTTTTAGCGAAAAGCACGTGGCAGAATTGAAAGATACAGGGGAATTACTTGATCGTTCGGACCCAATGTATGCACTTGTTGAAGGTATTATGCACACCCTCAAACCGGAGGCTGATTTTGAACTATTCCTCAGCAAAGATGGTCGACTCAAAGCTAATACGCTAAGCGATCATAAAACCGTAGTGATGTCGGCTGGGCTCATAAGTAAATTAAATCAATTTACAGATGAGAAGAAAACTACTTTAAATCAAGGACATTTGGCACTAATTCTCGCCCATGAATTTTCACATTGGGATCCTGAAGCAAAAATGTTTCATCTCAATGAGACTTATTGTGATGTAAATGCGCTTTTTATGATGAGTAAGAAATATTGCACTGACGATGCAGTCGGGGCACTAGAATTTCTACAATGGATAGAAGAGAAGGAAAAAAAAGATCAAAGTTCACGTGCTGAAAATGAAGAAAAAGAGCGCACGAAAATGTGTGTTCCAATTACGCACCCAAGCAGTGAGAATAGGAGAGTCCTTGGATTATATATATCTCAAGACCCAAGTATTCACCTCAATGGCAGATACATCGCTCCAAAAGAAGTACCAGGAGATTTAGCTAGTCGACTTAAGGGTGAAAGTGAATCGTTCCAATCTAAATCTCTTCGACGACAGGAGATCTTCTCGGAAGAAGATATTTCACGTGAATTCGAAAACACACAAACACTAAGTCAAATCCTTGAGGTTTTCCTGTCTTCTGATGAATTCTATCGTGCAAGAATTGTAAAAAAGTTTGCTCACTCATGGGCGTTCCAAAACGTACTCCTCGCTCAGGCAATTCTTAATTCAGTTCAGCGTGACGATATACGCATTACAAAAGATGATTTCAAAGCTCAATGGCGTGCTGAAAATATTTTAACTGATAGGCCTGATTTCAAGCCAAAAGTCTCAGAAAAGAAGCCGAATTTGCGTCTAGATGGTCTAACTCAAGAAACTGCTAAGAAAGTACGGTTGTCGCTTGATGGAATATGCAAAAAACCATTTGAGGCGTTAGTTTCTGCATCTACGAAAACGCCCAATGAGAATGATGACCAAATCTTGAAAGGCGTTACTTTTGATAGGTTCTTTGAAAATATCTGCTCTGATATTGAGGATTTTGTTGCGCCGAGTTTCACAATTGTAAAAAGTCAGCCCGATCTTGATCGACTCGCTTTATTGAAAATGAAATGTGTTCCAGATGCGGCAGAATACGTATCTAAGAACGGAGTTATAGACATGGCTACTTCAGAATGTCGCAGGGATGTTTTGACAAAGACAGGATATGCCTTAGCTTCTGCATACCTAGAATGTGCACAATCAACCACCGGTCCCTCAAAATGGAGTGCTTTAAGAGACCAAATCGTGCATGAAGTAAAAAAATACAACGAATTGGTGCCTGATTACAGCAGTCTGCATGAGAGCATCTCCCAGTCGTTACTAAGAATAGGACACTGTCAAACTTACGAGGTTGCTAATGATCTGGCGCTCATGATTGTGCGCTCTGGCTATTTTAGTGAGGATGCGTTTGCTCTAAAAAGCTCATTTGAAGATATTGAATATGTAGCTAGAGACTCTACAGATAAGCAAATATTGGCTGATGTAAAAAAAGCTATTCTCTCTGTTCACATGGCACTTGATCAAGGAGGACCTAAGCTGGGAAATCTATTTGGTAGACCCCGTATAGTGAATTTCATAGATATATTCAACCAGTATTGCAAACGCTGTGAGCATTCAGAGTTATTTGACATTGCCGCTTCGGGAGGCCCAACGATTACTATACCTCACCAGGACATGATTCTTGATAAAGACCAAGCAAAGATTGATCTCTTGGATGCATTGAAGAAGGAGGCGGTGTGGATGAGTGATATAAATAATATTAAAACGCCAGAGGAGGTGGATGAGGCATTTGAGAGGTTTACTAGCATGCTATCAAAGGCCCATAATAAGTCGAGCAGAGAGCTTGTCCTGAAATGGATGCTTTCGGAAGAGTCGTTGGGGAGTGATATGGGGAGAATGAGACAACTGCTATCAAAAGGAGTTGAGGAACGGTTTCTATTTCCTGAAGAGATCAAGACTATCCTTGATGAATGCGGTGATCTGTCGCTTTATAGAGAGTATTTGCCATATCTTTCCGGGATCAATATGAGCTCATTTCATGAAAGATGGTATGCGGATTTTTCAGATAAGTTGACATCACAAGGCATGAGCAAACTAGAGATTGTAGCGCGCTTTGTAGAAGAAGGTGGGGTGGGGTCTATTGAAGGCTCGTCACGTGAGAATACGTTTAGACCTCGTTTGATTCCCAAAGAAGTTGGTGGATTAAGCGGTAGCGAAATTATTCCAGGTTTTCCTTTTGAAGAGGCGAATGCTGTTGCCAAAAGGATTTTGGCGGCTATAACAAAGTCAATATCATATTCACCAGAGGAGAGGATAGTATTGACAGATGTTGCTGCTAGGCTGTTGGGATATACACAGGGCTTAACTGCTTTGCCCTATGAATACGCTGACATTAGTCTTTTAGGAGTCGGAGTCAATACAGTTAAATCAATGGTGGAAAAATTAAGAGTATTACCTCCATCAGAGTTCCGTGATGTGTTTGTGCTTGCGTCACTCTTTTCATTGAACAAAGAAAAAAGATATCCACTACCCATCGTTAATCGAGACGAGCTAATAGAGCTATTTAGCATGGTCTCCGAAAACCAACTAAGGAAGTACGACATCGGTCAGAAAAACTCATCGCCAGACTCGACTTCACACCCCCTCCATTCTCTACCATTAGGTAAAGTGTCACATGATGCTGCAGAAAGATACCCATTCTGGTATGTAGGAAATTCTAATTTACTAGACAGTGTAGAGTGGATGGCGAACCAGACTGAATTGCAGTTTCCCACGTCAACAATCGATGAAATGTCCTGTCAAATAGACGTATATACAAAGACTATATCTCACCCATCAGGGGTTAGAGATTATCTCATTGAAAGAACATTGCTGCCCATCATTAAAGAAACTGCTCAGTATGAAGGTTCATCTGCTGATGAGAAAATAAAACTATTTCGAAAGGCATATGGCGCAGCGCATACCCCGAGAACAAAGCATTCTCTTGCAAACGAATTGATTCGATACGAGTTAAACCAAGTCGGAAGAGATATTACTTTTGAACAGGGACTCAAGATAATACTGGAGTTAATGCCAAATGCTTCATCGACGAGGGATCAATACATCAATACGCTAATGAACTCCACTTTCACAACTTGGGACCAGGTGAGACAGGGAGAAAGTCTAATTGCAGGCCACAACTACAGCACCGATAGTGCAAACACTGCCGTGAGGAGTGGGATGATGGAGGCTGTTTCATTTGGAATACAAAAACTCAAAGTGCAAGAAAGAAAAGAGCTGATGATCTTCTTGCTTGAAACAAACAAACATGTGTTATCTCGCGAACAGCTAACAGATGGATTCTTCAGCGGTTTTGTCAAGGGGAAACTAAGGGACTTGGTAGTGGGTGATCACTTTTCAAAGTATGATTCTCAGGGCAATGGATTTGGAGAAAAAGATACGGTATCTGAAAATGAATTTGAAGAGTATTATGAAGAAATTAAAAAACACTTCATGGTGCCTTCAAGGCAGAGTAATCGCTCAGCTGAGACAAATCATCCTCGGAAAGAATTAACGCAAAAATTGAGTGGTATCTTAAGTGGGATCAGTCTGCCTATTTTATTACAACTTGCAACTCCAGAAGAACTAAATAAGTTTTTGGTTCAACAGATGGGATCTAACGAAGATCCTATAACCGCAACATCTTTTGGGCCTCTATTTCTCAGTAGTAATGACAATGACCGAAGGCAAATAGTTTATCGTATGTGTCTTGGCGAGGATGGATTCTTCGAAGAGAAGCATTACAGTGAACATGGTGCTTCACTATTAGAATCTCTCATCAATGTTGCAACTACACCCCAGACACAAAATCTAATGGATGCGAAGGTAACCCCAATGTGGCCACCTGCTGAAATAGAAACAATTAAAAAGATCATCACCACTACGTTTGGCTCTCTTACTCCCGAACGCCGCACTGAAATCATGGCTAGATTAGTGAATGCCATAGCAGATAGTGGGGGGAAGCTAAGCAAGGAACAGCTGGTGCAAGTTGGTCTATCGGCTTTCGGAGTGGTAGGAAACAAAATCGGACAGATGGATAGCTTGATTCCGGAGTCATTGCGCGATTCTCTAGCCTCTCTGAAGGAAGATATTCCGCCACTTCCAAAATCAACAGTTGCGTTGATGCTTCGTGACGAGGGCCGTCAGGACGAATATGTCGGTTTAGGAGCCACAAAAGGCGGTTCAACAGCTAGCATTTCTTTCGCACGTAGCATTGGGGGGGACGAGACAGACACGGTAATCAAAATGATTAGACCAGACATACTAAAGACACTAGATCAAGATGTAGCTGCAGCTGGTGCTGCTATGAGAGTATTGCACTCTGCTGGAAAAATATCTGTTGATCCAGACCAAATTTTAAAGGAGCTAAGACAAATGATTGCAGAAGAACTTGATACTACATTTGAAAAGGCAAATACAAATGTTATCTCTCAGAGAAGGAAACGGCTTCCTCAAGAAGCAAATATACAAACCCCTACCATTAAACACGGCAGTAGGAGACACTTGGAGATATCTATAGCACAAGGCATATCACTGCAAGATCTCGAGGCTGCAAAAGGGAAATCTAAAAATAATGAGCCATTGACTGAAAAAGAGAAGAGTGCCATAGAGATTGATATAAAGGAAGTATATAAGAAGGTGGTTTCTGATTTCCTTCATCAAACTTTTAGATTAGGTATATTCCATACAGATCTGCACCAAGGAAATATATTTATTGGTCCACAAGGGGTTGTCACCGAGATCGACCATGGTCAAGTAGGCTTTATAGATTCTATTGACCAAAGGGATGATCTTGTAAAGCTCGTGCTCTCACTCGCACTAAATGACATGAAAATGGCCTCTCAGGCAATTGCTCCTTTTTGTGTTGAAGAAAAGACAAGTGATGATATACAAAAAAAGAGAGTTGATATCCAAAGTTTTCTTATGAAACAGCCAGATCTCCTTATGGGTATATCAAAATATTTATCTCAAGAAGGGGTCGAGGGTAATATTAATAGATTCATCAAAGCGTTCATCAATATTTCGCCGTACTTAGCCATGGTTGATAAGAGAAGTCTGGCAAAGATGTTCTTGCCATATATTACATCTAAATCAATAATTTTCGATATTGGAAAGATTATTACAAGTCGGTTCTCTGATAGATTGATTAAAGTCGTACCAAAATAAATTAAGTTATTCTCTCGATGATCCATGTCGGCATCACTGCGCCTACGCTCCTCATCAATGGACTAAAAAATAATCCAGGGAAACCACTGAAGGTCATGCTCATCACCTCCAGCTCCCAGTACACTCCGCGCGAGCTCGAGCCTATATATACGATGGTAAAGGCGGGGCTCGGGATGCTCGGACGTTCTCTTGCCCTCGATGCCGGGTTGGGCAAGGTGATAGTGATAGCACCATCAGGCATGCTCACTCCTTTTTGGAATAATGAAAAAGATACCGCTACCTACCTCGATCCCTCATGGGCAGCGACTCAAATCATCGAGCTCTCAACGGGCCCATTCAAATACAAATTCGCAAAGCTTCTCCGCGATCCTGCACGAGTGCTGGTAGGGAAACTAAGTAGCTGTACTACTTACTAGCACGCGAAATGTGCTTCACGATGGCTATTTGTGTTAGACTACACCCGTATGAGTGGAAACGCAAAACCCGCACTGATAATTCACCCAATTCTCCAACAGCAGTATCCACAGCTTGTGAATGCACTCGTTACGCCCGCAGACAGAGACAGTTCAAACGTGATCTACGTGCATCCCGATCTTTACACTGATCAAACGCCACACTTATCTATCCCTTTTCCAGATGAGGGTATATCTCGCGCAATAGTGCCAGGATTTGTGAGTGGATACCATGCCGAATCGCAGCTGGATGGACTTATAAAAGTATCGCATGCGTTACGATTTGCAAATCCTCTGGATAAAAGGAGTCCCCGAACACGTGAGGTCATGTTGCTATTGAGCGACCTCGAGGGCCGGGGGACAAAGTCCACGATGGACTCGTCAGGAGCATACATCAGCGACGCAGAACTGCACTATGCATATTACATAGCAGACTTATTACGCGAGGTTGGGAGAATAGATATGCTCGCCGTCATGGATCCACACGACCTGGTAAGCGTCCAGGCAATCCGCAAGCCATATATCACACTCACTGCGCTCCAACAGATTGCTACGACTCTGAGAAGTAAGGGCATGATCCCGCTGAATGCAGGGGTGGTCATCGCAGATGATGGTGCCATTGGCAGATCACATTTCTTTGCCAAAGCGGCAGGCATACCAGTGGTGGGAAGGATCGAGAAAGCGAGGAGGGGAGGGGTCGCACGTGTAGAACGTATCCACTCCATCGATCCGAATGGTTTCAAGAATCAACTGATCTTTTTAGTCGACGATATGATCGCAACGGGTGGTACCCTGTGTAAAGATGCACTAGCCCTGAAAAAAATGGGTGCAAAGTCTGTGACGGGAGTCATCACGCATGTCAAGGGAGTGCCCCATACAGATGTGAAAATCAGAGATGAGCTGCATGCACATAAGAGTTTGGATAGATTGGTGATCACAAATACCACTCCCTACTATCGCCAACTGATGGGGATACCAGGAGTGAAGCTCGTAGATATTCTACCCATTTGGGGAAAAGCAGCGCAGGCCTTCTTGTCGCCAAATTTTTCACTCACTGATGGTAGCGTGAGCGGCATAGAGGCTATCAAAGAACATGTTTTTCACATGGACACCATCGACGGATACAAAAGACGATTGTCACTTCAGTATCCCGAGCTCGTTCCTGAGTTGTGAAGCTAGATATTGATATATTGCAAATACAATACTAAACATGAGCAAAAACTCCACTCGTTTATTGTTATCTGTCTTATTTATATGCGCTGCCGCTGTCGGATACTTGAGAATGTACTCATACTCACCTCCCCAATCAGAGCACCTTATATATGAATCCTCGGCTGAAAGTGAGAATGAATGTACCTCATACGAAAAGTACGATACTGAATCAAAGACATGCTATTACGCATGTAAGGATGAATCAGAATGTGCACAAATCGAAACCGAAATAGAAAATGAGCTCGCCAGCTGGACAGACGACTACAGTGCAAAAAAGCACAGTGATGAAAAGCCAGATGTGAACCAGGATGAGTTTGTCAAAGCAAGCTACACAGTGTCCAATACAGAAAAGATCACTTTAGCAAAGGGTGCTGACGATGATGAGTACCGCACGATATGGAACCGCATCAGTCAACTTTCCCCGAACAACATCAGCGATAGATATATATCAGAGTATCAAGTATTTGATAATCCTGAGGACGATACTCAGGCATTCGTCGATGATCCAGATGGGGACGGGAGGTGGAGGATAGCAGTGAACCTCTCAGGGTATCGCGTATCAGATCCCAAAGAGCGATCTGCTACACTCATCCATGAGCTCGGTCACATCATCACGCTCAATACGAGCCAAGTCGTGCCCGGAGCAGATCAGTGTCACACATACGCTATCGATGAGGGATGTTCGAAAGCCGACTCATATCTCTATCTGTTTGTGTCACGATTTTGGAAAAATGAACCACAGCCAGTGTACGACCCCACAAAGTTTGTGACAGAGTATGCAGCTACGAGTGATGTCGAGGACCTCGCAGAAAGTTTTGCGTTTTATGTGCTGGAGAAAGATAGTAAGGGAACTAATGTCAAAGATCAGAAACTAACCTTTTTTGCTGCACACCCAGACCTGGTTTCTATCCGCTCGCAGATGCGGAAGGTGCTGACGAAGGATATTATCAGAGCGAGAAGGGGATGATTGTAAAATTTGTTACCTGTAATAATCAGATCTACATACATTAATTATGACAAATCTCAAACATACCCTAACTCACCTTGAGCCAGACTCCACTATGACCAGTGGAAAGCTAAACTGGCTCCGTGCGGCAGTACTCGGTGCAAATGATGGCATCGTCTCTGTCTCGTCAGTCATTGTCGGCGTCGCAGGCGCGCTACCGACTCCACGAGTGCCATCATCACGGCAGGTGTGGCAGCTATTGTCGCAGGAGCACTCTCTATGGCAGTCGGCGAGTATGTATCAGTCAGTGCACAGCGCGACACAGAGGAAGCATTACTGAAAAAAGAGAAACATGAACTAGCAACACTGCCAGATCAGGAGCTCCGAGAGCTCGCATTACTGTATGAGAAAAAAGGTTTGTCAACAGCCACTGCATCTCAGGTAGCCGCAGAGCTCACGGCACACGATGCGTTTACAGCACATGCTGAGGTAGAGCACGGGCTCAACTCGCTCGAGCTGACAAATCCCTGGCACGCTGCATATGCCTCAGGGCTCGCATTTTTGTGTGGCGCGATCATCCCGCTTATCGCGATCATAGTCCCTCCCATATCTATACGCATTCCTGCTACGTTTGCATCAGTCATCATTGCACTCATGATCACTGGATCGCTCAGCGCATATGCAGGAGGAGCCAAAAAAAGAAAGGCGATGTTGCGCGTGGTGGTCGGTGGACTTATCGCAATGCTTGTGACCTATGGCATAGGTAAGCTATTTGGAGTGGTTGGTATTTGACTTTCAAGGCATCCATCACCACGCCATTGTTGATAAATCAGCGTTCACATACTCCACATGTCATCTCGAGGCTACGCCCGGGGGGATGACATCTGATACTTTCATTTCCATTATTTGTAAATTGAAAATTGTGGATTGTAGATTTCCTCCCCCGCACTGTGGGGCATATTGCAAATTTTTCCCTTTCAGTTATCCAAATCTCCCCCTTGACACAATACCCTGGGTAGGGTATCATGTCAGAATGCAAGATCAAAAAACTCGGATCGTCAAACATCTCAAAATCATCGAGGGGCAGGTTCGCGGGCTTCAACAGATGGTTTCCTCAGATACGTACTGCATCGACGTGATCACGCAAACTTCGGCGATCAAGCAAAGTCTGTCAAATATTGAGGATGCTCTTTTGAGGGGCCATATCAGTCACTGTGTAGTAGATCAGATCAAAGCAGGTCACTCAGAAACTGCCACCGAGGAAATACTAAAGGTGTACAAACTAAAACGGAAGTAATTTTATAAATTTTTTGTTTCTTATGTATAAGATATCAATTGTTCTTACTGCATCCCTCATGATAGTCGCTGGTATTATCGGAGTCGGAATCGGATACTACCTCACTCCCCAATACTCTCTCACCATGTATGATAAAAATGTCATGTCCCTCGGCACCTCTGACAGATGGCTTGACCTACGATATGTAAATGCCATGATCGCCCATCACCGCGGCGCGATACTCGTCGCCAAACAAGCCGAGCAAAGCAAAAGACCCGAAGTACACGATCTCGCTCTCGAGATACAGAAAAGCGAGCCTACACTGATAGCCGAACTGTACGCATGGAAGAAGGAGTGGTATGGAGACACCAAAATGGTACAGGATCCCGAAGTAGCACGCCTGGGAACCCATGACGCATCGTTTGACTTACGATTTTTGAATGCGATCATCTCTCACCATGACAGCGGCATCGTGATGACCAAAGAAGTGAGAACAAAATCCAGCAGAACAGAAGTGCTTGATAATACTGATGCAGTGGAAGCATTTTTGACTACCACTGGTAAGATGTTACGAGAGTGGAGAAAAAATTGGTATCAAATTTAATCACCCTTATGATAACCAAAACATTTGACATAACCGGCATGCACTGTGCGAGCTGTGCACACATCATCGAGTCTCAGCTGCATAAACAAAAAGGCGTGACGAAAGTCCAGGCAAATTTTGGTACTGAAAAAGCCACAGTCACTTTTGATGAGAGCGTGACACAAGCACACGAACTCAACGATGCGATAAAGCCATTTGGATATCAGATGGCCCACACTGAGCATGATCAAAAAACTTCCGATACTGGTCATGATCATATGGCGATGGTTGAGATGGATGGGCAGGAAGATAAGATCCTCTTCGCACTTCCATTGACCATTGCTACGTTCATACTCATGATGTGGGATATCGCTGCACGATCTTTTTCCTCCGTACCAAACCTCCCGCTTCCTATGGATTTGACGAATATCATATTGATGATAGTCTCAACTATATTCATATTTTGGATTGGAAAACCATATCTTGATGGGGTGGTAAGATTTGCTCGTTATGGGGTGGCAAATATGGATACCTTGGTGGGCATCGGCACCCTGACTGCATATCTATATAGCTCCATCATCACCCTTCTCCCCCAAGTGATGACCCTTCTGTCACTGCCAGAATATACCTATTTTGATGTGGTCATCGTCGTGATTGGATTTGTCACGTTGGGAAAATATCTAGAAACTCGGTCAAAAAGACGCACGGGAGATGCCATACAGAAGCTGGTCGGCCTTCAGGCAAAAACGGCGACAGTGATCCGTGACAAAAATGAAGTTGAAATACCCATCAGTGAGGTGGTCATCGGAGACATATTCGTGGTAAAACCTGGTTCTAAAATACCTGTAGATGGGGTCATCATCAGGGGATCGACATCGATCGATGAATCTATGATCACGGGCGAGTCAATCCCTGTAGATAAAAAGGTAGAGGATACGGTCATTGGAGCTACGTTGAACAAACAGGGAAGCATCCAATGTCGTGCCACAAAGGTAGGATCAGATACCATGCTGGCACAGATCATACATATGGTGAAGGAGGCCCAGGGTTCAAAGGCTCCGATACAGGCGCTTGCCGATCAAATTTCCGCAGTATTTGTACCAGTCGTTCTAGTCATCTCTCTCCTATCTTTGGTTGTCTGGATATTCATAGGTACCTCCTATATAGGCCAGTCACTCGCCCTCACGTATGGGATACTGTCCTTTGTGGGAGTGCTTATCATAGCCTGTCCTTGTGCGCTCGGGCTCGCGACTCCGACTGCTATCATAGTCGGAGTAGGGAAGGGTGCCGAACACGGGATATTGATCAAAGATGCAGAAAGTCTGGAGCTACTCAGTAACGTAGATACCCTGGTGGTAGACAAAACTGGCACACTCACCAAAGGAACACCTGAGGTAACAGATGTGGTAGTTTTTGAAAAAGCCTACACCGACAAAGATCTTATACAGTCTGCAGCAAGTGTCGAGGCCCTCTCCGAACACCCGCTCGCACAGGCAGTAGTAACATATGCCAAATCAAAAAACATATCTCTCCGGCCAGTAACTGATTTTATGGCACTCGAAGGGGTAGGAGTGAAAGCAATCGAAAATGGAAAGGCACTCTCTATACACAAGCCAGATAGAGATCAAACCGATGAGAGGATTACTCACCTACAAACACAAGGAAAGACAGTCATCATAGTAGAGGTGGATAAAAAGGTTGTTGGTCTCATATCACTGAGCGATACAGTCAAGGAGGGAGCTGCTTCGGCTGTTGAAGCACTTCAGAAGCGCGGACTCTCAGTCATCATGATGACAGGGGACAATGCACTTGCTGCACGATATATCGCAGATCAACTCGGCATCAAGACTGTCGTATCTGATGTACTCCCCCAAGAAAAAGCGTCCAAAATCAAAGAGCTCCAATCACAAGGACACAGAGTCGCGATGGCAGGCGACGGGATCAATGATGCTCCTGCACTGGTCCAGGCAGAGGTAGGGATCGCGATGGCTACAGGCACTGACGTGGCCATAGAGTCGGCAGGTATCACACTCATCCATGGCGACATATCAAAGGTCACACAAGCTGTTGATTTGTCTCGGAGCACGATGCGCACCATAAGGCAGAATCTTTTCTGGGCATTCATCTATAACGTCATCGGTATTCCCGTAGCGGCAGGAGTGCTCTACCCCGTGTGGGGGATAGTGCTGAACCCGATCTTTGCAGGACTCGCCATGGCGCTCTCGAGCGTATCAGTCGTGTCAAACTCGCTCAGATTGCGACTGACCAGAATATGAAAAACAGAGGTTCTGTGAGATATGCAAAATTTTCGTGTGTCATCTCGACTCCTCAATTCGCCGAAAAGGCTTGACCCGGGATCCATGTGTGACATATCTCTACACCCCCATCCCGTCCGCCGATTCGGTGGACGGGATCACCCCCTCATCCTGCAAAGCGGGATAAATTTGTAAACGAGGCTCCGCCTCCGCCAAAGGCGGATTTCACTCGGCTACGCCCGGACTCCGTCCGTCGGACTACGTCCAGAGGAGGGGGGGAAGATGTACCGAATTGAAGGAATTTTATATCACCCTCTTGACATCGAATTTGTGTATACTGCAGTGTGCCAGCACACATGAGCATCCCACTCAGACACACCTACGATGAGGTTTTGATAGCTCCCCAGTACAGCACCATCAGAAGTCGCAAAGACATAGACATATCAGTACGCATAGGCCCCCTGACGCTTCGCGTTCCAGTGGTAAATGGCAATATGCAAACAGTAGTATCTGAACAGTTTTGCTCCTCATTGGCAGCACATGGAGGACTCTCCTATATCCATCAGTTCGTCTCCATAGAGGAGGAAGTGGCACTTCTCCAAAAGCTTCAGGCAAAAGGGGTGATCACCGCAGTTGCAAGTGGCATCGCAGGGGACGCACATGACCGCATCACCGCACTCCATAAAGCGGGTGCTGAAATATTTATCCTTGATACACCACACGCGCACACCATATATGCAAAAGATATCATCACGTGGTTTCGCACACATATCGGCAAAAAAACTCTTATCGTAGGCAATGTAGCCACCAAAGAAGGTGCTGCATACCTCATCAAAGCCGGAGCAGATGGGGTGAAGGTCGGCATAGGCCCTGGTGCTGCCTGTACGACCCGTATAACCGCTGGGGTAGGTATACCACAGCTGAGTGCAGTCATGGAGTGTGCCACCGTCACTCGAAAGCTCTCAAAGATCTTGATCGCTGACGGCGGAATCACCTCAGCCGGAAGCTTTGCAAAGGCTATGGCAGCGGGTGCTACGTGTGTCATGGTGGGAAGTATGTTCGCGGGGACTGACGAGGCGCCCAGTGAGCTCATCACCATAGAAGGAGTGCCATACAAGCGATACTTTGGCTCGTCATCCAGAACTGCGCGGAGCTTGCGCGAAAGCCATGACAAAAAGTTTCACTCATCTGGTAACTTTTTTGAGGGAGATGCAGGGGTGACCATATATAGAGGTGCACTTGCCGACCTTATGGGAAGCTTCGAGGACGGACTACGCTCGGCCATGAGCTACACAGGCGCAGGCTCCATAGCCGAATATCACCAAAAAGCAACGTTTGTCCTGTGCACATCAGTCGGCATAGGAGAAAATGGCGCACATGGGATCATCAAAAGATAGGACATCGCTTGTGAAGTGATCAGTGCACAGTTGAGTTGAATCTAGCATAGTGAAACAACGGTACAGACTGATTTATATTCGTGCTACAATGCAACTTATGAAAATACTCTTCATTGCGTTAACCTGCTTTGTGCTCGGTGGCATATCTGCATATGGAATATTGCAATATCAAAAAGTTCGCGATGAAAACGTAGTACTCAAAAATAAGTATAGCGAGCCAACTCCTACCAGTTCTGTGATGATAGTCAATACAGCGCCATCTCCCGACCTCTCACCCACAGACGGAGTCAAATCAGCCGTTTCACCAACTCCTGAGAAGGCGATGGTACTCGGCAGTATCGAAGGCACCCTTGGATACCCCTCAAGCGGCATACCTGAGCTACAGGTAATCGCATTCGATGCAAAAGATCTGAAGAAATACGTATCTATACAGACAGTGGTAAACCAGGGAGCATTTGTGATTGGATCTCTCACGCCTGGTACCTATCACGTAGTCGCATACACCAAGGATGGAGCGCTCAGTGGAGGATACACGCAGTCAGTGCCCTGTGGGCTCTCAGTGGAGTGCACCGATCACAGCTTGATCGATATCATCGTGAAACCTGGCGAAACGACCAAGGGTGTAGCGGTAAGGGATTGGTACGCGCCTGAGGGATCATTTCCCAAAAAGCCCTGATGACCGACGTTGCTTGAATGCTCCAATATCAATTTTTTATACACACTATGATCATCAATTTTCACCCTAAAGAAATCGAAAGTAAAAAAGGCCTCGAGATCATCGCAAGGCTCAATGCAGATGGAGCTCACAAAGTATTTCATGCCTCTGACAAGTCAGCTGACGAATGGAAACAGATCATAAAAAGTGACGAAAAACTTGTGCTGCTCTCTCCTGTATTTTGGTGGGGTGGAGGATATGTATTTGAGAAATGGATCCAGGAAGTGTTGAGTTATGGTTTTGCCTACACCTACTCCAAAGAAGGTATGCCAGAGGGGCAGCTCGGTGGCCGCGCATTTGAGATGCATATGACCCATGGGATGCCTGAAGCTATGGCGACCACGATGCGTGAAAACATCCAGAAGCGGATGGAGCAAGGGATCTTTGGATTTTGCAAAGCCACCATCACGATGCATTTCTACGAGGCGAGGTGAACAAAGCGGATTGCACAATGACTTAACATGATTTCACATGTATCTGACAGGTATCTGACAGGTATCTCGCATACAATCGAGATGCTACCCAACTCTGCAGAGTTGTCCCTCTTCATTTTCAATTAGGCTCTAGACCAGCACTTTCACAATTTGTAACAGAAATCGGTACAGTGAATTAG
>JBAXII010000014.1:0-38289 GCA_037138475.1 bacterium | reverse complement strand
GGGCAGGTAGTCTACCTGCTTACTGAATCGTTGCGTTGGATTATGGAATGCGTCTACTGGCGATATGGAGGATCCAAGAGGTGGAGTACGGAATGTGATCCCCGGTATGGGAAACTACAAAATACCACGATAAGCTCTCAGGGCACTCCTGCAAATAAGCTGCCCTTCGATTTATGGATGCTTTCTTTTGTGGCGCTCCCGAAGCATGTTGTGTCTGGCATGTTAGTTACAGCAGCACCCTAATGTCATCCCAGCTCACAAAAGTTGTGATAAGCATAATCTGAGATCGTGGTGCACTTCAAGATAGAATGCAGGGGGCAAAATATTGACATAAATGTATACTTATAGTATAATCTTCTAAGCATTTATGGGGCGAAAGTTTCTTGAACTTAAAGATCCATTTCGCTCACTAAGTTTGCTTAGATGACGATACTTTTCTACTTACAAGATATTTTCCTAGAAAAGCTCTAGGATCGATGTCTTTTATTCAAGAAAGGCAAGTTTTATATGCACTTTTACAAATAGAGTTTATTCTGAACTGAGTGGATAGCATTATAGGCACTTTATCAGAGCGCTTATAAAGCTATCCATTCGGATAGCAATAATAAAAATATACAAAATCAAAAAACTCAAAGGATATGTCATGTCAAAAACCTCATCGATTAGCGATAAGCTAAACCTCATGGGCCTCTGGTCCGCATTCAGTATCGTTCTTGTTCTTTTCGTTTTGACGCTGATAGGCGGCGTTTCGTACGCACAGCTACTCAGCAACATCTTAAGTTTTGTGCTGGGAAATTTATCTGCTGTACCACGTGGTGCTTCGGAAAACTTAACTTCAGCAGTACTCAACACGGTTGCTGTAATTCTGATCACGCTTCTTGGAGCCATCGTGTCAGGATTGATTTTCAGCAAAGGTTCAAAGAGTTATGACGCCGACCTTCTTGATAAGTTGCTCGATAAGGGTAGCCTCAAGATTTTCCTGCTCATACTCGGTGAAGAGATGTTTGCACGAGGGTTGATCTTGGGTGTTGGCACAATGCTTTTAAAGGGCGAAGTGGCGTTTTACGTCCTCTTTCTCCTTGGAAATGCGATTTGGGCCCTGATACACTTGAGCAACTTCAGCGACAAGTCAGAGCGCAAGGTACTGCGGGTAATACCGCAATTTGTGGGCGGTGTAGCATTTACTTACATCTTTGTTCGCTATGGACTCGGAGCAGCCATCATGGCTCATTGGATCTATGACGTGATTCTTTTCGCCATGCGGAAAGAAAAACTTCCCAGCTTTGCAAATTTGTTCACGATTGGTTACTATGCGCTTCTCGGAACCGTCTTGTTTTTGCTTTCAAATGGTCAAGGAGTTAATCTATCTGATGCAACTCCATGGCTTAATGGCCATATCGTTCCGCTAGAGGCGTATGGACTTATCCAGTACGCAATACTACTCACTCTAATTGACAGTCTTATCTCAGTTGTTGTGGGGTTTTTTCTTCTTGATAGCTACGACGTAACTGATTTGACAGTCAAGATGCAGTCAAACCTCTTTGTGTTCTTTGCACAAGCATTACTAGCTGCTGGCATGATTGTTACTAGTAATTGGGTGCTTTCTTTTGTTGTTAGCGAACCGCAAGTTCGTGCTTTGATAACGGCTATTGGTTTGGGCTTAATAATCCCTACGACAAGCGGATCAATGCTCGCAAGAGCAACGTTAACTAGTCTTCCAGGCACGTTCTTAACGGTCATTGCCTTCACAGTTCTTGGGTTTTGGTCAGCAGTAGGACTGAGTATGATCTTCATACTTGTTGACTTGCTTCCCACGTATGTTCGGAATAAATTCCCTTAGCTTAATGGTGAGAAAGGGGCATTTGCTATATATGCCAAAGTGCAGTCGGTGCACAAATAGCGCCAAATAAAACTTGATTAGCCAGGGAGTTGAGATGTGTAAGTTACAAAACTTACATGACCATACTCCCTGGTAGTTCTGAAGTAGCTACTGGTTAGTTATCTCAGAATTACCATGAGCATATTTATGCTAATTTATTTATCTGACTTCTTTTTACACTTTTGTATTTATACTTTGCCATGGTTTTGAGATCTTCCGATCTTTGAGTGTACACTACGAGGAGCTCTCCTTCGCTAAAGATATGGAGTGGTCATTACTTCTGAACATCAACACTGGGTTCCGACAACCTTTTTAGCCAAGCTGCGATCTGGCAGTAAACCCAAGATCATAGAGCCGAGTAAGTGTGATGAGATTGGGTGGTTCTCTCTCGATGCGCTACCCGCACCCCTATCACTGATTACCAAGCTGGATCTAGACTACTACAACAGTCGGTTCTAAAAGATTCAACGTGGTATTCAGTATTCCCATACTGATCTGCCTGGACTCACTATTGATTTCGTTCGTATTGTCTAACGACCTGATACTATTTATCCATGTCCATCAGTCAATATCCGATCCTGCCCTACCTTTGGTGGTTTCAATATGTTCCTGTCATTAGCAGCACGGGATTTAACACCCTATTCACTGACACTATCTACCTGAGCAAAGATTTGTATATGGATTCACAAAGGGAGACTCCAGATCCAGTCACGGTGGCACTGATCAAGCATCAAGAGGTCCATGCTCATGGTGCCTCGCTCTGGAAAGCAGTGCGTTTCGTGTGCTCCTCTACCTTCAGACTCCAAGAGGAAACACTGGCGTACAAAGCTCAATTCCACCATCTTAAAAAGCACCACTTGTCATGGGATCTCGGAGACGTAGCTAGACAATTCTCGACTATCAGATATCTGTGGGTGATGGACTACGGCGATGCTCGGAAGTTCATTCAGGAGGTGTGGGAAGCGGCATGAATATATCAAGTGCGAAGGTGCAAGTTGCTGCAAAGAAGATAAGCTCTAAAACTTCCTTCTCCAAAGCTATGGAGTGGCATTGCCATTCATACGAAACTCATGCACTAAATGGTCTCATGATTCGTTCTGAATCAACTTCAAAGATTGCGACAACTTGATCGTCGACAGAAATTGGTATGAGCAAGTTACCTTTTTCATTTAGATGGCAATCGACAGCATACACTGCATCCTTTTTAGGATCAGGTCTGACTAGCTCCAAGTGTTGCACATATTTTTTTACCTGATCATAGGTCACAAGGGGCTCTGGATCTACTCCAGTCACATCAAACGTCCCATCTGGTGAAAGTTTGCATTCAGCTAAACCTAGCGCATATGCTACAGATCCATCTGCTCTGCGACTGAATCCATGTATCAACATTCGCACCGTATTGTCTGGCATTGCTATTTTTGTCCCACCAGTTAATCCATATCGCCCATCCTTCCCCACCCATGGACTAGGTGGCAAAGTAATTCGACGGATAACCCCACCTGTGTCCCAACGAAAAAATGTCAACTTCTGATCATTTTCTTTGCCTTCCTCACGATATACACCCGTCTGTTCGGAAAGCGGAAGGACATTCTTGCCTGGGGGTAAGTGATTGAGAACTCGCATGGGAGAAATATTCTCCGCTGTATAAGGATACTCAGCTGTAAAGCAAGCAGGATATGGTACTCCCTCTGCTGTTGCAGCGGTAAGTCCAAATAATACCTTTTTTCGTGATAATGGAAAAGGTCTCAAGTCCTCTGGGTTAAGTGTGCGATCGGTGCCCTGAATCGCAGTGGCGGGAATGGAGTGGAGATGCGTTAATTTATTCTCTCCGTTCAACCTATAAACTCCTATGCCACTTGTAGCGTCTACTTTTCCAGGTTGTTGATTAACTCTCATCTCACGAGGAAATAGATAATTTTCGTCATCTGGACCGATCACAATCGGCGCATTGAAAACTGCCGTAATCCCACGACTCTTATCGGGAAGGAGAACATCATGAAGTGTCAAGGTTTCGCTCATTGGTGCGGTGAGTATATACCTTATTCTGCATTAATGCTTGGACTGGAAAACGCAGAATGGAGCATTTGTACGATCTGTGAACGAATGCAAATTCAAACAATATCAACATCTGCAAGAATCGTACTGGTGCACTTCGGGTTGAATGTAGGTGACGACTCCATTCACCACGAGTCATGTCACCTCTGCTCATACAAACTCCTTCATACACTTTACCAGATGCTCGATCTCTCCTGTGGTATGCGTTGCGCTGAGCTGGACTCTGATCTCATCTCTCCCCTTTGGCACGACAGGATAGCTGATGTTGGTGACGAGAATATTTTTGGAGAACAGAAAATCTACGAGACTGCGCGTCTTGACAGGATCACCGATAAGTACTGGCTGGATGGGATGAGTGGACTCCGCCGCAAATACAAAGCCCGCTTCAGACATCAGCTTTTTGAAATAGGCGGTATTTGTCTGTGATGTCTTTAAAAGTTTCTTGCCCTCAGGACTATCTACGATCTGGATCGCTTGCAATGCAGCGCCAGCAGTACCGGGTGAAATAGAATTTGAATAAATATAGGTCGCTGATGACTCTCGGAGGTAATCGATCACCTGTTGGTCTGCTACCACATATCCCCCATCAGATCCAAATCCTTTGCCAAAGGTGCCCACGAGGACATCTGCCTTGGCTTTTTTGAGTCCTTCGACTCCGCGTCCATCGGATGAGCAGGATGCAACACCGTGACAGTCATCCATGACGAGGAGCACTCCTTGGGGATAGGCTGCATCGTATCTATCGACGATCGCGCGCATCTCATCGAGCTTTTGGTATTCACCTAGCATGCTAAACACACCATCAGTCACCACGAGCACGCGTGAGAATTTTCCTTTGTTTGTGGTGAGAATCTGCTCGAGGCTCTCCATGTTCATGTGTTCAAACACCGCTCGATTTTCTTTGGGGAGATTGGCGAGTCTGATCCCATCGATGATGCTCCGATGATTCAGCGCATCTGAGACCACCAGCACATCACTGGTGACTTTGGAATCTTTGCTTTGACCACTGATGAGACAAAAGAGCACGGCGAGATTTGCGGCAAAGGCAGATGAGAAAATCATCGCATCATCGCGTCCGTGAAACTTTGCAATGGAAGTTTCCAGATCGCGATGGATCTGCATCGATCCAGATATAAAGCGTACGGCGCCAGGCCCGGCCCCATACCGCTCCGCTGCCTCATGCTCTGCTTTTTTAACCAGCGCGTGGTGGCGCAATCCCAGATAATCATTTGAGTTGAAGATGACCACATCCTTGCCATCAATCTGTGCGACAGTCGGGCTCTTGAATGATTGAATGATGCGCTCGTGTCGCTTGGATGTTTTGACTTCGTCGATGCGGGCGACTTCCGCATCAAGTACTGAGTAAAAAGATTGTGTTGACATAGTGATTATTTTTGTTATTTCTTTTTGAGTCCTTCGTACATAGTTTTGGTCATCCGGGGGAGGTCATACTTCGGACTCCATCCCCAATCTTTGCGCGCCTGGCTGTCGTCGAGCGACTGTGGCCACGTCTCCGCGATCTTTTGGCGATGGTCTGGCTGATAGACATAGGTGAAGCCGGGAACAAGTTTTGCGAGTTCTTCAGCCAACTCCTTTGGCGTAAAGTCGATCGCGCCAAAGTTATAACTCGTGCGTATCGTGATCTGCGCTGCGGGCGCCTCCATGAGCTGAATAGTACCGTCTATCGCGTCATCGATATACATCATCGGAAGTCGCGCGTCTTCCTTGAGAAAGATGGTGTACTTTTTATCTTTGATTGCGCCATAAAATATATGGACGGAGTACTCCGTCGTCCCATCCCCTGGTGGCACTTTGTAGCCTGTCAGACCGGGATAGCGGAGTGATCGCACATCGAGTCCCCACTTTAGAAAGTAGTACTGACAGAGGAGCTCACCGGCGACTTTGTTGACTCCATACATCGTAGTCGGCTCGAGGATCGTGTGCTGGGGAGTATTGGTTTTCGGCGTAGTAGGTCCAAAGGCTGCGATTGAGGATGGCCAAAATACTTTGAGTTTGTATTTGGCGGCGAGATCGAGGATATTTTTGAGACCGCCCAGGTTTACCTCCCAGGCGAGCTGGGGATCTTTTTCACTGCCGACGGAGAGGAGCCCCGCGAGGTGATACACCTCAGTGATGCCGTGCTTTTGAATGATTTTTTCAAGCGTTGCCGTGTCGCGCACATCGCCATTCTCGACGATGGCAGGCGAGTCACCTGTTGCATGGTGACTGATCGCCACTATCGATCCTTTGGGATATTTTTTTGATAGTGCTTCGACGAGGTCTGTCCCCACGAGCCCAAATGCTCCGGTGATGAGAATCTTTTTCATAGGGTATGAAAACTAGTAAGTAAATCTACCTGTGCAGTATTGTACGCCCATTTAAAAAGTTGGGGTGTGATGAAGAAAGTGCCATTCACATCATGCTGTCACTTGTCTGTCATCCCCGCGCAGGCGGGGATCCATTTGGTGATTTCGATCAAATCATTTGCCCTTGAGACAAACGCGGCGGGAGTGCCTGGTCAGCAGGCACAAATTTGATAGACAGTGAGTTCACACAGTGACGCGTATCTGCGGCAGTAAGATGCTCACCCTCGAACACATGACCAAGGTGTCCTCCACATCTGGCGCACTGGATCTCCGTCCGCGAGCCATCAGCATCAGGGAGCCACTGCACTGCGTCTGGAAAATGAGCTTCAAAAGCTGGCCAGCCACATCCCGCGTCAAACTTTGCTTTTGAATCAAATAGGGGGTTGTTGCACTTACGACAGATATAGGTCCCGGACGATGTGAAGTCGTCATACTCGCCGGTAAAGGGAGCCTCGGTACCGCGGTACTCGATGATCTTTTTTTCTTCGGTGGTGAGGGGGTTATAGGGCATGGGAATAGAATCTACAATTTACAATCTGCAATGTGAAATGTGCAATATGAAATGGTACTGAACAGCTTGTCATCCTGTACCAGTCAACTAATCCAATGTCGATTTTTGCAACCTCTCTTGCCTGTCATCCTCGTGAACACGAGGATCCAATGGTATACATGTGGCAGATAAAGTGTCCGGCTCCTTTAGATCCCCGCGTATTTATCCCGCTCTGCGGGACGCGGGGATGACATACAGAGAAATTTGTCACCGATATTTACAATCTTTACTGCGTACAGTGATCATGCACACGCAAAGTGTTCGTGCATGGTCTTAGTCTAACAGAGCGGATAGCTTACGAACAGTGTTTACATTTCTTACGGTCATCTGTGTGTAGAGCTTGGTACCGACTACTTTCACCATCTTGCTTTTGAGCTGATTGGCACGACTCACATGCCAGATCACAACCCCAGGTATGTATACCATGGTTTCAATCGTTTCGTCATATCCCAGTTTCTCCATGGTGGTGCTATCGTCTATCTCCTCCCACAAAAAGCACACATCAGTCTTCCACTCATCGTCATTCGTCCAGTCTGAGGGAATCTCTTTGACGATCGATTGCAGCGCCTCAGCACTCACTACAATGGTAGGCACCTCAAATCCAAAGTCCTTCACCATCAGTTGCTCAATGCTATTTCTTAATTTCTTTGTTTCTGTGTTTCTTGTGTCAAACACCACATTCCCACTATTGATATACGTCACCACATCAGTGTAGCCAAGGTGCTCAAAGGTAGCCTTCAGTTTCTTCATCTCTACCTTTTTATTCCCTCCGACATTGATCCCCCGTAGGAGTGCGACATATCTCATAGGTAGAGTCCAAAGAGATAACGAGCTGGCTGCATCTCGCCGTAGGCAAAGTCGGCAGGAAAGGGTAGCTCACACTCCCCACAGGTTATGCTCGTTTGATAGTAGGAGATAAAAACATCTTTGGCTTGATTTGACTCGCTGCTCTCATCAGTCACCAGCTCAGCATCCCGCAGCAGGTCCACCGGAGTCACGGTGAAAGAATGTTCACAGTTTGGACAGGTCAACTGGACGCTAGTTTTGTTTACAATGGTTTCGATGCCATCGGCGAGGAGTGAGAGCTTCATGGTGATATATTTTACCTGATGACCTCAAAGATACTGATATAATCGGGCATGGACAACATACAGTATATCTCGGTGCTTATATTCAACGATACAGGTGAGCTGGCGCTCCAGCTCCGTGCAGCGCACGATACACGTGATCCGCTGCACTGGGATTTCTCAGTGGGGGGACACCTCGAGCCTGGCGAAGATCCACTCCTCGCTGCAAAACGAGAACAGCGTGAGGAGCTCGGTATCGAGAGTCCGCTCACATATGTAGGGATACGGGTATACAACGATCGCCCCCATCATATCTATGTCTCTCGCTACTCTGGCGCTTTCCAAGTAGACTCTGAGGAGGTTGCTGACCTGCAGTTTTTTTCATTTGAAAAGATCCAGCAGATGATCGACGCAGGCACAAAGATAACTCCACCCTTCGTTTCCTTTTGGGAAAGTGGGCTTATGCATCAGGCATCGTATCTCTAGCTGCGCACCTGCTCATCATGTACAATTTTTGTATTAGCATTTGTGTAGCACTATGAAAAATCAAAAAGTCATCTTTTGGGTTTCGACGTCCCTCATCTTTTTGTTTGAAGGGGTCATACAAGTACTCACATACGGATCGCCTGACTCAGTCAAGATGATGATGCATCTCGGATACCCTGCATACTTTACGCCATTTCTGACTGTCATGAAGGTCCTGGGCGCACTCGCGATCATCGTCCCTCAGGTCCCTGCACGAGTCAAGGAGTGGGCATATGCTGGGATTAGCTTCACCCTCATCGGAGCTCTCGTCAGCAATGTCGCGGTGGATGGACTGCAGATCGGCATGGTGGTGTTCGTGGGTGTGGTATTTGCGATCCTCGCCGCATCGTACTCGAGCTACCACAAGATCCATCATCTGAAGTGAGCGAGTTTGGTCAATCTCAATGGCAAGCGAGAGTTGTGTTTGATTGTCCGCAAATGATCGGGTTGTCTCCAGATCCCAACCACCTATAATCCTCCCATGAAAGCGAGAGTGGTCAAGATTTTGCAACGAAGTCAGCCAGCGTTGGTCTGGCTCCTCACCTTTCTCCTTCCTACTCAGTTGGGTCTCCATCTCTGGCCATCATGGTCCTATGTCGAGGGATTGCGCGTGGACTATCTCGCACCCTCTCTCACCTTGTTTGATATCGTGCTCGTGCTGACACTACTCGCTCTTTGGACTACTGGCACTCTCACCAGACCATCGAGCCACCGCTCCATCAGAGCAGTCCTCCTCATCGGAATGGGAATAGTTGTCAATGTGTTGTTCTCATCGCTTCCCCTTCTGACACTGAGCAGATGGATAAAAATCATCATGGCGGGATGGGTGTTTGTATCAATGCTCAATGAAAAGAGGTATCAGAAGGCAGTGGTGCTGGGATTGGTGAGCGCGAGCTGTGTACAGCTCGCGCTCGTGTTGCAACAGTTTTTCACCCAAGGTGCTATCCAGGGAGGGTGGTACTGGTTGGGTGAACGTGCCATTTATCCATGGATGCCCGACATCGCACAGCTCTCGATAAATGGCACTCAGTTCATGCGTCCCTACGGCACCTTTTCACATCCAAATGCGATGGGAGGATTTTTCCTCTGTGTGCATTTTTTCTTGTGGTATACACAGCACAAATCATCCCCTGCAGGAAAGCTGTGGTCACTCCTGTGCATCCTGGGTACATTTACCAGTTCGCTTTTAGTCTGTATATCTTTTTCAAAGGCAGCCATCGTCACTTTTACCCTCATTCACATCTTGCTCGTGTTTCGTGATCCTGCCTATAGATGGTGCAAGCTCTGTCTCGTCGCGCGCCCCCTCATGCTCATCGTGGTTTGTCTCATATTTATGCAGGGACAAGGAGATCTCTACTCTGTCGAAAAGCGATGGGCGCTCTTGTCCCACGCTATGCAAGTCATCCCCCCGCATCTCGTGACGGGCACGGGTCTAGGTGCATCTGTCGCGACAATGGCTGGAGTATATTTCCAGGCGATCCCCCTCTATCAGCCTGTGCATCAGATCGGAGTACTGTGGCTGGAGGAGGTGGGACTGGTGGGAGTGGTCGTGGTGATATACCTGATCAGGTTATATGCGACTAGGTTTGATCGCTCATGGGGAGCGTTGGCACCGCTTATCGCGGTGGTTCTGACAGGGCTTGGAGACCACTATTGGCTGTCCCAATCGCAGAATATATATCTGTTTATATTAGTAATCATATGGCATTTATCCCTCCATGACAGCCAAAATGATGGTAAAATGACTCCCTGGGAATCATCCTGGACTGACGCGTGAGCGAGATCCGGGATCCATTCTTTTATTTGCGATGTGCCCTGTCGCTTGCCAGCCGGAGAGGTTGGTTTAACGGTAGTTATGTGGTCGTATCTATGTTTTATACTTACGTACTCATGAGCAAGAAAAATGGTACGTTATATGTTGGAAGCACAAATGATGTCAAGCGTCGATTTGAAGAACACAATAAGGGTATAGGTGGCGAGTATACGAGGAAAAATAGGCCATTTATTATTATATTTTATGAGGCATTTCTATCAAAAAATGATGCTCAAAGACAAGAGCTGTTCTATAAGTTGGGCTATGGAAAGGAAGTTCTTCACGAGAAAATTAAGGATAGTTTGAAGATGTGCCTTGTCGTCTAACGGTAGGACAACAGACTCTGAATCTGTTTATCGGGGTTCAAATCCCTGCGAGGCAGCACATGATAGGAGAGACGGTAGTCGCCTCTTCGGCGACCCTCCGATGAGGAGGGGACAACAGACTCTGAATCTGTTTATCGGGGTTCAAATCCCTGCGAGGCAGCACGCACATAGTTCGTTCTCTTCTCGCTATTCGGCTTTTAAAAGTTAGAACAAACTCGAGGATGTTGTTTCTCTGTCTTCGATGAGATGGGTTGATTTGCTTGCTGCCACTGCCATCACATCACACTGCTCATTTTCAGCATGACCCATATGCCCGCGAATCCATGAAAATGTTACGTGGTGCGTGGCCACGAGGGGGATGAGGAGCTCCCAGAGATCTCGATTTGCTACAGGTTTTTTTGCGGCAGTGCGCCAGCCTCTGGCTTGCCACGCGTCGATCCACTTTTTGACAAATGCATTTACGATGTATTCAGAGTCAGTTACCACCGTCACGATCGAGTTTGCTGGTGCAGCAGACAGTCCCGCGATCACCCCGCGGAGCTCCATACGGTTGTTGGTGGTTCTGATGTACCCTTGAGAGCCAGAAGTAATGGTTTTAGTATCAAGTTTGAGTATAAATCCATATCCTCCAGGACCAGGATTGCCCGAACACGCACCGTCAGTGTAGAGAAAATGCATGGGGGAAGTATAGAACAAACGTATAGTGAATAGCGTATAACTTATAACGAAATTGAAAAAATGTCATATAGAGTAAATACATTGTTCGGCTTTTTTATATTTTTACCTTTTAATTTTTGATTTTCGTTCTACGTTATCAACTCTACGTTATCAACTCTACGTTATCAACTATAATTCCCCCCATGTATCACCTCACCGCAGACGGACATGCTCAGTATGAAAAGGAGCTTGCTGATTTGAAGAAAAAGCGTCCCGAGGTCGTGGTGGAGCTCTCACGCGCGAGCGAGCTTGGGGATCGGAGTGAAAATGCTGCCTATCGCGTCGCAAAGTCACAACTTGGTCGTTTGGATAGTAGGATACGGTTTTTGGACAAGATGCTCCGCCACTCACGCATCATCACTCCCAAAGATACCGGAATAGCGGGCATCGGATCCCAGGTGAGGCTCCACGGTGAAAGTGGTGAGGTCACCTATCGCCTCGTCGACAGCATTCAATCAAACCTCGCTCAAGGCGATCTCTCGATACGCAGCCCCCTTGGCTCGGCCATACTTCACGGCAAAGTAGGATCGGAAGTGTCAGTGAGCACTCCCCGTGGAATACAAAAATATACTATACTCAACGTATCCATTGATCCTGTGTGATGTAGATTTGGCATTTCGGTATATACTTTTATAGTCATGCAATCCAATAATATTTTTCAGACTCCTGTATCTACTGCGCCACGCGTGCCAGGGATGGCTTCAACCCCAGTCCGCCCTGATTTTGTAGCTATTCCTTCAGGTGCAGGAGATGGTGGTGAAAAAAAGCAGTTTATTCAAACCATTCTCATCACTTTAGGTATTTGTAGCGTCATCACGGTGATACTCTTTTTTCTCCTCCTCAGCAACTCATCTGAGGCGAGCACCCCCTCAACTCCTACCAAATACACGGTCAAAGATGATCCGATAAAGCGAACCATTCCCACCCCACGGAAACTCCCTCCAACTCCCACCCGCAAACCCTCTCCAACCCTCGCTACTCAGGCAAAAACAACACTCGGACCTACTCCGACTGGTTTATTAACACCTACTTCATTGCCTACTTTGACACCGACGGTGACTCCAACTGGTACTCTAACTCCCACCGTAACACCCACTGCTTCTCCCACACCAACCCCCACTTCAAGTGTCTTGCTTTTTAGCGCTGATAATCTAAACCTAGGGACCGTGCTCGTAAACGAAGGTGACTCCTGGGCTCAGATTTTGATGAAAAATAACACGAGCGGACCCGTCAACTTTACTGATTTTTCCTTTGCAACAACAGGTATCACAAACCCATTTTCATTTTTGAGCGAAGCTGACTGTCTTTCAAATTCAAACCTGCCATATACCATACCCGCTGGTTCCAGTAAGTGCATACGGGTCAAATACAAACCCACCACAACTGCCACTCTCACTACAAACACCGTGTACGTCTATTGGAATAGCGGTAACTATCGCACTTTTACGGTCACAGGAACATCAATGGCACCAACTGCCACTCCTACCCTGACATCAACTCCAACTTCCACACCTACCCCCACCCCTTCTGGCACTCCGACACCTACACCTATTTCTGGAAGTGTGACATTTAGTACAGATTACTCCTCAGGAACTCTAAACTTGAGCTATGCGCTCATAAATAGCGCTTCTACCTGGGCTGAGATGCAAATACGTAACAACACATCTTCTTCGATCTCACTTACTGATTTGTTTTTCTCAACAGCAGGATCTACTAATCCTTTTTCTATCCTTGATGAAGCCGGTTGTCTCACAAACTCTGCTTTGCCGTATACGCTCGCTGCAAATACCTCCAAGTGTTTGCGGATAAAGTTCACCCCTGTCACTGGAAATAGCCCGACCAATACCGTCATCATTTATTGGAACACATCTAATCTAAAATATTTCACTGTGTTTGGCACCATCATTACCCCGACTCTGACTCCCACTCCTACACCCACTCGTACTCCTACGCCAGTCCCTTAATCTGATTGCTTAAAATGGACTTTCATCAATTCATTCCCTTGCAACCTCGTCATGTCGAGCGTAGCGAAACATCCCTTCATAAGGGATTCACTCAGTTCATGTCATAAGTCATCCCTGTAATAGTCAACTAACTCGAAGACGATTTTTGGCTTTAAGATTGATACTTAATTGGAACTTGGTCCGCCGAATCGGCGGGTCAAGATGACTTGCTGAATACCGATTAAAATCGGGTTAGGAATTTGAAATTAGAAATTCTCCTTATTCATCATCCCTTCCTCCACTATCTTTGCTATATCAGCCACAGAGGTTATACGGAGCATCTGAGCGCGCAGTACTGAAGCATTATGAAATCCACTCATATACCATGCCATGTGTTTGCGGAGTGATATAAAGTGACCTTTGGGGAGCATCTCCGCATAGAGCTCTGCGTGAGTCAGAGCGATGCGCAGACGCTCCTCCTTCGTAGGTATATGACCCGTGAATATCCAGGGGTTGCCCCACGTAGCGCGACCAATCAGTGCACCATCGAGTCCATAGGTTTGAATATTTGTGATCGCGTGGTCGCGCGAAGTTATATCGCCACTTCCCAAAACGCAAATGTTTGGTGCGATTGATCTTGCGGTTGTTGCAGCGATTGCGATCTCCTCCCATGATGCTTCGCCACTGTACAGTTGTTTGAGCGTGCGCCCATGGATCGTCAGCGCATCTGGTTGTTCTGCTGCTATACGTCCGATCCACTCTCGTGTGGTGGGCATGTCATAGCCTATCCGTGTTTTGACAGATACAGGGATTGAGGAGATGTCGGCTTTTCTGGTTCGCTTGATACGATTGAGTTCTGCTTTCATGGCGGATGAGATCTGAATGTCGTCGATCGTCATGCCTTTGAACCATTCGGCCACTGATTGCTTCACGACCTTGATGATCTCACACGCATGATCGGGGATCCTGATGAGTCCGGCACCCGCTCCCCGCGCGGCTACAGACTTCGCAGGACAGCCCATATTGATATCAATCCCGTCAAATCCCAGCGCACACACGACATAGGTCGAGAGTCGATACCCATCGAGACTGGAGCCATAGATCTGTCCGATGGTGGGGATGTCCGTCTCATGCGCCACGAAAGACTCGAGGACTTTGACTGCGCCGGCTTGTATAGCTTCAACCGGTACAAACTCACTAAAAAGGACATCTGGATGGCTACAGATATCAAATACTTTGCGGTATGCCGCATCGGTGACTCCATCCATAGGAGCGAGGCCAATGATCGGGCGCGTGAGAGTCTGCCAAAAATGCATGAGGTCTATTATAATCGGTGAGAATCAATTGACAGTTGATAGTCATCCCCCTGTACAGGGGGATCCAACGCACAAGGTGATACCATTTTCAGCAATCCAATTTGGGTATAGTTTATGAGGGATGGTATGTCATCCCGCCATGGCGGGATGACATATGTGCGTAAGGTGAATTACTATGTCCAAATCTATTGCACGTTTTATCAACAATACCCTGGCCACTATAGTGTTTGTGCTCGCGTGCTTTATAGCGTTCTCACCCTTTCTCCCCGAGCTACAGCTCGCCGTATCAAATAATTCGAGTGCGGTTCGTGAAGATCAGTATGTCACCAGCGACAGGTCACCAAATAAGCAACCAATTCCTGAAAAGAACACCTTGATCATCCCCGCCATGGGGGTGCATGGAGTGGTGTATGAGGGGGATACGGTGGAGACGATGAACAAAGGGATTTGGCACCGCCCTCACAGTTCTGATCCGACAAAAGGTGGCAACACGGTACTCGTCGCTCATCGATACCTTTACACCTCAGGACCAGACACGTTTTATCACCTCCCCAAAGTGACCTTGGGGCAGCGAATTAAGCTGTATTGGAATAAAAAGGAATATGTATATGAAGTAGTTGAAACCAAAGTGGTCGATCCCGATGCAGTGGAGATAGAAAAAGAATCTGCTAAACCTGTGCTTACTCTGTACACGTGCACCCCTCTCTGGACATCGGCAAAAAGATTTGTGGTGCGAGCCGAACCAGTAGGTGCGAAGTAAAATGATAATCTGCAATCTACAATGTACAAATAATTTTGAATTGGAATTTGAAACTGATATTGTTTGATATTGGAAATTGAAAATTAGAAATTTCCTCATCATGTCTATCCACTCAATCCATTTTATAAACCCGGAACGTGCAAGTCGTCGGCAATATTTCGAAATGTGTATCTTGATTGTTCTCTTTGTGATCGCAGTGAGCTGTATATTTTGGATACAAAATGGCTACACGACCAACTTTCTTGATTCGCTGAAGTGACTCCGTTTCTTTACCCAGTAATTTTTACTTTTCCCTTTTAATTTTTGAATTCTCTTTCTCTCGTCATCTTTTTTCCACTGCATACAGCGTGTTGCGTATGGATATGTGGCCTGGTGCGCGAAGGTTAAATATTTGTTTGAACTCTCCTCCAGGTATGGTCACGTCTCCTCTGTTTGTGGAGAATCGTATCTCACTCGTAAACCCTTCTTTTGAGTAGCTTTGGCTTGCTGAGCTGACCTGTGAATATCTCCCCCCATATTTATCTGAAATCCCCGCAAGCTCATCCATGCTAAATGGATTACCCCCTGATCCTCCGATGGAACAACGATTGATGGTGACGGGGACGATGCGATCAACCTCCTCAGAGGATCCATTCTTGCGTACATTCCACGCATTGAGGATATCTGCCATCTCCCACTCACTGAGCCATGGATGGGTACGCCCACAACTATCTGAGCTGTTGCTATACGCTACTCGATACCACGCTTTGTAAAACCATGGAGAGCGCGCTTTCTTTTCCCATGCGGTGTTCAAAAAGTCAGTGCCTTGTCCATCTGTCGTGTCCCACCCTGATGAAGTGAGGTAACCACCTGTAGTGGATGAATAAAATGCTTTTGCATACTCACCCCCATCTTTGAGCACTACCCCTTTTGTCTCATCCACTGCCTGACGCCATGCGTCGGGGACATTTGCCGCTTTTGAAGGAGAGTGTACCTGGCAGCTTTCGGCGGCACAGATCTCTCGACCGAGATTATCCGTGTAGCGAAGTGCATACGTTCGGGCAAGGATTGCCTGAGCCTTGAGTGCCTCTTTGTTCCAACTTGAGGGCATCTCTGCCAAACCATAGAGATATTGAGTCTCAAAATTCATGGACCCTATATTGGTCACCGTGATGTTTCCACTAATCTCTCCTTTTTCCTCTATGGTCCCACTGGGGAAATACGCCTTGAGGATGTCCCGATAGTTTTGTCCCGCATCTGCGCGTGCCTTTGCACCATACTGACTCATGCCGAGTCGGTGGGTATATGCGCCTATCGAAAAGAATGCAAATGCAGGGCGAAATCCTGGATCGTATGCTGAGGATGCATTTGCATCATCAGAGAGATCATCATTGTTTGCACTTGCGGTAAACTGCGCCGAGCGCGCATCGATGATGGACTTTTGCCTGGATGACAGCTCCGCGATTTTCTTTGAGAGGGTGTCCTGATAGCTTTTGGCACCAATGATCTCTCCTGCAAGAAATGCACTCTGTCTGGCCAGTTCTGATTTGAATGAGTCAAGTTTTACTTGGTGCTCTTCGAGCCTTCTCTGATCCTCTTCGGTGTTTTTGATTCTCATCGCGAGGAGGATCATGCTTTTTTGCCTCCCCTCTACGAGTTCTTTATTTTTTTTATGGACAAGGGAAACCTCGGCAAAGGAGGGGCTAAACAAATCTATGATGGTAAATCCTCGCTGGGAAACCACTTGTTTGTAGTGCGAGGTGATCGCCTCTTCGAGTTGTTTGTGGCTGATGGCGAGCTTTTGGTCACCACTTTGGATCGTGCGCTCTTTATCTGCAACTGCGGCCTCCAGCTGCGTCACAGCGGTGCGGATTTGGTTGATACGCTGGGTCATCTCTCTGAGTTGGGCCTCATTAGTCCGCGTGGCACTGACTGAGGAGTCCAGGTCTCGCTTGGTGTCCTCCAGCTGCTTGGTGATTGCATCAAATTCATCGGCATACGCACTATGCACACTGACAACGAGTAGTATGGAAAAAATAGTGATTAGAAAAGCCCATCGCATGTATTCATTTTAGCAGTAATTTTGTCAGTTGACTTGATTCTGACTGCGCTCATACAGTATGATGAACTCATGTCTATTGACATCATCCCCTCTGTTGCACTGCCATTTCTGTCATCCCCACGGACGCGGGGATCCAATGGAAGTAGAATAAGGAGTTTTATGTATAAGCTCCTCGCTATCATCGTCTTGTTGATCTTGGTGATACAAATGGGGATGCCTACTGTTCACGCAAAACGATATGCCTCTACCGACCTCTGTGGACTCACCATCGAGCCACATGATCCCAGTGGTCCAATCACGGGGCGCGATTGGGACTTCAAACGCCACAAAGTGGCAAAAGGATCGACCGAGCTTGGCAAACCCGTGATCCCCCAGGCATGGCCTGCGTGTGTGAAGTGTCTGTATGATGTGCCAAAGACATTCCCCGCCACGGTGAGCGGTGAGGAGGCACTCGAGGCGCTCGTGATCGCAAATATCGACAAAACGCTCGCTATCGAGCAGCCTGAGCCAAAGCCAGGTGAGGAAAATGCGCCTGTAAACACTGACACAGGACTCCCTCCCGCACCAAAAGTTGGCGTGTACTATACCCAATTTGGATGTTTTGATCTGGGCGGTGAAGGATCTGAGTACGAGAACCCAAATGTTTCTGCAAATGTCATAGGGAGACTGCTCACTATGATCCAGGGTGTAGCTGGCGCTATCGGATTTGCGTACTTTGTATATGGTGCATTTATGGTTCTTACCAGTCAGGGCAATGTTGACAGGGTGAAAGCGGGAAAGGATGCGATCAAAAATGCGATCCTCGGCACCATCTTTACTATCCTTTCGGTATTTATCGTGCAGTTTATCGCTGGCACGCTCCTCGCCATCCCGGGGATACAATAAGCAAATTTACAGTGTGCAATCTACAGTCTGAAATAATGAAAGTTTGAATTTGAATTTATATTATTTGCAGACTGCATATTGTAAATTGCGGATTTTTTACTCCCTTTCCTGCACTACAATACCGCTGGTATGAAAGCCCCCCCATCTGTATACATCTTGATTGCAGCCTATAACGAGGCTCCCGCTATAGGAAAAGTCATACGCGACTGCCAGGAGCAAGGGTTTGCCCACATCATAGTCATTGATGATGGCTCAGAGGATCTGACTGGAGAGGTGGCTCGTCAAGCTGGTGCCACCGTCATCTCGCTCCCCCTCAATTGTGGCAAGTCCGCAGCCATCTCAACAGGACTCCAATACCTTACCAGTCGTGTCACCCCTCCGAGCATAGTAGTGCTTATGGATGCAGATGGTCAGCACCTCGCCAAAGAAGTGGGTTTGCTCGTGGCACCAATCCATGATTCCTCACATGTAGACGTGGTGTGTGGGGTTCGAAAACTCAACCAGGGTACCCCGCTGATGAATCAGCTTGGAAGGTTTGTGGGGGATCTCGCTACCTGGCTCCACACCGGACGCTTTTTCCCAGATTCGCAATGTGGGTTTCGCGCGATCAGATTGAAACCATTTGAAGGATTTGAGCAAGAGGGTAGCGGGTACGCGATTGAAACTCAGCTGCTTGATTTTGTATTAAAAAAGAGGTTGAATTTTGTCACTGCCCCTGTGAGTAATGTGTACACTCCCTATTCTATGAAAAAGGCACACAAACAAGGGATGTTGCAAGGACTCAAAACGTTGGTATCATTGCTCAAATAGCTATGAACACGCTCAACCCCATACTCTTTTTCATCGGACTGGTGGCACTCTCGAGTGCCCTGTCCTCCCTCAGACACTTTATCAGACGAGACGTAGGCTACACCTCCCTCAGACTCGGAGTACACCTGTGCATCGCAATCACCATGATGGTGGTCGCATGGTTCCCCCAATCTGCACGCTCTGCGACGAGGTATCTGGGTTTTGGTGATAACTTGAATACGCTGATATTTGTCGCGATTATTGCCGTGTTTCTGTTTATCTATAAACTCACCCGCGTCATCGAAACGCTCGAGACACGTATTGCCAAACTATCTCAAGTAGTGGCTCTATTAGAGAAAAAATAATATGCGTGTTGCCCTCCTCGCCCTCTACTACAAACAGCCACAATATGTGGCTGGGTGCCTCCGCTCTCTTCTGTCTCAGTCGCACGAATCAACAGTGTTTGTGGTTGATAACGCGTCAGGAGACGGAGAGATTGAGCGAATCAAATCCACGTACCCTTCAGTCATCACCAGAGTGATGGAAGGGAACTATGGATATGCAAAGACGTATAACATCATGCTTCATGAATGTTTTAGTCAGGGATACGATGCATGCATCGCTATAAATATAGATGTCATCGCAGATCCACACATGGTCAAAGAACTGGTGGCAAGCTTTGAGCGAGCTAAAAAATCTGGTGTCAATGTTGGTTTGCTCCAGCCTGCCATACTACTCATGTCAGACCCCACTAAAATCAATACCATTGGCAATGCGGTCCATTGGTCTGGGTTTGGGTACTGTCCAGATTATAAAAAACCTGTTTCTATAATTCCAAAGGAGGACACGGTCATTACCTCAGTGAGTGGCTGTTGTATGTGTATCTCGCGAGAATACTTTGCAGAAGTGGGTGGTTTTGATGAGCGATTTTTCATGTATATGGAGGATCAAGAATACTCAATCAGGGGGCAGTCGATGGGCTATACCCATCTTTTGTCGACAAAGTCGCGGGTCCTACACGATTACACGTTCAAGATGAGCTTTGGGAAGATACTGCTGCTGGCAAACGGATGGTTTGTTTCTCTGGTTACTCCCACGACCTGAGCACGCGTGCAAAGAATCATATTTATTGGGGAGTTCTTGTGTTCCCATTTGGTGAAGGGAGTATTTGTATATAAAGACTATATTTCTCTACATATAAAACTATTTATGAGTAGGGTTGGTGCAGTTGCACAGATGCGAGATGGCGCTCGATATATGGTTCGATCTGGATACTTTGACATTGCCACGCTTGATCAGGTATATATTGAGCACGTATATGACCCGCTTGGGTTTGAATTGCGAGACACTGATGTGGTGTTTGACGTGGGAGGATATATAGGAGACTATGCTGTCTACGCAGCACGTCGTACTCAAAAAGGACATGTGTACTCATTTGAACCAGTGTTGGAAACATTTCAATTACTAAAGAAGAATAAGGATCTGAATTCACTCTCAAATCTTTCTTGCTTTCAGTATGGGTTATCTGACTCAAATCGCACTGTGGTCTTTCATACGGGTAGGCATGTAGCTCAGCCAGGTGCTAGCGAATATACGCTAGATAAAATGGGTTATGACACGAGTGGGTATAAAAAGGAGTCGGTGGTACTTCGCAGATTCAATGAGGTGACACGCGAACTTGGTATCCAGCAGATTGACGTTCTAAAGATAGACTGTGAAGGTGAAGAATTTGCATTACTCTATGGCATGGATACATCGCTCTTACAAACATGCCGCATATGTATGATCGAATACCACAACATACACACTAATCCAAAGTTCCATAGCACAGCGCTCTGTCGTCACCTCACAGACTGTGGGTTTGGGGTGAAATCAAAACCATATCATCTAGCAGCACATACCGGTATGATATATGCAAAGAATTTGGTTTGAGGGCGACACTCTCAAGCAAAAAGTATAAGACTGTAAGAAGTAAAATACTTCGCTTGATTACTCTGGTTTATTTTCGTTCCAAAATATCACCACCAAATCTCCTACGAAGATTTGGTATATGCTGCAGGTACTGCCCCGCAGTACCCATCCCATCAAGAAGAATTGGTTTTTCATTTGCCAATTCGGACTTTTCAACTGCATCAAAAAATTTTGACATATTGTTGTGAGATATATGGTACTGTTGGATGCGAAAATTCGACCTGTAAAGCTCGGGAACATCTCCAAAAAGTGCATAGCTTAAGGTTGTCCATCCCCATAAACCAACTGGAAAAATGGATCTCCCTCTGGTTTCGCCCCATCTCTCGTAAACCAGAATCCATTTCTTTTGCTCTCCAGCATTAAAATAATTTATTTTCCCATTAAAAATCATGAGGGCAGTATCATATCCTCGAGTGGTGTATCCATCTCCGCTAAACACCATGTAGGTTACTATTGATGCGGTGATGGTGAGGACTATAAATACGACTATGGCTATCCCAGCTGACTTTTCTATAACAGCGTCAACAGTAGAGGTGATAAATACCAGAATCATAGGCAAACCAAGCACGCCTAGTGTCCAATATGACTTGAAGAAATAGTAGGTTAAGTTGTTAGTTTTGGCAAAAGTGCTCACGGCAGTTGCCACCATCTGTACTAGGGTGAGACCCATTAGCATAGTGAGTGCTGATGATAGGTTCCTGTTTAGATTTCTTTTTTTGAAAATCAGAAGCACTGGTCCCATAAGAGCCAATACAAACCCGTCTATCAATACAAACGATACTCCATATGCTTCAATCTGTTCGCCGATTCTTAGGTTGATGTGAAACATCAAAAGGGGGATTGTTCCGAAGACAATGAGTGGATATGACAGCCTCATTGGCTTGCTTCCCGTATGCATGTGTGTCCAAAGAGTCAAAGCCAATCCAAGGGGAATAAATAAATAGTAGGTGACACCGAGAGAGAAAATAAGGGTTGAAAAATAAATTGATTGCGTGTGGTCCACGCTCTTTTTTCTCATCATATCATCGCTCATGAGTAGAGCTGCTATGAGCAGGTTGTATGCAATAAGCTGACTATAAAATCCATACGTAAAAAGTCGTAAATAAAACTGACCCGCAATCACAAATACGCCAAAAATGATTGTGAGTGGGAGAGAACAGATTGATTTTGTCGCTCGCAAACGCTCTGAAATAAGATATATTCCACACAACAACATCAGCAACTGAAACAACGTGATGCTGTTGTGCACATTAAACAGGTGTCGCAGGTCTATGATTGGTGGGTGGGTGGATAGCGTGACGTTGTATATATAGTTCACAAACGAGTAGAGCCCATATGGGTACCATCTCATGCCAGGAGAATACATGCCCCCCTCCATCATCTTTTTGATTTGGGAGCTATTAAAAAGCAAGCTTCCTTCTTTTATACTGATCGCACTTAGAGCAATATGGTTCATATTGTCGTCGTTTGTGCCTACGGTCACTAGCGAGCCTTCGTGGGTGTGCATACGTACGGCATTAAAAATTATGACTCCAAAAACCACCATCATCACTATCGTTGCAGACACCATTCCATAGGGAGGAGGGACCGTTGCCAAATCTCTTTCCTTACCAGACTGACGCCAGTAATAGATTGCTAAAAAAATGGCAACAAACGCGGTGATTGGCCAGAAAGAAAGTTTCTGAAAGGCGACAAATGATGTAGTATTCGCAACCACTACTGCGCTGATAAAGAGTGCGTTGAATTGGAATATGCCCGAGTAGAATCTGTACAACATAGCGTGTATAGCATACTAAAAAAGAGGCCCGCTTGCGGGCCTCTTTTGAGAATCAAATTACTTATCTAGATACAGAAATGGAGGTCAGCTCAGCTGAAGGAGCATTAATATCAAATCTTCCTGTGGAGTTAATCGATAGTTCAAATCCTGTATTAAAATTCGCGCAGTTGGTCCAAGCGCCTGTGGTTGGATCGGTTGGCAGTTTTACGATATAGTTGATAGCTGAAACTGTCGAGGTCGCAGATAGACCGGTCAATATATCACAAAGGCTTTGCATTGGTGTAGAGGCACTTTTTATTGAGGTAAGGGCTGGTGTGTCATCTAGGGTTGACACGGTGAAGGGCAGCGATCCTTTGTTGTCTACCAACATCTGGGATATGGCGCTTCCAATAGCGCTTATGCCCGATGATCTTGATGTGTCATTTGCAAGTTTAAACTGTCTTGCGGGATTGATGGCGACGATGGTGATAGAGAGCAAAATACCCACAATGCCCATAACAACCAAAAGTTCGATGAGGGTAAAGCCTTTGCGATTCTGCAACATAAGTGCATGTGAATAAATAGATTTGATATGGTAAGACTACTATACTCTGCACCTACTTGTCAAGCGAGTTGATAAAAACCTACAATGTTGCTGGCGGGCTAGCTATTTGAGATATGGGTTCAAGGGTCGCGCTTGGGTTGCTTGGTGGCGCGGTGGGTGCACTGCTGGTGACTGGTATGGGGGTAGCTGTGGGCAACCCTCCGGGAGGGATAATCAGCTGAATGATGGCTGTAAATATATTCATGGGTCCTGCGGTGATATCGGGTGCGAAGCTGGATTTGGTTAGCACGTCCGCTATGGCTTTTTGGGTAGGTGCATCGCTTTTGTCCGAATAGGTTATGGTGTTTTTTCTGTTGGTCGTATCTGTGAGCTCTGTCAGACTCACCTCATACCCCGCCGATTCAAGGCTCGCTTTGAGAGTTTGTGCAAATGCCACCGCGAGACTTGCGTGTTGTATCTCTATCTTTCCGGTTGTTTTTGCGGTAACCAGCTCAGCTCCAGGAGAGGGTAGGGTGTTTGAATCTGGTGCTTTTCGGGGATTCACTCGTACCACTTCAGATGGTTGTGCGCGCCTGACGCTCGCATACTGCCAGTACATCACCCCTCCACCCATCATCATCATGACCAGCACCGCTACGACCGCTACCATCGGGTTTACTTCGGTACGCGAGAGTTCTGCCACCGTTTCTACGGTGCGTTTTGGGGCCTCGGTCACCTTGTCTACGTCAAACTCAAAGAGCTCGTGTCCTTTTTGGGTAGCAAGCTCTATAAATATGCGCCCTATGGCAATGATGTTTTTGGTGGCGTCACCAAGCTGTGGCAGCTGCATGTCGGCAATTGCTTCGTAGGGAAATACTGCGCCTTTTACAAATCCCCCCATGTCAAATGAGTAGGTTACCCCATTGAGCAGTTCGCGGTTGGTCACCAAGAGTTTTGTTTTGTGGGGTGTGGTGAGTTGCACTGCTACCACCTTTTGAAAGGGAACTGAGTCAATGAAATTACTCAGGCCAGTTAGTGTCCGTGTCTCGGGGGTAAAGTCTTTTTTAAAACAAATTGAGGGAGACACCACATAAATCACCTCCGTGGGTTTGAGTCCAGATGTTTGGACCCACTTGACCATCCAACCTCGAAAGAGTTCACGGTCTATCACATCCCCATCGAGTACCTGACTGGGGGGGTATTGACACATGGTTATATGCTCCTCAGGATAGGAGATGATGATACATTTGTCACGATCAATGATCACCACGTGTTGGTGGATGATTTCAATCTTTTTTGCCTGCTTTTTGGTTAGTGTTAAGCCAAACATACTCTGCCTTACAGCATACCAGATCGCAGTAGATCAGAGCAACCGAAGTTGGCTGGCTCTTAGCTCTTAGCTAATTTATGGGAGTTTGCCCAGGGTGTATACCATATAGTTGTTTGGCGCTGCCGCACTGTCTGTTACGATGGTGCCGCTGGTGAGTGTGCTTCCATTTACAATGGTAGAGGGTACCTTAACCCACTTTGCATTATCCCATCCTACTATGGTGAGCTTTGAGAGTGTGGAGCCTGTCAGGGTGCTGATGTCACTAGTTGCTGTCCAAGCAATGGTAAAGTTTATGGCATTGGTGCCATTGATATCCCAGTATTCGACAGGACTCACTGCGGCGACAGTGGTATCAAGCGCTATGATGGAAAAAGGTGCTCCTGTGGGGCGCGGACTAATAAATCCTCCGGCTAGATCTGAGACAATTGCAACACTCGGGTTTGCACGAAAATATGCCACATCCATATAGTATGAGTTGCCCGCAGGCAGAGGGGTGGTGATCGCCACTGGTTTGTATGCACCTCCATCTCCTACGGGAAAGGTAAATGCACCAGACCCATATTTACGAACGTACCCACTCACATAGTTCGTATCTGATACTCCAGGGGTGAGGGTCAACACGGGTGAGGAAACGCCATCCCCATAGGATAAAAATGAGTCTGCATCAGTCCGTGAGGTGCCGACTGGACTAAAGAAATTTACACTCCCAAACAAATATACATTTGCGGCACTGGAGATATAGGCGCCAATTGCGGCGGGGGTCGCGGTAGGAGCGGGAGTTGCGAGGACATCAAGTGTGTTTGATGGTTCTCCCCTAGTCAACACGAGAAGGCGGCCATCGTTGCGCGCTTGATAGATCACGTTTATGGTGCGTGTATATTTACCAGACACTCCCTTCGCGATCACCATGCCGGGTAGTGGTGGTGCGGGGGGGGTGAGATATGCATATCCCACTGCATTGGCATACGTTATGGATGCCCCGGGAGCAACGGTTGTGGTGGGGTAGGGATTGCGCGCGAGCTTTATGAGGAGGTCATCCGCAGTCGACTCTGCAGCAAAGAGCGCATCTGTTGATAGTTGTGCAGCTGAGGTGGTGTTTGAAACAATATCAGTGAGACCAAGGCTTGACACGAGGATGATCAGGGAGATAGACGATAAAATGATCACTGATATGAGGCTGGATCCATTTGTTTTTGTATTCATCTCATGCGAAGAACTAGTGAATAATCACGCGCCAATGGCTGTGTGGCACCTTGGACTTTGATCACGCTCTGCACCTTCATCACCACTCTGACTAATTGCACTCCGTTTACCACTCCTCCATTTTGAAAATCCAGATTGAGTATCTGTGTATTTATGCCATTGAGCTTTTCAACAGTGGTGCCTTTTACCACTACCAAGTCATTTGTTGCGGTCGCGCAATAATATTGCGATTGGTTGTTTACTAGTGTGCGCAGAACCTTATTTGTATCCTGACAGGTACTACGCACCACTGGTGGTGGAGTAGGTGTGAGCGTGGGCGTGGGGGTGGGAGCAGAAGTGCTCGTTGGCTGAACTGGATAGAGTGTAGGGGTAGGGGTAGCGGTGAGCGCTGCTCCAATAATTGGGTTGATTGAAATGGGTACAACAGTTGGAACCGCAAGCGTACTGAGTGTGGGCGTGGGCCCTTGAGGCGCACTGTTTGTGAGACGGTTCACTGAGTATAGTGCATTGGTGGGCCACCCTGAATAATTCGATATGATTGCAGACATGGTGAGGTTGGTGCTCCCTGCAGATTTTTTGATAAACCCACCTACGGTCACTTTGATATTACCACCGGGGTGTATAAGTGGATCTGCTGAGCCCGTGTGGCCAAGGGTGATTTGGTACGTGTTTGCATCTACATATGCTGCGGTGCCCGATCCCGCACACGTCGTGGGGTACGCCATCATCTCTCCTCGTGGAGTCCCCACATTCGTCACTTCACACTTCCACACTACTCCTGTCACGCTCGATGGCACTGTAACTAACAGATTAAATGCCCATGCTGCTTGAGAGGCGTTGGTTGGATTTGAGATGGTCACCGCCCATTGCACTGGCCGACCAGCCACCACCGTGCTTGGTGTTGTATGTGAAAGTGCGAGGGTAAATGGAGTTGTAGGGGCTGGTATAGAGGTGGGTGTTGCTGTCGCCGCTGGTCCATCCGAGTAAAATGGATAGCGAACAATGACGATGCCGGAGCCACCGTTTCCGCCTGCAGAATAGGAAGATTGGTAGTTCCCAGAACCCCCGCCTCCACCAAGTCCATTCGTTCCATTTCCGCCAGCTGAATTTACGGTGCTATTACCACCGTTTCCGCCACCGCCATTGCCGCCAGTTCCTGCTGTATATGCGCCACCAGTCGAGTAACCTCCTCCTGCGCCACCGCCCGCATAGAAAATGGTTGATCCGCTGATGCCGGAAGATAAACCAACACCTCCATTGCCCGCTGTATTACTAGTGCCGTTACCCCCTACACCGCCAGCGCCACCGCCACCGCCTGTGCCATATGCTAACGACTGCTGGGTTTGGTTACCACCTTTACTACCTTGTCCAGATGTTCCATCAGCTCCTGTTATATTACTTTGAGCGCCACCACCACCAGAACCACCAATTTGTGGCGCACCAGAGCTGTTACCGGCACCGCCGCCGCCGCCAATAGCGATTATTGAATTAAAACTTGAATTGCCCCCGTTGGTACCTGGTTGCTGGGACCCACCGCCGGCACCGCCAGCGCCACCACTACCAACGGCAATAGAATAGGAGTTCGCAGCAATGCGTGTAAATGTACCTCCACGCAGACCACCACCTCCACCTCCACCGCCTACCGAATTGCCGGCACCACCACCGCCAGCAACAATCAGATATTCAACAAGCCCTCCCTGAGTGACAGTAAATGTCCCACTCGAGGTAAATGTGTGTATGCGGTATCCGCCCAAGTCTGTAATGCTCCCTCCCGTTGCTATTACTCCCGACGATGCCAGTCCCTGCGTACCAGAGCACGTGGCGCCAGCGAGGGTAGCGATATCCGTGCTAGAGAGTTGCTGACCATACACACACACCTCATCTATCTCACCAGTGAAAAAGGACCCTGCAATATTTTTTCCCACCAGCACATCTGCGGTAGATGGATATGGAGTTGACAAAGAGTTTACTTGTGCCGCCTCTGAGGTGCTATTTACATAAAACACCACAGTTCCTGAGTTGTATGTGACGGTGGCCTTTTGCCAAACAGCGTTGGTAACTGAAGTGATGCTGGTGTAGGTGGTTATAGTAGAGCCATCTTCACTCACCACCAAGCTTAGCTTGCCTGCGCTCGTTCTCACAAATTCATATGAATAATTTCCTGCGGATCCTTTTTTACTCACAATAGGCATCTCAGCTGCCACAGCGGTGGGGTTTATCCATGCAGATATGGTAAATTCAGTTCCGAGATTTAGTGTTGAGTTGTGAGGGACTGTAAAAAACTGTGATCCTCCAAACACTCCCGCTCCTCCATCAATAGCCCCAGTGGTGGTGTGTGTCACTCCTGAGTTTGTCCCGTCATAGGTGGGTGAAACTGATGATTTGGTGATGGTTGCCGAGGAGGTGTTGTCGTTAAATTGATAAAACGTGCGGAGTGTATACGGCCATGTGGCGGGGGTGGGAGTGGCAACTGGAGTGTTGGTAGGATAGCTTGCTGCGGGAGTAAGCACAGAGCAGCAGGTACCAAAAAGTTGCTGATCACAATCACCAGACTTGGTGCAGACTGAGTACCCACTACAGGTGCGTCCCATGGGGGTGGGACAATAAGTGCCGCTTTGACCCACCACTGTGTGACGGGGTGCAAGAACAAACAAACACAATAAAAGGATTCCAAGAGGGACGAGAAATAGGCGGTGTGGGTGATTATTGGGTGGTCGCATCTTTGTGTTGTGTTTTTAGCATATCAGGGATTGCTCATTGGGTAAAGGTGATGTCTTTGGTGATGGGTGATGAATACGAGGTAGAGGGACGGGTATAGGTCAACTTGTATTTGATACATCCGCCCAGACTTGAGACAGGGTTGTCGTAATTTGTGTAGGAGCCGACAGGCATCTCAAAATAATCTATGTTTGAGCTGGTGCTGTATCCATTCATGTCGGTGATGATCTGGCCTTGAGTGCGTACATAATCATATATCTTCACGTCGTCAATGAAGCCATTGAAAAAGTTTGCGCCGACTGTTCCCCCCGTGCTTGGATCGGCGCCAATAAATACTGGTTCGGTGGTGGTGAGGATGCTTCCTGATGCCGCGACGGTTTGTTTGAGTGTTCCATCCCGATAAAATCTCACATTTGATCCGTCAAAGGTAGCAGCAATGTGATACCACGTGCCTGCGGTGAGACTGCTGAGTGCCTCACCAGCCAGTCGATATGCACCTCCAACATAAAAATACGTTTCGATCTTTCCGCTCGTTGCTGTGTTCGCAATCAATCCCCATCCCGCTGCTGTTTCGTTTTTTGAGATAACAGTCATAACGGTGGAGCCCGAGGGAATCACATTAAATTTGACCCAGGCCTCCACGGTCATGGCCACCGAGCTATTTCCAAGTCCTGTACTGCCTCCCAAACTCACATAATCAGTGCTGCCGTCAAATGATCCACCCTTTAGATACTTGCCATTATTTGTAAGTTGTGCGCCACCCTGCGCAGTCCCTGTGTATGCGCCGGCGACAGAGTCTGTCACATCAGCTGAGGTGCCGGTCCAAGTAGAGTCATCCATCTTAAACCACGCAACTGGTGGATTCCCCGTGGTGTCCAGTGCATAGGTGTAGCTCGCCTCGGTGTTGGGACAGGTGCCTGTGGTATTGGTTATCAGCCCTACTTGGTATTGGATAGTGGTGCCTGCTGGTTTGGTAGATGTTGATTTCATATATCTCACCGTTTGTGCACCGACAAGCGTGATGGGGTTTGATTCAAATGTGCCTGTCAGTGCAGAGCCAGACAGCCCCACTTCTCCACCATAGGTAGTGGTTACGGCAGTATTTGAAAATTGAGTGGTGGGAGTGACTGAAAAATCTGCAGAAGCGGTGTGGTAAGCGACTGCTTTTTGATCTCCCTGGCCCATAGAGTACCCGAGTCGCGAGATGATAAATTGCCCCTCTTGTTCTGTCTGCGTCCCCGACTGGACACGTGAATAGGTTTGTAACGTACCCATGAGGGTGGTCATGAGCACCCCCACAATCACCGTGAGTAATACGGTGGCGACGATTGCTTCGATGAGGGTGGCTCCTTTTTTCCTATGTACTTTCATAGTGCGTATACAAACTGGATGGAGTTTAGTTTTGGTCGTGTTGCTACTGTTGCATAGTCATTCATACTCATAAGATATACCTTATATCTGAGACACCGTGCAGGGTTGGTGAAGTAGGCCACGACGGCACCTGCGGTAGGTACCGGTGTTGGGGTGCTGGCGGGAGAATAGAATGTGCCGGATATAGATCCGCCCGAGGCTGTGAAAAAGTCCGTTGCAGCACCGTCACCCGCAGGTCCTACAAATGTATATGCACTCTCGGCGGTTGGACATGAGCCGGTGGGGTCGGCATTTCTCATAGCAACACGAATCTTTATGTTTGTGTTTGTGGGGATGGTGACATCGGCGGATATCTTGAGAGATTGAAGCGATGATCCAAAATCTTTCACGAGCGAGGTGTATGTTCCATACAGACTAGTGGTAACCTCTTCGTCAGAAAGCGCGGCGCTGTAAACAGCTACGTCGTCTATGAGTCCAGTAAAGTAACTGCTCGTTCCAAACCCGATCCTAAGTGGTAGGGCCGTGTCAGGCACAAAGGTGGGGAGTGGTGTGGGTGTGGCTTGTAGTACGCCGTCTAAGTAGTGACGGATGTTTCCTGTGGTTTTATCATAAGTCATAACCACATGGTTGTATTTGGTGGTTGAGGGCGCCGTGAGTGTGGTGCTCACCGCGGTTCCTCCAGCTAAAATTTTTGAATAAATATTGTTTCCTGATTGAAAAAGCCACCCTTCTGCACCTATGGTAGGGGTGGGGGTCAACCCAATATTAACCCACTGGATCACGGGCCTGATTGATGCAGCGGTTGGTTTTGCCACATATTCCCAAGACATGCTGCTGGCTAGTGTGAGTCCGCTTGATTGTAAAATACTAAGATATTGCGTGGTTCCGTTGAGTGAGATTGCCTTGCTATAGCGAGAGTTGGTGAGGGTTGGTGCGGTACCATAGAGTGGATATACGCTCGCGGTGTTGCCTCCCGAGCCACTGTCCTCTATCCAGTTTGTATCTCCTGCGGTGCTAGTAGTGTACCTATCCATGGTCCACCACGAAACCAGAGAGGTTGGTTTGGTGGGTGGTTCGCTCGACACTGTTATTGAGCCGTCTTCTCCAGTGCTTGTGTCTGGGGGGTTGATCACTGCTCCCCGCTGAGTTGGACCACCAGCTGCAAATTCGTCCGCGGTCGAATAGGTGAGAAGTTGAAGATTTTGATGGCGAGAAAGCAGTACGGTGGCTGTCTCTGAGGGAAATGGTCCTGTTCCAGCAACCGTGATGGTTACTAGTTTCATTGCTCCTTCTGTTACAACTCCGTTCCCCGCCGGGATCAGGTTTCCCTGTGCATCTCTTGTGGCATTTGCGATGGTCACGGTGCGCGTCCATCCATCAACGGTGGTTGGGTATGGCTGAGCACCCACTGCAGCTAGGCTCCACACACCATTTGAGCTGGAGAGTGTGTATGTTCCGTTTGTTTGGATGTTGTTCCAGTTGTCATTTGCCATTTGTTGGAGCACGGTCTTTGCTTCCTCGGATAGATTGGCAGCATTAAACTTTAGGGCTCTGCGGGGTTCTGCAGTGCCAAGACTCCCAATGGCAAATATGAGGGTGGGAAGTATGAGTCCAAAGATGGCGATGGCAAGAATGATTTCGATGAGTGATTCCCCCCATTTTGTAAGAGGTTTTTGAGCTAGTACCATGTAGGGCACAGTGTATCATAGTAGGTAGTGAGACCCAAAGTGGTTGCTCATTTTTTTCACGGATGCTCCCCTGTAGTCTTCTGTCGAAGATACACAAAGACAAACAACACCAATAGGACCATGAGGGCTAGTATAAATATGAGATATCTCGTGAGAACCATTCTTTTCCCTTGCTCCACAGCTTGGGTTGTGGTGTTTAACATATTCTGGGTGGTGGTCGGGGGGGTGATTTGAGTTTTATTGGTCTGTTTTTCCATCACGCCACCAGTGGTGCTATTTGCTGCTTCGGTGATGATGGATAGTGGTTTCACCAACTCTTTCCCTTCCACCTCATAAAACCCTGTATTCCCTGCCAGGAACTCACTGGTGGTCCAAGTAGTTTGGGTATCTGGGGATTTGAGGGTGAATGGTTCTGAAGGGAGATATGATCCGGGGATCTGCAGGAATCCTGTGGAGTCTGTGGTGGTGGAAAGGTAGGGAGTATCTGCATAGGGGAGGAGGATATCTACTCTCATGTTTTTGAGGGGGGTACCTGATTTATCAGTGAGATATCCTTCTATCTTCTCAGGGATGGGATTGAGGGTGATATAGGATACGTCTTCTGCACTGACGGTGGTGAGTCCGGTCTTTCGTCCGGAGGATGCAAGATCCGCAATGTTCTTTTTGGTAAGCTTCAGGAGTCCAAAGGATTCACTGGTGGGGATACTGGCGAGGGGGAGCTTGATCGTGAATACTCCTCCCGTGTCTGCTTGTTGGGTATCTATGGATACTTCTCGTACGGGGAGAGGGTTGGGAGTGGTGTTGCTGGTGAGATAGGTATAGCTCTCCACTGTAGTCAAGGGATGGGAAGCACGTCCTTCAAAGAGGATGGAGCTAGTGGGTCTGTCTATGGTATAGGAGTAGGTCACGAGTTTGGATTGTTGGGCTGCGATTGTGGCGGGGTTTGCGGTCACGGGGATGTTAAAGTGCTTTATCACGCCATCCTCTATAAACGATTCCCCATGGTAAAGATCGGTATACACACGGGAGGCTTTGGGGTTGTGCTTTGTGGTGTCTGAAACTACGGGTAGATTGGATATCTCTAGTTTGTAGGTGCCAGGATCCACTACAAAGTTAAATAGTCCGTCTGCACCAACGGCTTGGGGGTTTATCAGGTTTCCACTTACTTTTTCGGATTTGTCATAGAGTGTAAACTCGCCCTTATCTCTCTGGCGTAGGAGTCTCACCTCGGCGCCCGCAACGGGTTCAAGCGAGGTGTTGTCAAACACCACTCCATAGGGATCAGTTGCGACAGATCTACAGTTGGAGCTTGGTGCAAAAACTTGCGAGCCTATCTTGAGCGAGTTGTTGTTGGTGTTTCCTTGCACTATGGCTTGATCTAAGAAGTTGATAAATGAGAATCGTGCGGTAACGTGAGGTGGCGCGACCCAGGTGATGCCATCTACAGGGGTACCAGGAGGAAGCGGGTTGGTAAAGGTGGTTGCTTTCACTCCTGCGGAGTTGTCACGCCCATAGAGCTTCATGTCGCCCCCAGTGGTTCCTGTAGAACAAACTCTCCCCACGCCCGTGCCATAACACATAACAAGATAGGTGGGAAGGGTAGATATTGGGTGTTCAAATGCAGTAGATAAGGTTGCGCCAGTGATCCCCGTCAGTGTGGCGTGCACACAGGCCGAATGCTCAGCCTGCGCAGGCACAATGCGGACTGACCTGCCTCCATCTGTAGGCACTACTTTAAAGTAGGGGTTAGGCTGGGCATGTGTAGCTGTCGAAAAGACCAGTGCGCCTACTACAAAAAGAAGTGATTTGAATTGTTTCATAGTATTCATAGTGACATATATTTGATTCTAATACAAGGCGCTTTACTTTGTTCCTATCGACCCAATCAGTCCATAGATTGGTGCGACGATGGCCATCATCATACCTCCTACTAAGCCTGCAACACCCACGAGCATGACAGGCTCAAGGAGCGTGGTCACCGTTTTTATTTTCTTGCTCGTTTGGTAGTCGAGAAATTCTGATGCGTCTTGAAGGGATTTGTCGAGCGTGCCAGACTTTTCTCCCACTTCAATCATTTTTTTTAAGATACCGGGGAAAAACTTACCCCTCTTGTTGAGTCCCTGAGACAACCTACCACCCTGCATAACCGATTGGTATGCGTCGCTAATTGACTCTTTGATTTGTGACTTTACCACCACATCCATGGTGAGCTCTAGTGCAGATGTGATGGGAATACCGGATGACATGAGAAGCGCCATGGTTCTGGTAAACCTTGTTAGATCTATGTCTCGTGCGATGGGTGATATGCCGGGAATATTAAAAAATGCGTTGAGGAGGAGTGCTTTCTGTGTTTTTGCAAGCCAAATAAATATTGCGACCAATATCGAAAAGCCAATCACTATCGCGCTGGTGTAGTTGACCAACAAGTCAGATGTGGCGATGAGTATTTTTGTAGGGAGTGGAAGGGGCATGGTGAGTGATTTGAACACGGTTCCAATTTTGGGCACAATGAAAAAGAGCATTCCCACAAGCACAAATGAAAAAACAATAAATACGAAAAGTGGATAGATAAGAGCTGCTTTTATCTTATCCTTAAACTCTGAGTCTTTGATCATGGTTTGTTTCATGTCATCAAGGACCTTCTCCAGGGTGCCAGATTCTTCTGCAGCTTTTACAATGTTGACGCTCACCTTGTCAAACACGCGGGTGAGTTGTGCAAAGCTCTCGTTTATTTGTTTGCCTTGCTCGAGGTCTGTTTTGAGCTGGGTGAGGATGAGGAGGAGGTTACCAGTGGCGTCCTCTTGGAGCGACTCCACAGCCTCGGTGATGGGTATGCCGGCCTTGAGCATAGTGACTATATTGCTCAAAAGGGAGAGCTTGTCGTCGTTGGCCAGGCTGATTTTTTGTGGGTTAAAGGAAACCGGCTTCGTTGCCATAAGTTAAATATTGGGGGTTATTCTGTTTTAGTTACTCTACCAACCTCTTCGATCGTGGTGAGTCCTTGAAGTATTTTTTCCAGGCCGTCTATGCTCATGGGGGTCATACCTTCCTCCATGGCAACCTTGTCAACCAAATCAGCGCTTTCTTTTTGAATTGTGAGCTCACGAATCTTTGGGGACATGACAAGGGTTTCAAAAAGACCCAATCTTCCCACGTATCCCGTTTGACCACACATCTTGCACCCCTGGCCTTTGTAGGTTTGGATTTCGGGTGCGTCCTGGGCATACTTCTTCACCCACTCCTCGCCAAACAAACCACTGAGGTGTTCTCGCGGTGTGGTTGCGACGACCTTGCAGTCTTTACAAATCCGTCTCACGAGGCGTTGTGCGATGATGATGTTTACGGTGGATGCTACGAGAAATGGCTCTACCTTCATATCTACGAGACGCAACATGGAGGTGGATGCGTTATTTGTGTGGAGGGTGGAAAGCACCAGGTGCCCGGTAAGTGCGGCGTTTACGGCGATATTTGCAGTTTCTCCATCGCGGATTTCTCCCACCGACACGATGTTTGGGTCTTGACGAAGGATGGAGCGAAGCCCCGATGCAAAGGTGAGCCCCGTTTTCGCGTTGACGTTAATCTGGTTTACTCCTTTGATGCGGTACTCTACCGGGTCTTCGATCGTGGTGATGTTTACGTCTCTGGTGTTTAGGATGCGAAGTACCGCATAAATCGAGGTGGATTTTCCCGATCCGGTAGGTCCGGTGGTGAGCACCATTCCAAATGGCCGGCTAAAGGCACTTTTTACGCGCTCAAAGTCTTTGGTTGACATGCCCAGGTCCTCGAGAGTGAGGGGTTTTCCGTGGGTCGAGAGCACGCGCATGACCGCCTTTTCACCGTCCACCACCGGGAGTATGGAGAGACGGATGTCGACTGGTTGGCCGCTGATTTGAGCGCGAATTTTTCCGTCTTGTGCCGCAAGGTGTTCGTCAGTTCGCAGAAGCGCGAGCACCTTTAGCCTCGACATGATGCGCTCTTGTATAGACTTTTGGATTGTGATAACATCGTGAAGAATGCCGTCAATGCGGTGTCGGATGATGGCCTGGTTGTCTTGGGGCTCCAGGTGTATGTCAGACGCATTTTCTTTGTATGCATTTTCAAAGAGCACATCTACGAGTTCTGAGATGGGCGCAGACTCTCCACTTTCTCCCGTGTCTCCTTTTTTTTCTGCCTCATCTGAGAGATCTTGAAATGCCTTTTTTATGTCAGTCTTAAACGTGTTGAGGGCACGGCTTATGCTCAAGGGGGTCGTGTAATACACCTCTAGTTCCCCCCCAGTTTTTACACGTATGAGATCTTGGGTTTGTGTGTCTTCAGGATCTTCTGTGGCAAACTTGATTTTATTGCCGGTTCTCTCAAACACCAAACACCTCTTTTTCTTTGCTACGCGCTCTGGCACGACGTGGAGTAGGTTGTCTTGAATGGCGAGTTGTCTCAAGTCGACAAAAGGCACCTTGTAGTGTGCGGCCACAAGCTGCCCCATCACCGCGTCATCAAACACTTTTCTCTCTGTCAAAATATCGTAGATCCGCATACCCGAAGACTGTGCAACGGTGCTGATTTCACCGAGTGTTTCTGGGGTCAAAAGACCGCCCGCAACCAAGAGCTCTCCGAACTTTGCTTCATCTATCTTTATCATGCGAACACTGTACCAAAAAAGAGGCTGCTTGTACAGGTCTGGAGTAGAAAGAAGTGGAATGATTCAGATTGGTCTTGGGCCCTTTTAGGATTTTCTACGAAAGAGTAGTCCGGTGCCAAAAAGAGATCCAAGAATGGGAAGTAGGATGGTTGGAGAACCGGTTCCGGGGATTTGCGGTGCGCGAGGAGTTGTGATGGTTGGATATCTCGAGGGGGTCTGTGTTTGTGCTGCGGTGGTAGGCTCGGGGGTAGGAGTGCTTTCTTGTTCTACCACTTCATTGGTAGGTGTTGGGGTGGGAGTCATGGTTGGGGTCATGGTTGGGGTTGGTGCGGTGCCAGAAAAAAAGGCGGGAAGAGACATTTTTACTTGGGGAAATATCTTTTGAAAAAGTCCGAGTCTGTAAAAAATAAAGAATGCTACTCCAAAGGCAAATATGAGTATGAAAATGAAGGTGAGCGCGCGATTAAACTGTTCCATGGCTTATAGTATATCACGTGTTTGGGGGAAGGCAATGGGTGGCCATTGTGCCAATCGACTAATTTAGAGAAAAATCTCCACTAGTCATTCTGATCCCGCCGCGGCGGGAGAAGAATCTTATACACATGTGTGCTTGGGATCTTTCGACTCCGCTTACGCTACGCTCAAGATGACGCGCATGGTGAACGTCCATTCTGCAACTGACAACGTTGATTATTGATCCGCCCGAAGGACTCTCACTCTGTCGCTGGTGCAGTTGGCTGCTGTAGTTGTGACACAAGAACAAATCGCCGATGATAACGGGCTGGGCTCTGAAATTCCAACCACCCTACCACTCTTCTTGCGCGAGAGAAAAGCCCCAAACTGGTCCATATCCTGCTTTTTTGAGTGGTTTGGCGGCGGCTTCTATGGTGGCGCCAGACGTGATCACATCGTCAACCAGTATCACGTGTTTTTTCTTCTCGTGACCAACTATGAGCCGAAAGGCCCCCACCAGGTTCCCCTCTCGTTGATGTGCGTCCTGTATTTTTGCCTGCGCTTTGGTTTCTACCACTCTCTCGAGGATATTTCCCACCTCAAGCGACAGCATTCCCGCTAGTGTTTGGGCCAGTAAGGTGGGCACGTTGTAGCCTCTCTCAAGGAATTTTTTCTGGTGAAGTGGCACGGGAACGACCAGTGCATTTTTGTGCTGAGCTAGAAAAGCAAGTGTCTGAATTTGTTGGTTGCCAGGGTTTACCAGTATTTCTTTGAGCAAACCGGGGTTGTTTTGATATTTTGTCCTATGCAAAACAGTTCGGAGCGTGGGGCCGAGTGAGAAAAGTGAGGTGAGCGGGATGTTTCTCTTGTCACAAGGACACGGGTGTGGAAATGTGCCTCCTTGACCACACCGTGGACAGTGGGTTTGGTGGGGCAGTTGGATCTTAAATATGCATCGTCCACAAAGAGTTTCGCCCAACAAACCACACCCTGCACAGCGGGGAGGAAATATGTGGCTTGAAATAAAATGAGTGAATGATCCCAAGAGACATACTTTACTCCAGTTGCAATGCAAATTAAAATGTTTATTATTTGTGGATAAGTTATCCACAAATAATAAACATGAACCCTTCATCCACTTGGTCCACGTTCACCAACACCCTTACGGGTGAGATGGTGGGAAGTGAAGTTTGGGCTTCTGCATTGCGCCAGATGACAATGCGAGATTGTGTGGATGGAGTTGTTTCGTTTGCCTGCCCAAACAACGGGGTAAAGACCATCGCTCAAAACAGACAGCGCGATTTGTTGTCTCTGTCAGCCCGCGCGCTTGGAGTTGAGGTGCGCAGCGTCGTCATAGATGTGGTAGATGAAAAGATAAAACAAAAGATAAAAAAAGAGGCACAGGTTGGGGCTCCACTTCTGGAGTTTGAGCCGTCTTTGCAGGACATGGCTCGTGCGTCTGGACTCAATCCTAAAAACACATTTGAAAACTATGCTGTTTCACACTGTAACAATGTTGCGTTTGCGGCGAGCCAGGTGGTGGTGAGTCAGCTTGGATCAGCGTACAACCCTCTCTTTTTGTGG
>JBAXII010000013.1:0-39322 GCA_037138475.1 bacterium | reverse complement strand
TCTCTTGTCTCATTAGCAAGTCGCGCGGCCGTAGCTATACTTTGCCTGGCTTGGTCTTCTATAGTTTCGAAGTCCTTTGTGGCTTTTTCGAGTGCCTCTCTGCGATCTTTTGTGAGGAAGAAACTGCCATTTATCACCTTCACCACATTTGGACTTGGTGAAGGTGCTTCTGGAGTATTCTGAGGGGTATCTATCTCGGATGCTGCGGCAGAGGTCGCAGGAGTGGCGGGTGCTGACTGCGCCTGCTGACGTTCTCTTGTCTCATTAGCAAGTCGCGCGGCCGTAGCTATACTTTGCCTGGCTTGGTGTTCTATAGTTTCGAAGTCCCTTGTGGCTTTTTCGAGTGCCTCTCTGCGATCTTTTATAGACTTGATCAGTTGAGTAACCACACGAAGCCCATTTGCTGCTGCCGGTATTTGTAAGTCTTCTAACTGAGCAGTACGATTGAATAATGTTTTGAAGATAGCTTCAAGTGACCGACAGTATAAATAGATATTCTTTTCCAAGTCTTTTGCGTCATTTTCAAAAGTTGTAAGCTCAGATGATTTCATTACTGTCATATCTTTATCTATTAAATCTTTCTTTCCTTTTAATATTGTCATATTTAGTTCTGTTGTGAATTCATCATATGCTTGCCTGTTCGCGGCTAGTTTGAGGTCTTCAAGCTTTGTGTTGATTGAGGACTTGAGATTATCAAGTACTTCGTTGATTGCTTTAGTGGTAGCAGTAGTCGAGACTGAAAGGTCGAGATCCATAAATGCGCTGAGCTCTTGCTGAAGGCCCGCTACAAAGTGTGAGCCCGCTTCTGCGAGCACCTTCTTTGCATCTTCTGTCTTGAGTAGTTTGCTGATCTCTGCGTACCCTTTCTGAAAGGAGCTGTATGCTCGCAGAGCATCGGGGAGGACGGGAATATTTGCTGTTGCAAGTGCGTTTGCGAGTTCTTCTGTTTTCTGTATGAATGCATCATTCACCTTGACAGCAGTATCCTGAGCACCCCCGAAGAGCTCAGTGAGATACTCTTTTGCTTCTTTAACTCTAGACACTACTTTTGCCTCATTCGCACTTTGAAGTGATACATCATTTGCGTTCTTAGTATCTACTTTCTTCTTTTCATCTTCCTCTTTCTTGATTTCACTGTCGAGGTATTGGATTTGGTTTGTGTATAAGGCGATTTTTTCATCATGCTCTGCCGTTTTCTTCGTAATATAGTTCTTTGTGAAGTTTGTAGAAAATACGATATGCTCGCTACCCTTTTCACCTTCGATGCTCATTGATGTTGCGAGATCCTCGGCTGGCAGGTCTGTGGAATGTAGTGCTTTCCAGAGTGATGTATGTGACTTTTTTTTGCCTCCGAGGGTGAATTGATCCACTGTAACTGCATCGCCAGTAAATTCGAGTTCAATTCTATTCACACTACGAGGTCCAAGCAGACCACGAGCTAGGGTTATCTTGTTGTGTTTCTTATCAAAATATACCGAATGATTGGTAATATCGATCGCCTCTCCATCGAACAGGGAAAGATCCATAATCTTCTTGAATATGTAGGTTTGTAGCTCTGCATCGAACTCGATCCTCACGTTTTTATACTCTGTAATACCGAATATGCGTGCCAAGATTCGTGCGTTGATATCGGCTGGGTCGATGTTCATTTCGGTGAAGGTTTGTATATTAGCCTTTCGATCTTCAATCACTTCTTCTCTTATACCTTGAGCGTCAGAATTATCCTTCTTATGCAGATTCTCTTTGTATATTCTCTCATTTTGCAATAAACCACCCGTTTTGCTGTGAATCCATAGTGGTGTCAACAATTTTGAATTAACAAAGCGTTTTAGCACCTCTTCTCTCTTTTTGGCATCAAGAGAATGTACGTGGTTTGCGTATATGTCATACATTGTTTGGTTGTTAGCGCCTTGATTACTCTTTAAAAAAGCGTCCTGTGCTTCCTTGGATGTTAAAAAGGCGATCAGCTGATCGCTCTCTTTGATGTCACAAGCTATTGAGCTCACCTGACTGGCAATGAGTGCGAAGTGCTCGTTGGATGTGATGAGAGCATTCGCTGTGAGCGCATCTCGTATCGATACAAGTTTTTGATATTCAACATATTCGTTGGCGACACTTTCTTTTGACCACCTACCCCACTGCAGATCTGCGGAAAGTTTGACCTTGAGCCTATCCAAAAGATCCACCTCAAGTGTGGTCAAATTCAAAGTAGTGAGATACTTGAGCATCTCATCAGTGAGCGTTGTCGAGTTTAGATTCTGGATATCGAGCACCGCATCTACGATATCTTTCGTAGTAGTCTCAGATTTGGCAGCTAGACCAGCATGTGACTCAGGGACTTGCGGAGCACTTGACGTCTCAGCTCTGACGTCTACCTTCTTCTCCTCCACATCAAGATGCACTTGATTCTGCGCCATATTTACTGCGGTATCCAGGTTGGAAAGGCTTCGTATTTGAGTCTCTATGTTAGCTATCATTTTCTCATGTCTTTCCCTCACAGAAGAGATATAGCTATCCGTGTGAGCGACCGTAAATACCATGGATTTCTTCTTCTCTCTATCTTCACTGATGCGCATGGACATATTCATGTTCTCCAGTGACGTGTCGGATTCGGGCGCAAATATTTTGAGCGATATGACTTTCTCATCCACATTGAGAATTTCACTCCGCGCTACTTGAATGATGCCCTTATCTGTAAATGTAAGTTCAATTTTATTTGTAAAAAGTTTTGCTGCTTTTGAATTTGAGAGTGTTATCTTGTTTTTTTTCTGATCAAAGTCTATCGTACAGTTATTCGGATCTATACCACTCTTATCAAATCCTGCATTGACAAGTACCTGCCGCAATACGTATCTTTGGAGCCGATCATCGAGTGTGAGTGATTTGCCAGTAGCGAATTCTTTCTGAAAAAATACTGTGAATATCTCCTTGTTGACATAAGGGGGAGCTATTTTAACTTCCAGTTGACTCCTGATATCGTCTGAAATGATCGTGTCGAATCCACGCTTCACATCATATTTATCGAGTTCATTTTGCTCATTTTGCAGCCTCACGCTCAATTGTTCATTCAATGAAGTTGCGCTCACTAGTCCTGCAGCGATGAACTTGTTATTTGCCTCTATCGCCTGGTTGGCATCTTCGAGACTTCCAGTGAAAACTCCCAAGTTGCGAAGGATCATCATCTTTCTCCGACTTTCATCCTCAGGGAGTGCTCTTTCGACTTCTCGAGATTGCAAGAATGTGATCATGTCTGCTTCATTCTTAATACGCCATGCTAAGTCGTTAACATCTTGATCGGTAAGGAGTATGACCTCTGGCCGTGTCGCATGATCGAAGTACCCTTGCTTAGCGAGCGCATCAAAGGTAGAGAGTGCGGATTGGTATAGTTGATATATGTTTTGGCTGTGTGCGTTCGACCACACAGACCAAGACAGAGCTCTAGTGAGCTTTTCTTTGAGCGGTTGCTTGTTGTCGTTCGAAAGTTCGTCAAATTTTTGTGCAGTAAGGTAATTGAGTATCTCAGGGGTAAACGTTTTGCCATTGAGTTCCATCTCCAAAATGCTCCTGGTATCTATCAACGCTTGTCCTTCCCTTAATCTTCCCAATCTACTTCCATCTCCAATTCTCCTCGATGGAGTAGGCTGCTCGTCATGTGCATCTGGTATTGAATTAGTACTTTGCAATTCACCTACCACTTTTACATGCTGACTCATCACTGTATCACATACTTCAAACTCAGTTGTTTTATCCGTATCATTGATGATTTTGCGGATTGCATCTGCTACTTCTTTGGCGGAGGGATACTTTCCTTCGTTTACTTCCTGCAAAACGCTTTTTATCGAGGCTGGTACCAGTCCCCCATCATTTTCCATATCACCTGTCGATTGGCAGGTGAAAAAGCGAGAGAGGAAAGTGCCGAGTCGCATATCGACAGGTTTGTTTTTGCCAAATTCCTTCTGCCATATATCGACATCAGGCAGCACTGCTTCATACAGCATGCCCGCGTCTACGATAGTAATGTGACCTTCTGCTTGCAAAAATACTGAATCTCCTTTGTGGTCGATGAGTGCTCGATTCTGATCGTTGCATTTAGCGAGGAAGTCGAGATAGCTACAGAGGGCTTGTGCTTTGATCTTGGTCGGAATTTGAAAAAATTTATCGTTCTTATTTTCTTTGTCCAAAAAGAGAGGGCACCCTTGTGCACGAAGGGAGTAATATTTTTCAATTACTTTTATATTATTACTGATATTACTGATTTTAATCGTTGGGGGTACCGTGACACCCTGAATGCCCTTTGCCAAAGGGTAAGCGGTATCCAAAGCATCTATTTTCTGATCGAACTCTCTTTGCTTGCCATGATTTGGAGTGACCGTCACCGTGTGCGAGCGCAGCTGCACTCGCACACTTGTGCCCAAATCATTTATTTCTTCGGGTACATTTTCTACGTCTTGAAGGCGAGCTTGAAAGACAATGGCCCATCTCTGAGCACAATCTAGATAACCCTCAATTACTTGTGTATTACCATTGTGATTTTCCAGATAGCTTTTGAGTTGACTGAGGAGAGAGATCAAATTATTCAACCTCTCAAAGTTATCTTTCATCTTATCTGCAGTATCTGCTTCTACCCTACATTCTCTCAGAACATTCAATAATTTTTTTTGTTCATTCTCTTCATTTGCTACGAGTTTGGATAAGTCCAACACTAAGCCGAGTTTTGCTGTGAGATTCTTCACCTCGTCCTCCATATTCGTTACCTCATTTCCATCTAGATCAAGGATCATGCTTTTTTCAACTGTATCCTCAATATACGATACTTTGATCCTGCGCTCGCCATCGACATCACTGTGTGTGAGAGTCTTTACGCCATTTGCAAATTTTTTTCCATTAGCAAAAAGGCCGATCCGATTCCCGGTACTATCTATCGCGTACCAGGCATTTGGTTCTCCAACGGTGATTATCATTCCCCCCTTATGTTCGCTGTACATGTCAGAGCCTTTACTCCAGTTCGTGCCATTTGCGAAGTGCCCACCCTCCGCAAACTCACCCAATCGCTTTCCCACAGAGTCAAACAAATATATATTTGGTGATGGTGTTTGTTGCGATAAATCGAGAGATGCAAATTCTGTCGTAGTGCCAACGAGAACTCTATTCAATAACTTCGTGCAGCCTGATAAACCATCTGAGAATATGCCATTAGTTTCAAAATCTGGGGCAAGTTTGGGCTCATCATGGTCAGTCTGTGTCAGAAGATATTCTTTTGCATCTGCGGTTCCCATTAAGGTATCTTCTAAGCTATTGACACTTGCAAACCCTTTTGCAAGTCGCACTGAAGTGGTATGGAGAGCTGCTGGCGTGATCGTATCGCCAACCTTTTTGAGGAAGACGACATGGTTCTCGCCCAACGTAACCTGTTGGTATTTGTCGTCTGTAAAGACGCTATCGGGAAAGCTCGCCTCGAATCCACTTATGCTATATTTCCATGATGAGTCTGTTTGCTTTGTGATGTTGATGGGTATCGTTTTCAGTTTCTTTTTCTCATTCCTTTTGAACACATCAGGTACTCGCAGTTGGGGGACTTTGGGTATCTTTGCCATGAGTGCGTCGAGGCGGGATTTGATCTTCATCTCAAAAACACCCTGCAATTTCTTCTGCAAGTTCGGAGGTTCCATGCCCGCGGGGTACTCGAGCACTACACCTCTGTTGAGCTCTAGCAGGTACACCTTGCCATCTGCCGCAGTCACCTCGAGCGCAGGTATTACATTTCTATCCTTTGCATTGTATTCACGGAAGTTGATGCTTTCTTTTGAGACGCCATTTCCAAAGAGCTTCCCCTTTCGGAATTCGCTCAGCAGTGTGCCCTTCGTATCCGTCACAAAAGATTTATCTCCACTCATAGTCACGATCACATATGCTGCATCGCTATGCATGCACACTTCACACGCGGTAGCACCAGCACTAAAGGCTCCTTTGGGTCCAAACTCTCCCAGCGGCTCCCCCGAGGCATCTGTCACGTAAGTCATTACCTTACCGCCGCTCTCCTTTTTCACCGTATATATTCCCTCCACAGAAGATTTACTGATCTCAGCCACCCCATCACCGAACTGTTCCCTGTCTCTGAACTGTCCGAGTAGTTTCCCCTCATCATCCATCAGCCATTTTTTCTCACCTTTCAGAACCATAAATTTGCCAGTGTCGAATGTGTCGATCCTGTCTACCCCATCCTTGAACTGATTCTGGAAACCTCCAGACAGTTTTGCTTTGTCGTTGAGGAGGTATATCTTTGATTCATCTTTTACCTGATACATGTTTGTTCCTGCTAGTTGCTCGACACTATCAGCACCAGCCTTGAACTTTCCATTTGTTTTATCAAACTCTCCCACATATTTCCCATCGATATGCAAAAAGCGCTTCCCATCGCGGACGATGACACGTGCGCCTGACTCAACCAACGCCTCAGATTGAGCGTCTATAACAGCGCTCCCAGGTTTAATGATTGCGTCCCCTCGTATAATGACTTTTTCTGATAAATCGCTTCCACTAATTGGCATACGGAGTCGAGCACTTGGATCCAGAGTAAGATCAGCATCAAGACTGTTATTACGCAGTTTTGTAGCAAGCACCTGCTGAGCCTCGCTCGCGGTGATTGGTTCATCCTGAGCCAAGAGCTCGAACACTTTTTGAACTCGTTCGTATTCACTCTTTTGCTGTTGTGCGAGCGTGAGTGCTGCGGTATTTATGGGTAATTCAGTCAACTTGGCTTGGAGCTCTGCGATATCCTTGTGTGCATCCTTTGTGTTGTTTGAAATTCCATCGAGCGCCGTTTGCGTCTCTTTCAGTAAAGAGCTCATTGTACTTTCAACAGTTTTTTTGTATATCACAATACCATTTGGCTTATACAGCTCTGCGTCGGACAGCGGTGTGGGGTTGTAGCCATGACGCGAACAGGTGGTCTCCAGAGCGAGTTTCGCGCTTCTCACTGCGTGTATGGCAGTATCTATTGGGGTAAATACTGTCTGATATTCTGTTTTCTGCTTCACAAGCATAGCGTTTGCATACCCTGCCTCACTTGAAAGATTTGCCGCAGGAAACTCACTCATCTTGCTCAAAAGCAGTGCAGTCTGGAGATGGTCTGTACCCGGTGAAGCTTGCTCAGCCAACTCGATCCACTTCGCATATGCAGCACCATACCTATCGGTGATCTCTACCACATCTCTCTCTGATATAGCCTTCACACTCTCCTGCAGTCCTTCTACCTTTGCTTTTTGGGTATGATACGTTTCGGTGAGCTTGAGTATCTCTGCTCGCATGTTGCTCTCATCCCCTTCCCCTGCGAGCTGGTGCTCAAGTCTGGCTATTTCAGTTTGGAGAGTACTAATGCGTGTGGTACATATCTCGACTCCGACCTTTGCGATCTCGATCCGAGAAGATTTTGCCTTCGTGGCGAGCGTGTCGAGTGTTTGTTTTATTTCTTTTAGTTCGTCTCTTAGTTTTCCTAGGGCTTGTAGTTTTTTTGTTCTTGCCTCCCCTGCGGGTCCCACCATCTGAGTCAGCTCGTCCTCAAGAGCTTTTTTATCTGCGGGTGGTAGGGGGGTGGAAGTCTCAGGCGGACTGTTTGCATCAGGTGTTGCTGATTTTATAAGATTTGCTAGTGAATTTTCATCGGTAGTTTTATTTTCTTCCCCCGCTAGAGTATTCAGAGCTGAGTCTACAGAAGCACTTTCGGGTCGCAGATTTGCTTGCGCTTGCGAAGTTTGTTGAGTCTCTCCAGAGACTACACTAACTCCTTGCTCTTGATTATTTTTTTCTTGATTCCCATCTTGCTTGGCTTCCTTCTGGGTAGTATAGGTGATCGGGATACCGGTCCTTTCCACTTCCTCAGCGATGACCTTCACACATATTTTTTTCAAATCTTCGGGTATTTTTTCAATCGATTTCGCATCACTCAGTATGGTAAATGCCGTATACGCCTCAGCGAGTGTATAGACGCGTACTTTCACTTTATCTTTTCTCAGACCTGCGGAGACGTGCTCACTCATGGACTTGTCCCAGACATCATATGCCATCCTTCTGAGACGCATTTGGTGATCGCGCCGTATCCTATCCTGCTCACTCTTTGCCTTTCCATCTTGCTCAGCCTTCACTGATGACTCCTGTCTGTCGACGAGCTCCAGAGCTTTGACCAGAGGTGGGAACGTATCACTGATCTGGGGTAGGATGGCAGTCTCACTAGCACGGACCGCTGCAGCAAGCCGCGCGAGATCGGGTCCAGTGATTTGCTTACTCTCATCAGTCTGATCCTTATCTGCTTCTATCGTAGTTTTTGCTTTCGTTATATCATCGACATGTTTCTCATTCTCCTTTCGGATCTTTTTTAGATGAGCGATGCTTGCTGTCACTGCAGCCTCAAGGTCTATGGAGGGAGCTGTCGGTTTAGCTTCGACCGTACTATTTATTTTGTCTACTGGTTTGGTGATATTATTTTCACGTGGTGCCATCAAGTGGGGTGATAGTTGCTAACGAAGTGCGCAGCTTCTGGATCTCAGCGGTATCATGCGATGTCTGAGAGACAGTAGCTATCTCACGTGCTACGCGCTCGTTCAGGATCGTCTCGTAGTCTGTGGGGAGTGGCCCCTCAGCTACCATCTCACGTAGCCGCTGCTCGTAGAGCGAGTCAAAGAGCTCTGCATAGTACTCCCACATCGTATCCTCTACCTCCGCCTTGTCCTCATAGGAAAGTTTGTCTGGATAGACGAAGAGGAGATTCGCACGCATCGCCTCATCCAGGGGCAACATGCGGATGAGATCGACGGTCGAGAGCTTTGGTTTTGATACAGTGTCCATAGGGGTGATGGTAATGGTTAAGATAGATCTGCGTTTACTTTTTCGTATATGGCTTTGCGCATCGCGGTCATCATGTTGATAGTCTCTTTTTTGCCCCAGTGCTGCGTGCGATCTTCGAAGTACTCTGGGCGGACATGAGGGCTGAGTGTGCCTATATCCTTTTTATCATCGCCTTGTCTCAATCTGATACACTGCGAGAGCTCCTCGAAGGTGGGGACTTCGTCTTTGGTCAGCGTCATCATGCCATCAGGAGATGATTTGCTTGAGGAGTAGAATCCCGGTATTGAGCCTGCGATGATCTGAGTGAGTTTTTGCTCGACATTTGGTCCGAGTCCTTCGAGTATTGCATCATAAAAGGCGCCTCTATCATACTTGTCCTTGAGCGTGGCTGAGTCAGTCATGGTGCCATAGCCAAATACGACCCCCAGAAGGCGCACAGCTCCCTCGCTCAATCCGTCGATGTCGCGCTCTGACTGCGAGAGCGTGCTATAGAACTCGTTTTGAGGGAGCTTGCTCAGAACTGCGATCGTACGAGTCGAAACCATCGCTCTCATCTTGTCTGCGGTGCCCATCTCAGTAGTCGCTCCCTCATGCATCGCTCCGCTATCTCCCTCAAACAAACGATCTCGGGCGATCTGGAGGAAGAGCTGTTGACGGTCCATTTCTGCATCGATAGCTTTGCCCTCTTTGGTCTCGGCGTTTATCTTCTGATTCTTCATGATCCGCAGTACCTGATCAAGCATCTCTTGGCGTTGCTCGGTGTTTGATCTCAGTTTGTCTTTGGCAGACTGTGCCTCAGTAAGAGATTTAGTAATAGTACTGTCTATCCGAGTTGCCGCCACGAGCGCATCTGTAGGGGTCAGGGTGAGGAGTCTGAGGCCCAGGGCGGCTACTATTTTAGACTCATTACCATTATACCCATTTAACTTTGAACCTAACTTTGCCTGTACGATAGCTCCCACCATCTCCATCTGAAACTCGGTCTTGTCGTTGTCATCACTTGCCCAGAGATTTGCGGTATTTGCAGCGGTCATGAGTTCGTTCCAGGTGGGCTTCGGATCTATGCCGTAGGTGGCGAGGGATGTATTAGTAAGTAGACCAGAGTTTTGGATCACCCTCGACTTCTCCATAAGTTCAATAGCCACTTTGATTCCCCTACCTTCTGGCTTCGTCTCGTCAAGTCGCGTGGATAGCTCGGCGAGCTTGGTCATCGCTGCGTTGATTTTGGATACGTGTTCTTGGGCCTTTGTCACCTGGTCGTCATATTTACGTACGACTTCTTCAAGGGTTTTGGTGTGGAGGGCAGTCTCTGTGGTCATCTCACGTGCGTGCTGAGCCTTCAGCGCATCTGATGAAGCTGCATTTAAAAGTTTGTCTATGGATTCTACACTTTTATCGTGTCGCTCATTTTCATTTTTTAATCTTTCTACTTTTGCATATATGAGAGATTCTTTTGTATTACCAAAAAAATTTACTTTCTCTTCATTTGCATATATATACTGATTAAGAGCATCAAGAAGTGCTACATTGTCAGCACGACTCTCGATCTTCTTAGTCGTGTGGTATTTGCTGACGATATCGTCTATATCATGCTCACTGTGAGCTACAGCAGTAGTGATCTCCGATATAGTTCTCAGGGTGGCTACCTCTTTGGTGATCCCCTTGGTGTCATCACCGATCACCTGATCCAGAGTCGCGATCTTTTCGGTGATCTCTTTTTTCGCTGCCTTGCGCCTTGATCCATCTGGACCATAGGCTCGTTCTTTGAGGTCAAGAAGGGCCTTTTTTTTGCCAAGTTCAAGCTCTTCTCTGCCCTTTGCAAGATTTTCGAGTCGTGTAGCAAACCGAGTGCTCATATACTCACGTCGTGCTGCGTAGTACAGAGATACTCTCTCAGCTGCGAGCTCATCCTCGTCTCTTGTCGCACCACCATGTTTTGCTGGATCATATATTTTCGTATCCCCGTATTTGTCAATGAGCATACGATTGAATATCATAATGACCTCATTGTGTGCATTGGCACCAAGTTGGTTGGGTTGGTTTTGTCCTTCTCTGAGATATTGGACAGGCGAAGCATCAAGATCTTTGAGGTTGCATCCGATCACTTTTTTGTAGTATTGACGACGCAGATCTGAGAGCCTTTTATAAGTCTCATTTTGTGCTTTCCATGAGGGGGAGTTTGTACCTGCTGGTTTGAACTCGAGCCTGTTTCCGTCATATGTCAGGTCTCTCGGATCTATCCCATACAGCAGTTGTATCTGCTCGCAGAGCTTTTGGTCTTTTTGTACCGCCTCAAGTCCTACCTCGTTGCGCTCCCGCGCATCATGATATGAATGTCGAACCAGCTCGTTCACTCCCTTTGCCACCAATGCTCCCCCTACTGCAACCCCTCCAACTAGCAACCCAGTCTCGCCGGCGACACCCACATTCTGTGCGATTTGTTGTGCTGCTTGCAGAGTTGGAACAGTGATTTGCATGAGCTTAGTTGCAGTGCTTTCCACGAGTGTGCCAATAGCACGAAAAGCTGCAGGTACACCACTCGCCAAACCAGCCCCGGCAGCCACACCACTAGCAACCGTGCCAGCACCAGCGACATTGCGGAATGAACTTATCTTCGTAAATTGACTGTTTGGATCGAACTTTTTTCTCGAGCGCCCTTCAGTAAATATAGATTTCCCCATCATGTCTGACATCAGATCAAGCCGATCTTCCATGAGAATCAGAGTCTCGTTTTGACCCTTGGCAGTGAGTAGGTAGCGTTCGACTTTTGCGTCGCTCACACTGTGTGAGTCTGGTGTATCCATCAGGCTTTGCGCGAGCATCCAGTGCACTTCAAATGGTGTACCTTTTGCTAACAGATCAGGGTGGTCCTTTGCTATGCCTACGAGTTTGTTGAGATGAGTCGTGAGATCCTCCTTCATCCGTGGCATCACTGCTCGATAGTCAGCCTCTCCGCGGGCACCTTGGACGAGCTCAGATCTACGAGGAGCGTTGCGTGGAGGTTCGACATATGGACCGACTACGAGCTGTGCGAGCTCACTTCGGCGGAGCTTACCACCTACTAAAGTATCTTTGATTGCAGAACCAAGCTCTCCACGTTGGGCTAATGGAATTATTCCCTCCTGTCGGAGCCTACCAAAAGGCAGTTTTGATGAGTTTTTCACTGTGCTTGGTTTATTTGTTTCTATTTCCATAGGTGACTATATACAATACTGTACACTATAGTTGTATTTGAAACAAAAATCAAATATGATTTGGACATCTAAACTAATGATTTATGACAGAACATAAAAATATCACCCCCCCTGAGCGTCGACAGGTCGAAGGTCTCACTGATCCCGACAAACTCAAACAACAAGTAGAACAACGCAATCAACTCCTCGAGGTAGTCGCTATGGAGGCTGTAGCAGCGAGCAAGCGAGCAAGAGATGCTGGTCGACAACCAAAAGACATTGAATCGAGCGGCGAGCGCGTCATGGTGGGACTTGGAAATGTTTTGAGCTCTGAAGATGAGAAGGACGGGATCAAAAAGGAAGGCAATAGAGGCCAAGATGCTTATTATGAGAAGTCCGACGGCACACGAATATATCCTACTATTCATCTCGTCGATGGCGTATACGTGCCGATTCCTCCAAAATCAAAAGTTGTGGATCTACAAAGTGGTGAATATGCAATCACTACGTTTCTTGGACGCAGTGGAGACTTTTATACCGTCCGATTACAAGATGCTGCAGGTAAGCAAACAGACCAAACATTCACTCGTGCTGACATAGTAGAGATCTCGCTAGTGACTCGGCAAGCAGATATCTCTCATGCGGTCTCAACTGATAAACCTACCACAGAAGAAGCGCCTGTAGCATTCCCACCCAAATCGGCGTTTGCTACTGAACAAGGCATACAACTCCTCACTGACATATCAAAAGCCATCGCCACATCGCACGAGAATCCTGATCAGCTAGATATAACGTCAGGGCACCAATCAGGTATACAAGATCGAATAAAAGCAGTGAAGGAGCATTTTCCACTCGTGAAGGGTATAGTACCCACCGAGTTGAAAAATGCGAAAGTTCTGGCAGAGGAAGCGATGAAAAAAAGCACTGATCTGAGTAGCGAAAGACAAGAAATTGCCGCTAAAATCAAAACAGCGAATGGCGCAGTTGAGGCAGCCACGAAGACTCTCAGAGAAAATGACCAAAAAACGAAGGAGAACCTGGATGCTGCTGAGAAAGAACTTCAAGAACTCCTAAAGAGAAATGGCGAACTCGAAGCTGTGTCAAAAGCATCCGCAGAGGCACAAAAAAAAGTCACCGACCTAGAAAAAAAATATGTCGATCTGATGAATGATCCGCCTACTGCTGAAGCTTTGAATGGCTATTTTCATGAACACCTGAAGACAGATCTCCCGGCCCACCTCTCGCTACTAGAGGCTGAACGGCAAAAGTTAATCACTCTGTTAGAACGAGAGAAAGCGAGCCTTGTATCACGTCCCCAAGAGGTAGATAGACTCACTAATGAAGTCGCACATGTAGACAAGTTGGTCGCAAAACTACATTCCATCCAAAAAGATCCAAACATATCCAATGGGTTTTTTGTATCCCTCCAACGAGGTGAGCAGGCACCCGAGGTCGTATCTGCGATGAAGGAAGCATTCAGTACTGGTAAAATATCTGAGGCACTCTCGGAGTCACTCGCTGACAAACTTATATCCGATATTCTTCCAAAGGATGTTACGCCAGAGCAAAAAAAGGAGATGAGTAAGGCGGTGTCGATCTTGCTGAAAACAGGAGGCTTTCTGCTCGTTGGGATCATCTGCATGCTTGTCGACGCAGGCACAGAGGGAAAGTCCAACTTCGCCACCGTCATTGCTTCCCTCATGAACTCGGGTCGATTTGGAGATCTTAGCTATAACGACCAGCAGGCACTAAGGATGATGAAAGAGGCTAGGGAACTTGGGAAATCCGTCAAGATTGGTCATGACGGGAAAGCTCAAATCGTGAACTAAAAGCTCGCTTTCATATACTGCAATCATCCTCGTCGTGTCTTATATCTGAGCCCGAGCCATATGCAGATATGTATCAAGAGCGCTCCAGTTCCGATGAGTGTCATAGAGGTGAAAAAACTGGTGAGGAGCGCCGCCACATCTGTGCTGGCAAACCATGCCAGATCAACGCCCACAATGTACCCGATGATGACGATGAGTATCGACATGGGGATCAGATAGATCACATCCTGCAGGTCTTGGGATGATGAAAACATATTGGTGAGTATGACAAAAAGTGAGTACAAAAGAATAAGGCTGATCCACCAGCTTGCACTGTAGGCAATCAGCACGAGATACAGGCCGTAGGCGACGAGCGTCCCTCCAAACACTGGCGCGATGCCCACTAATATGCTGCGGAACCTGTCCTTTTTGTAGTATACGACACTCCCCAACTTGATCCCGCCGTGCTCAAACTCTGGCAAGATGCTAAATGACTTCACCGTATGGCCCAAAAGCAATGCAACGAGAAAGTGACTGAGTTCATGGATAAAGGTACCGACGAGATACCATACTGAGATGAGGACCTTCGCCGTGTGGTCTGAGTGTGTGAGTCGATGGAGCAAGCGGTACACTTGTTGGAGACTTTGATGTGCGACAAGATACAAGAGCAAGCAAATTGCTAAGTATGCACATGCAAAGATATAGATCATAGAAGAGCTTTATTCTACCGAATATCATACAAAATGTCATGTGTGACCTTTGCACAGCAGCGTAGAATCATACACCATCACCTTTCTACCAGAGATTTGAATGGTGACATCTGCATATTTGCCACTACTCATTTATATCAGGGATATCTTCAGACAAGCACGCGGTAGCATACACCTCTCACGCTCAAAACTAGTGTGTCAATACATATGAAACCCTATCACTAGTGCTTGCAATGGAGGAAAATGCCATGTATGATGGCTTCAGAAGAAACAACCACATAGGTTGTAAGTAGAAAGCATTAATACTCGTCGTCCCCTTTTTAAACGAGCGGTATTGATGCTTTTTGTTTTTTATGAGTTGTTTGCAAATATTCATTTGCAATTACAACTCGTTATGTCGAAGCTCTCAAAATCACATGATTTAGGTGAGATCCGACGGACAAACTGACTGTCCTCGTCTTCCTTTCGTTCTGTTCTACTGCCGTACTTACATACTGTCCTTCTGACCTACGCTGTCCCCTTAAAAACGAGCGCATGGGCACATCATACAAGAATCTTTTTTGCATGTCAAGCCTATATTAAAATACATTTGTACTATGGGATATCCTATATTATTTTGTAAGTACTTTGGGCTGTCTGGTGGCTCTATAAAAAAGCATAAGGGGTATGTGGATAAGTTGTGGATGTACTTATCGTGTAGCAATCTCATCCTTTTGTCATCCTTGTGTTAGTCAACTAATTCGATGACGATTGCTACATGGTCATTCTGATCCGCCGATTCGGCGGAGAAGAATCTCACATATCAGGGATCTTCCTGCCCGCCTTGCGCTCGCAAGAGCGAGGCACCGCGCCTGCAACGCTTATGCGTAGCATTGCGGGCAGGGGCGCGGTCGACTGAGTTTATCCTGAGCTGGTCGAAGGACTCAAGATGACGAGGGAGGGTCATCCTGAACGAAGTGAAGGATCTCATGTAGGTATAGGATCTTTCGTTGGCACTCAAGATGACGAGGGAGGGTCATCCTGAACGAAGTGAAGGATCTTGCGTACGATCAAGATGACACGCTCAGGTCACAAACGGGTATAATACGACTATGCAAGTCTCAGTCGTCATCCCTGCCTACAACGAAGCAAAGAATATTGGCGCATGTCTCGACGCGATAAATGCACAAACCGTCAAGGCAGACGAAATCATCGTAGTAGATAACAACTCCACAGATGCGACCGCAGAGATTGCGCGCGCCAAAGGCGCGCGCGTCATCACCGAAAAAGTCCAGGGCATCACAGCAGCTCGGACTGCGGGATTTGAAGCAGCCCAGTACGAGATCATCGCGCGGACAGACTCAGACACTATCGTGAACCCTGACTGGATCGAAAAGATCCACCACTATATGGAGTCTGGGATCGAGGCGCTGACTGGCGCCATCTACTATGACGTACCTCTCATGGATGAACATGCGCAGATATTTGAGGCATACCAGCAGGCGGCGACACTCCTCTTTGGACACACACTCTGGACGGGTCCCAATATGATACTCACCAAAGCGCTATGGGACAAAGCAAAGCATGACTGTTGCACTGATGATAAGAAGGTGCATGAGGATGTGGAGCTCTCGATGGCGTGCGCGCGCTATACAGATATTATCTACAAGCGTGACGTGGCAGTCCACTCCTCGAGTCGACGGATGCGGTACAAGCCTGCATCCTTTTTCATCGAGTATCAGTTGCGCGCTGCTCGTCAACTTTTTGGGCATAAGGTCAGACAGAGCAAAGAGGCATCAGATGAATTTCGACAAGACTTTTTGGTGGGCATCGATCAGGGCAAGCATATGACTGATGACCGCATTGCAGAGCTCCGAAGCAAAATAAGTGACGCAAAACAGTTTACCAAGGAGGTTAAGGTCAAACTCGAGAAAGCGCTGAAAAAAAATCCAACCGAAGCATTCCGCAATCTCATGGAGAAAATATTTATGGAGATGGAGAAGAATTAGTCATCAGTCTTTAGTCATCAGTCGACAGCCAGATATACAAAAGGGGTCCTTTGGCGCTCAAGATGACAGACGAGTTGAATTTGAATTATTTCTTCACCATCTTCTTGATCTCAGTCAAACTCGTCGCATCTGTCGGCTTTTTATCATCGCGGAACTTCTCTAGTCGGGGGAACCGCATACTCCATCCAGATGAGTGGAGCTTCGACTCAGTCAGCTCATCGCATCTGATCTCTAGCACGATAGAGGGCTCCACCCACGCATCTGGATACACTTCTTTTTTCACCTCGTATTCTGCTGGCATGGTATTTGCACTTTGAACTTTGCACTTTGCCCTGATTTGCTTCCACTCCTCATCAGTCATGCCAGTGCCGATTTTGGCAAGTGTGAGAAAGCGTTCGTTTGTACTATCGTAGATACCCACCAGCACCGCGCCGATCCCAAAGGCTGCGCGTTTGCCCTTGCCCTGGTCAAATCCCATGACAACACAATCGATCGTATCGTTCACCTTTTCACTGTAGCTTTTTTTGAGTTTGACCCACGAGTATTCGCGTGCACCAGGCTTGTAGGGATCGGCGAGCTTTTTGGCCATGATGCCCTCAAGTCCATCGGTGACATAGGTGTCAAAAAGTGACTCGACTACCGCTGGATCTGAGGTGATCGTCTCTGGCGCCATAACGATGGTGGGTGACTTTGCTTTTTTTGCAAGCAGCTTCGCAAGCTTTGCGCGACGCTCGGTCAATGATTTTGCAATGTATGACTGCCCATCGACATACAGCACGTCAAACGCCATGAGCCGGAGGGGGATACGCAGCGCTGCCTCCTCTACATCGTGTTTACGTTTGCGCTGGATCGTCTCCTGGAAAGAGAGGAATCTATCATTCTCATGATCGTAGCCGAGCGCCTCCCCTTCGATGATCGCCTCATCACAATCCAACTCCTCGATGACCGCCTTCACGATATCGGGGTACATATGCGTCGCATCCTCCAGGCCACGAGTGAAGATGTGGACCTCGGGAGACTTTTGACTTTTGACTTTTGACTTTTGACTTATATGTATCTGCAATCTCAGCCCATCATACTTTGGCTCGACCACACACTCTCCCAGCTTTTCGATGATCTCGGCTCCTGACGAGAGGCGCTCGGCGCGCATCATGAGGATCGGAGTGCCGATGACAGGACCTACCTTTTCGAGAGCTTTCACTCCATCTCGCTTTATCGTCTGACAGATATAGCTGAGGTCTGGTCTGACCTGGTAGGCACGCTCGATCTGAGGTCTGAGTGATTTGCCTCCGGTGAGCATCCACGAGAGCGCATCGATGATGGTCACGTCAGACGCGCCAAGGCGAAGCTGGCCGAGAGGAATGCGTGCGATATAGCGACAGGATAATGAGTCGAGCTTGGTGAAAAGCAGTCCTATGAGTGATGCCTTGGTCTCCTGACTGCCCTCACCTGTATGGGAGGATATTTGTACAAATGTCTCAAAGACTTGCGTGATCGTCAGATCCTCTTGGTCAAACGATTGGAACTGCGCGCGTTCCGATTCGATTGCGGTACCCAGATCCCCTACCTTACTCACGGTGCGGGCAAAGTCCTTTGGATCGCGCCCCAGTGCGAGTGCTGCTGCCTTGATCACGCTTTTTTCAGCCACTCCAAACTCAATCCCCACATATGCAGGTGCGATCCGCCCCTGGATGAGGTATGGGATCATGCCCATCTCCTCGACAGACAAGAGTTTGAAAAGCTCCGCAAGCTTCTCGGTTATAGACAGGCGTGCAGATACATTTTCGATTTGCTGAAGGTATTGTGCGAGTATTTTAAATAGCATAGGGGTAGGGCAAATGACTTAAGACTAAAGATTAAAGACTTAAGATTCAAGACTTAAGAAATAATAAGATTCAAGTTTTAAATGAGTATTCTAAATATAGTTATTTGCGAATCATAGATACAAAGATCATGACAAATTGCCTTGCTTCATCGTGCAGGCGCTTGATTTCTGGCACTTCACCTAGGTCTGCAACAAGCAGGTCTAGCCAATACATGGTCTCCTGTGATTCTTTTTTACTTATAGCAGTTTTATTTACGAAATCTTTTCGCGTAATCGATTCTTTTGCTTCGCAAAAGTTCGCACCTATTGAACTTGATGATCTCAGAAGTTGCTTGATAATATGGTCGTTGTATATGGTGACTTTCTGCTTTTTTAGAAATAGTGCAGTATCTATGGCAAATCGTTTAGTGCGAATGAGGAGGTCTTCTGGCTTCCGGGCTGCTGAGCTGTCATTTATATTCATATTAGGTCCTTTATTCTATAGTCTTAAGCCTTTGTATTTTGATTCTTTAAGTCTTTAGCCTTTGTATTGTCATTCCTTTAGTCTTAAGTCTTAAATCTTTAGTCTTTCTAATTAATCTCATACCTTGCACCCTTCGTACTCCCTACCTTGCGGATGAGGCCCTTTTCGATGAGCTCGTTCACCTCACGCAGGACTGTGTCGTCTGAAACGTCCGGGAAGAGCATACTAAACATCTTGTTTTGGATATATCCCACATCAGTGATGTACTCGACTATCTTGATCTGACGATCAGTGAGAAAGACCTGACGCCCCCCCATCTTGGTTTTGAGTTTCACGTCTTGTGAGAGTTTCAGTATCTTTTCTTTGACTCGATCATACTCGACTGCGGCACCAAAGGTAAAGTACTCGAGCCACGTCGTATAGTCGCCGGCTGAGGCGGCCTGGAGAGCTTTGTAGTAGCTTTCGGCATCTTTGTCATAAAACTCCTCAAGTGAAAAAAATCGACGCATATCATAGCCACCCAGGACGAGGACAAGGGTCGCGACGATGCGCGCGATGCGTCCATTGCCATCTGCAAACGGATGTATGCGCACCATCTCATGGTGTGCAAGGCCCGCCTTCAGGAGTGGGTGCATCTTGTCTTTGGGCGTCATGCCAAGCCAATAGACGAACTGGTTCATGAGAAATGGTACCTGCATCGCCTCGGGAGGACGAAAAGTGATCTCGCCTGTCGATGCGTCGCGGATCGTGACGGTCTTTGTGCGATACGCTCCACAGGACTCTGGAGGAAGAATTTTCTCCACGATCGTGCGGTGAAGCTTGAGGATCAGTGGCTCAGTGATTTTTTCCACTTGGCGCTCATACTCATCGTCGATGATGTCGATCACCTTACGATAGTTGATGACCTCTTGCACATCGCGGGGACGCCCCACGACATCTTTGCCCAGCAGGATATCCTTTGCATCCTGGAGCTCCAGCTGGTTGCCCTCGATATGAGTGCCGTGGTAGACCTGTCGCACGATCGCATCATGACGGAACTCCTTCTCCCAGAGCGGCACGACAGGGGCGTGCTTGATGACCTCAACAGCCGCCTCGATGCGCGCGATCTGGCTGAGGATCTTGTGGGAGATGGTAAAGTCGGGTTTGTACATGGGGGGGAATTAAGATTTAAGACTAAAGACTTAAGGAATGACAATATAAAATAAAAATGCGAGCTGAAAAAGACTCTGTGTACTTAATTCTTAAGTCTTGTTATTTCTTAAACCTTTAGCCTTTAGCCTTTAGCCTTTAGCCTTTAGCCTTTAGCCTTTAGCCTTTAGCCGCATTCATTGTACATTTCCCGCACCCCTTGCACAAGGGGGGGAGAAAGGTGTAGACTGAGGTAATGACAAAAATTATCTGTTTAACACTACTTTTTTTTCTGTTTTCTCTATTTGGTCATATTGAGGTAAATGCGGATGGGTACGAGTGCAATGCAAATACTCAAAAATGTTTTGTAGATATACCTGGCAAGTACCCTGATTTAAAATCATGCGAACGAGCTTGCGATCCAAGCAAAAATGCTCTCTGCGACCGCGGTTTTGAGCCCGCATGTAACTTTACTTCAATTTGTAAAACCTACGGATTTCTTATAAATACTTCTACGATGGTAGCTGGCCTCCTCGCACTGGCGATGGGCATCTTTGGATCATTCAAGTACATGACTGCAAATGGGGTGACCGAGGAGCTGACAAAGGCACAGACAGGGATCATCAACGCCATCATTGGACTCGTCATCGTGGTTGTAGCATATGGTGTCACTCGGATCATCCTGACAGTTACTGATGTGGGTACTATCTGTTTTTAGTTTTTATCTATCTATGAATCCTGCACAAAAATCATTCGGTGTGGTAACCCCCCCAAAATATGCAGACATCTCATTTGGGGGACTGCTCATCTGGGGATTGAAGGCATTTTTCTTTGTGATGTGTCTCATGGCACTCTACTACATGCTCATGGGTGCATTTCACTGGATCACCTCAGAAGGCGCAGAAGAAAAAATCACAGAGGCGCAAAAGCAGATCACTAGCTCTCTCATAGCGCTCGTTGTGGCGATCGGTGTCCTGGTGATATGGGGCCTGGTAGCGGGTAATATGCTCAATATAGTGAAGCAAACCGCGGATGGCGGGTGGATGATCTGTCTCCCGACAATCACGGGAAATACGTGCAAGTAAATCCATCTAAGTACAAAACCATAGCACTCTTAACACCATGTCATTCCCCCGTATTTATCCCGCCATGCGGGACGCGCGAATCCAATGTACAAGCACGTATGCCTTTGGATCCTCGCGTCCGCGAGGATCCACCCGCCGTGGGCGGGTAAACCCGCAGGACTACGCCCGGACTCCGTCCGTCGGACTACGTCCAGAGGAGGGATGACAGGATAGCTCAGGATCTCTTGTAGGGATCTTTCGCTGGCGCTCAAGATGACATACCCAAGTCATTCTGAGTGAAACGAAGAATCTCATGTGCAACAAGGAATCTTCCACTGATGCTCAAGATGACATACCCAAGTCATTCTGATCCCGCCGTGGCGGGAGAAGAATCTCATGTGCAGCAAGGAATCTTCCGTTGACGCTCGTCACTTTACGGACTTTATGAACTTTATAGACTGTACAAACTCCCCTTGCTATTCGCTCTCAATTATCAATTCTTAATTATTCATTATTCATTATTCATTATTCATTCTCAATTTTTCATTACCTCATACACTTTGCTTCCTTTCACCACATAGTATCGATCCTTGGACGCGACGACTGCGATGGCACCGTTGAGCTTCGCATCTGGGATCTGCGAGATAAATGCGCCTGACTTTTCGACTCTATACAGCACTCCATGAGTGCCATCGAGCACTGCTACATCCTTTGACTCCTCGGCAGTCGCAAAGTCAGTGAGCTTGAGCTCACTACTGGGGATGTCGACTTTGAAATCCACTCTATTCCCTGACCTATAGCTGGAGATGCCTGCAAGTTTGCTGATATATACGGATCCATCGATGACCAGGCGTGTACCACCGGTAAAGTTCACCGCTGCATCATCGGCGAGATAGGATACGCGCTCGCGAAAAGACTCGGTGTCTGCAGCTACATATTTGTAAATATCCTTTTTGGTATCGTCGAGGAGGTACAGGTTACTGTTAAACACTTTCATGTCTGTGAGACTCCCCCATTTGTCATCCTTCGCGATGACTTGATGAGATTTGGTCTCGTCCATGAGAAAAATACCTTCACTCTTGGTGAGTGCATAGGTATACCCCCCAGAGGAGGCGACTTGGGTGGCTCCCTTGAGCTTATCTGACGCAATCTTGTTGTAAGAGGGTACTGGTGTGGCGATGATATAGATGATCCCATGCTCGCCATCGAGCACATAGATCTTGTCTCCATCGATATCCACATCGGTCACCGTGACTGCCGCTTGCTCAACCACCATGTCAAAATATTCTTTGATCTCTGGATGTTGGATCTTGAGCATCTCCTCTTTCTTTTTGGTCACAGAGGCGACGAGTTCTGCCAGTTGCGGCGCGTATTTGGGCTTAAACTCCTCGCTCGATTTGTCTATCTTTGTCTCCAGCTGATCAAAGAGTCTCGTGGCTTTTGAAGTATCGAGGAATCCCTCAGCTTCAATAGCTTTCAGATCAGATTGTACCGAGGTGGCAAACGAGGTGTACTCTTTTTGTGAGTCAGTCATGAGCTTTCTGACGCTCGATCCCCCACGCACAGCCATCACGATGAGTGCGAGTGTCGGAATGCCGATGATTGCAATCTTTTTCAAAGGAAGTGATCGTATCTTTGTCAAAATACCAGCACATGCGAGTCGGCATCGAAGCATAGCCATGCTCAATCGTTGTTTCACCCTCGTGGCACGAGGTACTGGCACAACTGTCGACTGTGGGGCACGAGAGATGTGCTCTTCGACGGTCAGTGTCTCCCCATCACCTGTGAGCGATATGTCATCATCTACTGCAGTTTCAACTCCAGTATCAGGAAGCGGACTGACGAGTGGCGGCACGACAATCTGCTCATGGCCATACAGGGCCATACCAAATCCAAATGTCTGACCTTCATCATAGGTCTGCATCATCTCCACCACATCCTCAGGTTGGTAGTGAGTCAGATAATACGTAAGCCCTTCAAGTCCGCCGACATGATCGAGAAATGAGTCAGTCACTGCTACAAATGTATCACCATCCTCCCCCGCACCTTCCGCACAGAATCCTTCAGATACCACCTCTAGCACTGTATCGCGACGCTTGAGATAGATCCCTCCTGTTCCGACAGTGCCCAAAAGTAGTTTGTGTCCATGGTGGACGAGGACTGACAGAGATAGGTCTACAAAGGGAGACAGGAGGTCCTCGAGCGCATCTATCGACTGGAGATGAGGCAGCTTTTCATACAACTGCTCCATCAGGTGTATCTGCTCTGGGGTAGCTGACTCGGGAGCACACGTGATCACGAGAAGACGGCGCGTATCTCCGCGTACGTAGACGAATGCACTCTCGTCAGATTTGGTCTTAAACACGAGCGTGCGGATGGCACGAGAGGTGTCGATCATATATTCAAGAGTACCACAAGCGCCAAGGTGATGAAAGCGAACATGAGCTGTATCACCGATCCCGCTACTACGATCCGACCCAAATCAGTCGACACGGTGCGATTGAGAGAACGCACCTGACCCAGGAGGACGATGCTATAGAGGAGAAACAGGAGACTGCCCGCAAAGGCAAAGCCCTTGATGAGCCACCAGGCGAGATTGGCTTCGATGGGTGATAACATATATAGTTAGCGGACGGCCTGACCTACCAATGCATTGATAATAGATACCGCAAGCTCAGGATCTGGGACATCATCATACTCGATGTTCTGGATCGGACCGTCGGTCTTCACCGTAATCTCGCCATAGTTGAATATCTGGCCAAAAAACCCTCTCACTTTTGCGGTAGCGTCGGCAATCTTTGCAATGCGCGCTTCAGTAGTCACTCGTTTTGAGATGCCAAAGTAGTCGATATCTACGATGCGCTTATTCGTCACCAAACCCAGGTTGTAGTACCAAAGGATAAAGTTGTACCATGCATAGGCAAAAATGAGGAAAAATCCAAATACAAACAGTATCGTCCAGAGCCCCTGGCCGATCAAGCTCCCCAACCATCCTAAAATAAAGACATGAAATATGACTGCAAACACAGTGTTTGCGATCCACATGAGCTGGGTGATCGGATGTGCGCGGAGCAAGAGGATAAGCTGCTCATCTTCCTCTTGATGGATGTATTTCGAATCAGGGAGAATGCAGAAAGACCCCATGGCTCGCCGCTCAGGCGTGAGTGCAGATATGTCTAGATTTGCCATCTTCCCATAGTATACCAAGAAAAATCCGACTGCAAGGGGAGGAGGGGAGATAATTGAAAATTGATAATGAAAAATTGAAAATTATGGGTGTGGCTTGTCACTTGACGGCTTTAGAGCATGACAAACCTTATAAACATGCTCCCCAGCCAAAAACTATGATTGCAAGACTGGTGAGGCTGTGGTAAAATAGTCGCTCCTGGTTATCCAAGCAGTGTGGCACCAACCCTTCTCATCCCGAACAGGGTCTTGAAACGCACTAGCGCTGATGATACTCCCGCCAAAGCGGCGATGGGGGAAAGTAGGTCGTAGCCAGGTTTTTTTATACCTTCATGTCAACTCCGAGTATCTCTTTTGCAACGCTACGGCGGGCAAGCCCGCTCACTTAAGCGGCGATGGGGGAAAGTAGGTCACGCCCGAGTTTTTTTATACCTTCAGGTCAACGTAGGCGAGGGAAGAATCTGCAATTTGCAATCTGCAATTTACAATTAATTTCAGTACAAATCCAAATATTCTGTCATCCTGAATTCATTTCAGGATCTTTCCCCACCGATTCGGCGGGATCAAGATGACACGAAGCCCAACTCTGCTCTCAGGTATCAACTATCTCAGCCAAAGGCTGATCCGCCTCTGGCGGAAGCTCTTAGTTATAAGTTATCAACTATTAGTTATCAGTTAGCTTTCTCCTCCGCCCACTTGATCGAAGCAGGGAGAGTAAATACCGCAGGTTTTATGGGAGTTTTTTTACAGGAGGATATGAGCCCAGCAGCATCTACTTTGCCCGCTTTCTCACCCATGCTTTGTGTCAGCGTACCGATCATGTCGGCTGATCCGAGCATCGGCGCTAGGATGTCCAGATAGGTACCGATGCCACACTGCCTGGTCCCCTCTTTGAGATTGGACCACAGATAGGCACAATCTCCTTGGACGAGTGCATACTGCGTGCCTTTGTCTGATGCAAATGATGCCTTGATATTTTTATCTTGGATCGAAAGCGAGACGCCCGCATGATCGCACTGCCAGGGTCCGGTGAGATCTAATGTAGGCATATCCCCTACGTTTGATGGCGATTTTGACGAGGCAGATCCAGCTGATCCGATGACTGCGCTGCCGCTTGCTTGCTCTGATTCAAATGACTTCAGCGTGTTTTTTATCCCTTCATCGACGGTGGGCATAGAACTGATGATAGCCTGGGGAAGAGTACCTTTTGCGGGCTGTACCGGAGCCTTTGGTGGATCAAAGACAAATCGTATCATCACTAACAGAATCACAAACATAGGGATCAGCATGATATGCGGCGACAAAAGCTTTCCAGCTAAACTGAAACTTTTTTTGTAGGTGGATGAAGAAGTCTCCATATGTATTTATACAGTGTATCAAACTTCTGGTGCCAAGAGTGCGGGAGCATCTGTGGCACTGTCAAGCTGGATCTTATCCACCACACGCAGCAGCTTGTTCGTCCGCGTCTGAGACACGACCCTATATTGACTGACGACTGCATCTACTTTCTTGCCCAGATTGTCCACCTCTTCGTGATACTTCGTAAACTCATCTTTAAATACTTGGATGTTATTTATGATCGAGCGGAGGTTTTTTTGCACAGAGAAGTACTCATGCGCCTGTCTCACCATGCGCAGGATCGCGGTGAAGCTAAAGGGCCCTGCAAACACGACCTTTTGGCGCATGCCATCGATCCATATCTCATGCATCTTGTCATAGATGTAGGAAAAGATCATCTCGTTTGGCACAAAAAGCACTACAAAATCTACGGTGTTCTCCTCAGGATTTATGTATTTGCGGGAGGTGACTTGCTTGATCTTTTCTTTGATGTCCTGCTCAAAGAGCTTGCGATACTGTGCGCGCGCCTCATCAGTCGTCGACTCCACGATTTTTAAAAGATTTTGATAGGGAAACTTTGAGTCGATATTGATCTTCATATCATTTGGCAAAAGGACTGTAAAGTCCGGGCGCGCACCCTCAGCCTGCGTGTCTTGGATGAGGTAGTCAGCGCCTTTGACAAATCCGTTCATCTTCAGGAGGTCCTCTGCCACCTGCTCGCCGTACTGACCGCGAAGCTGGTTGTTTGAGAGGACTCTTTGGAGATTGGTCGTCGATTGGAGGAGATCCTGAGTATGTTTGGCTTGCTGGGTGATCTGTTGTTTGAGATTTTCAAATGATCCGATACGATCGCGCTCGGCTTTCTCGAGTTTTTCATTGGCTTTGTGGAGCTCGACATTGAGTGTTTGGATCGTCTTGTCGATGAGCTCCTGCTTGTTATCAAACTCATCCTTGAGATTGGATGTCGCTGCCTCGAGCTTTTCTTTGGCGAGGAGCGCCGTCTGCTCACCTGCCGTCTGGGTCATCTGAGGGATGATCTTGTTCAGCTTCTCCTCTACTTTGTCTGCAAACTCGGCCGACTGGCTCTGGTTGCCCCAGTACTTTTGGAGGATGTATCCCGCGAGGAACCCTACAACAAAGAGGATGGCAGAGATGAGGGGGATGTTCATACTATTTGACGAGGACGTGCAGTGTGGACTGTACAAATGACACAAGTGCGCTAAATATCACTGCCCACCAGAGGCCGTTTATCGCAAATCCACCTGGTACGAAGATATTCACCAGATATGGCACGAGCATGATGGCGATGCCGTTCACGATAAATCCAAACAGCCCGAGTGTCACGATGTTTATGGGGAAGGTGATGATCTTCATGATTGGGCGCACCGTGTGGTTCACCAGACTGATGCAAATACTGGCGATGATGGCGACGAGATACGTCGACAGGTGGACAGGCTGTGCACTCGGAAATAGCGTGTTCAGCGCCATAGCTGACAGATATACGCCCAATCCATCAAGGAGAAGCTTAAAGATAAAGTTCATGAGTGCATGATACCACAACGTGGGCAAGTGCGAATTTGCAATTTGAAAAATGGTAATACCAATTCTCTCAATTCGTTCACTACTTATAGTCATCACACGCTGAAACCGAACCATACCTGTGTCATGCTGTCCGCCGAATCGACGGATCAGCATCTTTTACAATCCTTGTTGAATCTGTGATGTCTATGCATCTCCTTCCTGTCTGTCATCCCGGGCTCCGACCCGGGATCCATGGCATGAATCGCCTCTACACCCCCCATCCCGACACGTCGGGATCACCCCCTCGTTAGGAAACGAGGGGGAGTAAGAACCGAGCCAAATTGAAGGAATTCCTTATAACCTACCTTACATACACATTCCATCCCGACCTGGTCGGGATCCCATACATGTGTGGGATTGCTTCACCGACATGCCGGGATCCATGTAAGATGCCTTTGGATCCCCCTGTTCAGGCTCCGCCCATAGGGCTATGCCCAGAGGGGGGATGACGGACAAGCGTTCGGGGCAATGCCGAAAAAGTTCTAATCTCTAATATCCGAATGATTCAAATTTGAATTTGGATTGAGATTATTTGTAAATTGTAGACTATAAATTATATTATTACAGCAACAGTAGGCGCAGAATGACCAATCTCGAAGTATCACATCTTCATAAACTGCACCCACTTCGTATACAGCTCGGCGGTGGCGGTGAGATCTGCGGCGTTGTAGCGGGCTATATCGAGATACTTCCCCTCCTCATACATGGTGGCGACGGCGTGGCCATTGACCTCTGCAGTTTTCGGACTCTTTATCCCAAAGGCACGCGTCCACATGTGCAGGCTCCCCTTCTTGCGCATCGCGCCATAAAACGAGAGCTGATCCTGGAGATCGATGTGCTGCACGGTGGCCTTGTACTGGCTCGTCAGGTAGCGATTGATCATGAGATTTGCGCTGGGTCTGATCCCATGGATCGCCGAGCGGATGATGAGGTAGGGCACATCAAATGCATAGCCGTTAAAGGTCACGACAGCATCGTACTTTGAGACTGCCTCCCAAAAACGGTTGAGCATCTCGGCCTCGCTGTATATCGCATACTTTACCCCATCTTCGATGGCTTCAGCTTTGTCAGACTTTGGATCCTGATAGTAGACCGCACGCTTGCTCGTCGTATAGTCCATCATGCCGATAGCGACTATCTCGCCGGTGAGAGGCGAAAATCCCAAACCCTCCTTCAGCGCGTCCATCCCAAACGCGAGCTCGGTCTCGTTTTTTGCTTCCTTTTTCGTCCACGTGCTGAGGTTTTCCTGTGAGAGTGGGTCGATGTCCTCCCACTTTTCGCCGATGGTTTCGATGTCGATGATGAGTGCTCCTGTCATATGCGAGTATCGTAGCAGATGAGAGGATATTTTGATCACAATAATTGATTTTCAGGCAAATACAGGTATAGTACTATCCACCTATGCGCAAGCGAACCACCAAAAAACCAACTATTGAGATAGATGTAAAAAAAAGCTATTCGGCCATCCTCCACACATCAGAGGGCGATGTAGAGATCGAGCTTTATGCAAAAGCGACGCCAATCACCGTGAACAACTTTGTCACGCTCGCCCGAAAGGGTTTTTATGATGGCACGATCTTTCACCGGATCATAAAAGAATTCATGATCCAAGGAGGCGATCCGACGGGGACTGGTGCTGGAGGACCTGGGTACCAGTTTGATGATGAGGAATTTGAAGGGGAGTATGTCCAAGGCACTGTCGCTATGGCAAATGCAGGACCAAATACCAATGGGAGTCAGTTTTTCATCATGCATGGTGACATGGCACTCCCGAAAAACTACGTTATTTTTGGACAGGTGACCAGTGGAATGCAAACAGTCGATGTGATCGCTACCGCACCCACCAAACCGAGCATGTTTGGAGAACGTTCGACCCCAATCACTCCGGTCAAGATACTCAAAGCCACAATCTGCGAGAAGTGATGCGCTATGCCACATGAACTGAGCCTCCAATGCTCTGCACTCTTCCCTAAATGATTCATCTTTACGCACGCGCGTCATTGCGAGGCAATCTCAAACATACATGGGATCCGACATGTCGGAATAATAGTCAACTAATTCAATGACGATTCCTGCATGGTCATTCTGAGTGGAATGAAGAATCTCGTATATCAGGGATCTTCCTGCCCGCAATGCTACGCATAAGCGTTGCAGGCCTGCCTGCCGGCAGGCAGGCGCGGCGATGAATCCGCCGATTCGGCGGACGGGATCCAGTTCACTGCAAAAGCACAAATGCATAGATCCCGTGTCGTAGCACGGGATGACATGCAGAAAACCCTGTCATCGGTATTACTGATCTATTACAGGGATGACATATGTACGCAAGATGAGTCATCAACTATCAACTATTAACTATTAACTATTAATTATTAATTATATTCCCCACCTTCAGGTTAGGAATATAAATAACATCAGGTAGAGGAAATATAGATTGTCAGGAAGGCATTGCTCAAATTGGGATAGGAAATAGGTAATGCAAGAGTTTGACACAGTATGTGTATCTTATACATATTCACTTGACATCATACTCATCTAGTGTGTATATTGAAAGAATTGCTATTTATTCAATTTATATGAATAAGAAAAAAATTTGGCTCAGCGGGGCTTTAGTCCTGCTCGTAGCTGGAGGAGCAGGTGCAGCCACCTTCGCGTACTTTAGCGCGACACGAACGGTGACCACCAGTAAGTTCACCACTGGTACGTTGGACTTGAACGTAGCCTCAAATGGCAACGTGCTTGAGCCATTTGTCATCGAGAATTTAGGTGCGAACGCCAATATCGATGGTACCAAGACCTGGACCATCACCAACACAGGATCCTTGCCAGGCAAGTTCCTCGTGAGACTGAAGAATGTAGTAAACAAAGAGAATGGGTGTAATGACCAAGAGGCTTCTATCGAGCCAGCATGTGCCTCTGATAACCTCGGAGAGCTCGGCAACGTGATCAACCTCAAGCTCGCTGTAGATGGTTCTGGCACCTCACGCACAGAGTCAACCTTGGCAACTGCCAATGAAAATGTGACCGGACTCGCATGGAATGCGGCCACTCCTATCATCATGCAGTCAGGTGATACAAAAACCGTTACCGCCAGTTGGGCAGTCGGAGAGAATGATTATGGAAACGAGATCCAGAGTGATAGCGTCGAGTTTGATATGAACTTCAGACTCCTCCAGCTCATCAACGGACCAACTCCTACCAACAACTAAGGCTCAGGCCTGACCTTGTTTGAAACAAGTTGGATCGTACATCAGCAAGGCGGCTCGCAGAGCCGCCTTGCTTTACACAGTTTATACATCTGAAACATATGAAAATACTTCAAGCTATAGTAAGCCTCGCGTCATGGATATTTATTGGATTTATAGCAGTGATGGCGCTCTATATCCTCTCTTCAAACTTTAGTCTGTTTGCAGGATACAAGTCATATCTCGTACAGTCTGGATCCATGGAACCAACCATCATGACAGGTGACATCATAGTCATACGACCCCAACCTACCTATGGAAAAAACGATGCGATCACGTTTATAGACGAAGGCGGAAGGACAGTCACTCACCGCATACTCAATGTCGAACAAAAAAATGGCAAAGAAGCATTTACTACTCGAGGTGATGCAAATAGATCGGATGATGAAGGGACTATTTCGTTTGATCAGATAGTGGGAAAAGTATCGTTTGTGATCCCAAAGCTCGGATACCTCGTGGAGTTTAGCAAGTCGCTCCCGGGCCTTATCATACTCGTCTTGATTCCCGCTGGATTATTCGTTGCGGACGAGCTGCTGAAGGACAAACATGCTTAGTCTGAGAATCAAGATTATTTTCATATTCTTGATTTGTCTCGGGCTTTTTTTGATAAACACATCGTATACCGATGCAGATCTCACTGCTGAGCGCTCGGTGGTCGGCAATCGATTTGTGGCGATAGTCCTCAACTTTTTTGCACAGCACACTGCTACAAATGCTACAGTGACCTCACTGTTTCATACGACCGGCATCGTGCCTGGTGGGTTTGAGATTGCGACTACACGTATACGCAAAGATGGACTACTAGGATTCAAATACCGACTCAAGGCAGAAAAGATCAGCGGAGATGATGCATTTTGTAATGCATTGCAGATACAGACACTTCACCGCAATCTATCCACCAAATACACAGGCCCTCTCATGGGGATGAATATAAACTCAGAGATAACAAGTGCGACACCTGAGGATTGGATTTTTCTCGTGAGTTTAGAAGACTCCAACAGCGCGCTCAAAGGCAGACTGTGTGAGTTTAACATCACCTTTAAGACTTGGAATACTGATCCTGACAGTACCAAAGGCATATTCGCTCAGCGAAAACTGACTAGCGTAATCTCCAGTGGCAACTGGTGATATATAGTGATATAGTTGAAAAGGTATATATCAATATACATATGCGTTCAAAGCACGTACATACGAGCTACGTATCGGGTTGGTACTTCAAAGCAGTTCTTTTTTATCTCATTTTTACTTTACTGCTCATTGTGTTCACTACGAGTTCATTTGAGAGTTGGAGATTTTTCACAGAAAAATCTCAATCCATGTCCCCGACCATAGATACAGGAAGTCTGCTCTTAGTCGTAAAAAAACCGTCCTATGAAGTGAACGACATCATCTCATTTTACTCGCTTGAGGCTGAAAAGGTCGAGATCGTCACCCATCGCATCATCAGACTCGGAGGGAATGTATACGTCACCAAAGGAGATGCAAATGAAGCAACCGATCAGAAAAAAGTCGTACCAAGGTTGATCATCGGAAGCGTTGCGCTTACTATCCCTAAGCTTGGCTACATCATCACGGCGCTCAAGTTACCTGCGGGTATTTGGTTTGCTGTCATACTCCCCGCTATACTCATCGTGATAAAAGAGGTCATTAGCATATTGCAGGAGCTCACCAAAAAGCCATGAAAGTATATTTCACTGCCTCCTTGCGAGGCACTCAATACTTCGAGCATTACTACGAGTTGATTTACAACGAGATAGCTGCACTCGGACACACACATGTCGACAGCCAACTATTTACCAATAGCAGAAAAAATTACTACACCAAAATGCAAAAGGCAGGGCATGCAACCTACGTAGCGCAGTACCAAAAAAAGAATAGCGCCATACATACTGCAGATATATGCATATTTGATGTATCATTTGAAAGCTCTTCGATCGGCTATCAGATCGCACGCGCACTAGATTTGCACAAGCCTACACTTCTGCTCTATTGCGAGGAAAACTATCCCTACTTTTTCGGAGGTATCTATGACGAACGACTGCTCATCAAACAGTACGCAGATGCTACCATAAAGAAGGTCCTCAAAAGCTCGATCGAGTATGTATATCAAAAGAAAGATCAGCGATTTAACTTTTTTGTGACACCTGATCTACTTAGTCATCTCGATGAGACTGCAAAAAAGTTAAAAACAACTAAATCAGACTATTTGCGTCACCTCATCGAAGCAGATCGCAAACGCTTGTAATCAAGGCTTCATGATTACTCTACGTAAATAATCATTATTTAGCCCCATAGGACAACCTCACTGCATTTACCATATTTCTTAGTTTGTGTCCGACAAATAATTCAGCATTCACAACTCCCAATCTGGAGGCTTCCTGGCGCAGTTCGGCGTCAACTCTACTTTGATACTCTGGAGGCACTTCTGGAGTGATTGGGTAATGCTCTATTTGGTATACGGATCCGAGAAGTTTGGCAGGACTTGGTGGTGTACCAAAAATAATTGGATTTCTGTAGCCTTTCAACTCGTCTTCTAGCTGATGACCGGTATAATATTCGAGGATTTCTGATAGCATGATGTAATCATAATCTGGTATAGGTGGTAACCATGTGTCTTACATCACAGAAGTGATTTTGACCTGTGCCATCTCCACACAATTACATTTCCCCTCCGGTGGCGATAGTGACAAAGGAAAGAGGGGCGTCTGGAGAACTCACCGGTGTTGGAGCAGAGCTTTTTTTCATACCTGGTTGCTTTTCTCAAAGCGTCACGTGTGCAATGTGTAGGCATTGTAGAGGTTTGGGGGGAATGTACAAATGGGGTGGATCGCAAGCGTGAGATGATGGGGAGGTTTGGGTATGGGATGAAATAAATGGATACTATTATTTTTTTCGTTTGAGCTTTGGCTTTTGTACTTTTTCTTGAATGGTTTTGAGGCTATCTAGATAGGCCATCTCGACATCGCTCATGGTTTTGGCTTGGTATTTCACATATTCTTCTGTTGCTTTTTCGACTGCTTTCTCATGACTCACGGTGCCCGCATCTTGCAGTAGAGACTCACCTGTCGAAGTGAGGATAGCGTCCAGATGACTTGCCCAGTCTACCATCTTCATCGGCATCTCGCGATCAGCCTGGCGCTCTGCGAAGTCGAGGTATCCTGAGACTATTTGTCCGAGTGCGCGCAATTCTTTTTCATTGAGGTAGTTTTTTGCGATGACTACATCGGCAAGATGTGGATGTGTGCCGCTAAATGTGGCAAGTCCCATGAACTCTTTTTCTGCATCGGCTCGATGGTAGATGACCTCAGCTGCCGTATGCCCATGGACTGCATAATGCATCTTGTTTTGTATTTTTTTGAAAAACGTTAGTGAGGTGTCGTCCTTTGGGTTGTAATCCATGCTGGTGGCGTAGATATCGAGTATCTGGCGATAAAAGACCTTTTCACTGCTGCGGATATCTCGGATGCGGGCAAGAAGCTCTTTCCAGTATCCACCTCCCCCAAGTTTCTTGAGGCGTTGATCGTCCATAGCGAAGCCCTTGACCATGTACTCGCGGAGTCGAGCAGTCGCCCACTGACGGAATAGCGTGCCGCGAGTAGATTTGACACGATATCCGACTGAGATGATAACGTCAAGATTGTAATAATTTGTTGGTTTCGTAGATAAATCGGAAATACCGATTTTTCTCATAGAATCTATCACTGCAAGCTCTTTTTCGCTAAAAATGTTCAGTATATGCTCGTTGATAGTTGAGCGGCTTTTTTCGAACAGTATAGTCATTTGGTCAATAGTGAGCCACACCGCAGCATTTTCTAGGCGCACCTCTATACTCGGTGTCCCTTCTGCGGATTGATAGATAATCACTTCACTATTTAGTTTGCTTTTTTTCATACCTGGTTGCCTTTCTCAAAGCGTCACGTGTGCAATGTGTGCGCATTGTAAAGGTTTGGGGGGGAATGTACAAATGGAGGGAGTCACCTACGGCAAGAGTAAGTCACCTCGATACTACCTGCGAAAATTGGTAGGATGTGTCTATGTATATCGCCATAGATGTAGGTGGGACAAACACGCGCATAGCCGCATCTGATTCACTCACTACTCCCCTGCTCGTCCACAGAGTCGAATATGTGAATACCCGTGATTTTCCGACTGACTATGCGAGGATGATAGGCGAAATACACAGCGTATCTGCCGATATCACTGCCATTGGCATCAGCTTTCCTGGTGATTGGACTGGAGATGAGCATCAAAAGAGTCTCCCTACACACAATATTGAGTGGGCAGATAAACCATTTGTCCACGCTATCTCTGTGGAGTTTGGATGTCCCGTATATATCGAAAATGATGCAGTATGCGGTGCCCTTGGGAGTACATATCATGAAAAAGTAGAAGGAGATTTTGTATACATAACCTGGGGCACTGGTATCGGCGGTGCACAAGTCACCTATGATGGTAAAAATATAACCGCAACTCAACTTGAGTGGGATACCTGTCTCAAAAGCTTTGAAGGTGCCTGTGGTGGGGCAAATCTAGAGAAGAAATATGGCAAACCTGGCGATCAGTTGAGCGAGGATGAGTGGTATGCGATCATGAGTGATTTCCAAACAGAACTATCCATATTTTTGGGGAAGTTACAGCCATCTCATATCATCATTGGTGGCGGAATCACCACGAGACAGAAAAGTAGAATCGCAAATGCCCTCTCACATCTGCAAAATACTTCGGACCATCATCCCCGGATATCTATCTCTTCGTTGGGTGATGATGCCGGCCTGTATGGCGGGCTTGAGTTGATAAGAAGGGGTACATATACTGTCTAAATGTTAGGTGCTTTTCAATGAGCTCTACCACAAGCGTGGGATGAGGGGGGGAGGTATGAATATATGACGAGGAGCCATCAGGCGATAGTTAGTTGATTTTTCATATGTATCTCTATCAAGAGTGTTAGAATATTCTTACATTGTCCTATTTCATTCCAATTTGATTGGGATTACTCGAGCAGACAGTATCCAGAGGTGCTCCTATTTATCAAATCTATTTTGTATCCACCATCTGACTGTTTTTGCATGAACGCCCTCTGGAGTCAGGGGAATCCAGCCAGACTTCGCAAGCCCAACTGTATCCACTTTACTTAGATCGAGTAAGTCATTCTCGATGACAACGGCACCTTTTTTACTACACACTGGATCAGCGAAACCAATCTTCGCTCCTGACACAGTATCAAGTCTATTATCGATGTTAAGCACCAGCATAAGCGCCTGCATTTTACCCGTAGCAGTATCCCCACACGTGAAAGTTGAGTATTTTTGATGGGGGTTCAGGTTTACTAGCTTGTCAGAAATGGTATGGATTTGCTCTTCGAACAGTGGAGATTTTAATGCAGATATATTTACAGGGAGTGCCAAAAGAAACACTGCTGTGAGAACTGCAATATACATAGGCGCTCCATATCTCATCTTATACAAATGGGCTATAGGGTAGGCTAAAAATAGGAGTAAAAAAGGTTGAAGATATTGGAGATAGCTTATGGATCTCTCTCCTCCATAGTATCTGAGCTGAAGAAATGTAATCATAAAGATACAAACGAGTAGCTTCATGGATGTTTTGAGTGTCTTCTGGTAAAAGGTAAATAGAAATGATACTGCAGAACTCACCGTGATTAGCCAGGCGATAGGGATGGATAGGCCAGTGATATCTGAGAGATGCTTAGGCCAAAAGTCACGGAGATATATAGTCCAGCTATTTGCAACGTATATTCTCTCTTTCATGTGAATATATGAGTACATGACATTACGTAGAGTAAACCAGTGATTGTTCAGATCAAAAATGACGATAGGAAGAAACACTATACTTAGGCCAATAAGTGACGCAATAAAATATTTATAATATTTAGGTCTATACAAAAGGATTGCGGGTGAGAATAAGAGCAGTGGTATAGCCGAATAATGCGCGCTTATTGCGAGTCCGATAGTGACTCCAAGTACTAGGCCCCACCAATACGATGCATGCACTTTCAAGGTCTTCAAAAAAGCGAGCAATCCTAGTCCAGCGAATAGAGCCACATTCCATGCATTTGAAAGTGATACTCCTGTCACAATCTGGATAGGAGAAATAGCAGTTAGAAAAGCTGTCACTAGGCCTAGATATTCTCCTTCTACTTCTTTTCCAATCAAGTACATTACTAGTACAAATAGAATAGAGCTGAAACCTATATACACCCAAGGCGCATAGGGGATTTGTGTAAGCAGTGTAAAAAATATCAACTGGATGTAGTACCATGGTCCAAAGGTAAAAGGCCCAAGTGATGAGAAAGGGCCCGTAAGTGGAAGCTGCAGCTGTCGAGCTCCTTCAAATGCAACAAGTGCATCTCTGCTGGAATCATCCCCAATCGAATATCTCATTGGGGTATTGTAGAAACGGAAAAAGGATGCAACAAGCAGAATGAGCACTAAAAAGATGGTGGTGGGTCGTATCCTTTTGAAGAGGCTCGCCAATCTATGCTTGAAGACTAATGAAAATGCTATACCCATTTGGGCATTATAACACCAATCCAGGGAGCATATGTCTGCTGGCGGTTTACAGAAAATGTCGAACTTGAAGTGTTAGTTCGGCTTGCTCCTCTACTTTTTGCGCGTGTGATATTGAGATAGCATCGCAAGTGCCAAACAGAAATTACCCGGTTTTATTATCCTCACATAAAATCCAGTTTATTAGTAGTGTAGGTAAGGAAAGTATATATGTGTACAAAGAGCCTTTGATGGGCCGAAATACACATTCGAATCTATATCAATCATCACCTTTTTATAGTCATTCAGATGCAGTTACATTTACGTGTGATTTGTGCTGTTGAAAAGACCTAGGCTACGACTTTAGTGATGGCAGCTAGTTTCCGCTCAATAATTCCTTATCTAGAGATTCTGACAAGAATATGTCTGGATTCATAAAGTAATCAAATACAATTTCCTGAACTATCTGGTTAAGTAGTCTCATATCATCTCCTGAAAATTGGTTCGTTTTGCCACTGTGGTAGTATTCGCTTCGACATTTATAGAGTCTTTTGTATACATTGAAGGTGTCATAATCCTTTTTCAAATGTTTAGCAAGTCTCAAGGCGAACTTATAACTTATCTCGCCCGACTGCGAATCAGAAACAAGAATAGTCTCGAGTAGAGTGACACACAGGGCAGATCTCATCCCTTGAATGTTTTCTAAGATCGAATTAAATAAGTTGTAAATTAGACACCACTTGTATTCATCAGAGCTTACTATCTTCTTTTTATGTTTCGGCGGCAGATCCTTGTGTCGAATAACTGAATCAAGAAAGTAGTTAGACTGGAAATTAATCTCTATGAGGCGATTGATGAGCAGCTTGAGTCTTTTGATACCATCAACTTCTAAGCATCGATTTTCTACTGTATACAGTGGAATCTTCCTATTCAGTCTCGGAAATAACCTTTGTATTTCCTCTCTGTTGAGAGCAAAAGTTACATCTTCTCCATATACATCGCTATGTTGAAGCTCCATATCGCATGTTACTCCAAGCACAATGGAGGTCGCAAAAGTTACCAGCTTAGTTAATCCCTGAGATATAAAGTAATCATCAGGTTCAGAACCTGTTTTATTTAATAGAAAAAGTGCACAACTGGACACATCAATTAACTTAGCATCTAAGCTATCTAGCTTTAGATTTCTTTTTATCCTAGCTCTGTCTTCATTAAAAAGCTCAATAATATCGACAGTAAGATTTGCATTGGAGAAAAGATTTGTTGGGAAACTATGCCCAGTACCATGTACTTTACTCAACCCTAGGGGAATAATGAGTTTGTTAGTGTCCATGTTTGCTACGGGCATTGTATGTTATTCGAACCGAAATGAGACTGTCATATTTTCAATGAAATTTATTTTTACAAAAATGATTCTCACAGACAGTTCTTTTATCAGGAAGCCCGATAAATGAAAGGATAAGCAAGGCTCCGCCCACTATTAACAATAGCATTGCAATTAGGAAGCTTTTATTCAAGTCGATTCTCTTAGTATCAAATTTAGGCTCGGAGTTAAAAACTCTTTCATCGTCTTTACTTAGCTTTTCAAATAGTTCATTTTTGCTCATTTCTAACGTCAAAAATCTTTTGTACAGATCCAATCTTGGTGAATAAGTTCTATGCAAATAATCTAGTTGGTGTATTAATGACTTTTGTGAGCGTTTATTTTGTTCGGGCAGCACAAATAAGCCATATATTATCAAAAACATCAAAATAGCTTCGCTGACGAAAAAGAACACAGCATTGACTACATTGCTAAGTGCCGTAAAACCAAAACCGGCAATAACCCCCACACTTGTGAGAAGGATGACAAAGGTTTCTATAGAGCGCTCTTCAAGCCTTGTTTGGCTATCGAGCAACTCCTTAAACCCTTGAAGATATGTCTGAGAAAAGGCATGTCGCTCCAGCTGAATTTCTTTAAACTCTTCATCTGTAAAATCTGGAGTAGTGGGTATCATACTTTACATTCAAACTTAGTGCCCTGCAGGATTTTCTTCGACAGGCCCTCCATATCTTGCCGTTCGTTTTAGCATATGGGTTCAAATTGTGTGAATAGGTCGTTGCACGGGTACCATTTGGTACCCGGCTGCGTCCCAAGACTGCTATTTGCTCCTATTACTGGCGGAGCAAGGCGCAGTCTTGTGCCTTGCTGCCCTGCTAGGATTCGAACCTAGATAAGCAGCTCCAAAGGCTGCTGTCCTACCATTAGACGACTGGGCATTTACCCGCCTATTCTGTCCGCTACTTTAGCGGACTGATGGCGGGAGAGATCAAATCATACTACTTCATGCGTGTATTCCTTGAGCTTTCGCTCAAGTACCATTATCCCACTCCGCGTGCTCGCTCCGGGGACTCACCCCCTCATCGGGGGATCGGTCACTGGGCATTTACCCGCCTATTCTGTCCGCTACTTTAGCGGACTGATGGCGGGAG
>JBAXII010000012.1:0-41322 GCA_037138475.1 bacterium | reverse complement strand
GGGCAGGTAGTCTACCTGCTTACTGAATCGTTGCGTTGGATTATGGAATGCGTCAGTTGATAGTTGAGAATGAATAACGAGTTCAAGTGGTCGGAAGTACAAGTCAACTAGATGGTCAAGTGTTCATATTCCCCACAATTTTCTGCTGCAAGCCTGACTTTTAAGTTATCAACTTTCAGTTATAAGTTATCAATTATCTACACTCCCACTGCTTCTCGGATGCGGGCGAGTGACGCGGTGGCTATCACGCGAGCCCGCTGGGCTCCCTGCTCACGGAGGCGATCGATCGTAGAAGGATCAGACTCGAGCTCGACCTTGCGCGTGCGGAACGGCTTCATATAGGTCATAAAGACCTCATAGATCAGCTTTTTGATCTCCACGTCTCCCACCGTACCTGATCGATAGCGTGCCTCGAGTGTGGACACCTCAGCCTCTGGGTGGTCCAGGAGACGGAGGTAGCTAAAGCCAATATTTTTGGCTGGATCACCAGCGTCAGTAGGCTTGATACGTGCGGGGTCTGTGGTGATACCCATGATCTGCTTGTAGATGTGTTTTTCGTCAGCAAAGACGGGCAGGTCGTTACCGAGCGATTTGCTCATCTTTCGTACGCCATCGGTGCCGATGACGCGCGCCGTCTCTCGCTGGATGGAGAGCTCGGGGATTTTCAGGATAGATCCGTATCGGTTGTTAAATGTGCGTCCGATCTCGCGACAGACCTCCACGTGCTGGGACTGATCCTCGCCCACGGGGACGATATCTGCATCAAAGAGCATGATATCTGCTGCCATGAGGATGGGATAGTTAAAGAGTCCGACGTTGATGGTGCCTTGGTCGGCTTCCTTTGCCATCTTGTCCTTGTAACCGTGCATTCGCTGCATCTCAGCGACTGTCACGCAGTTATTCAGGATCGTCTGGAGGTAGGTGATCTCGGGGATATCAGACTCGATATAAAAGGTAGTTTTGGTGGGATCGATGCCAAACGCGAGGTACTCGAGAAAGATATTGCGTGAGTTCTCCTGTGCGACCTTTGGGTCATGCACCGTGTTGAGCGCGTGCAGATTTGCCACAAAAAAGAAGCATTCGTGCTCGCGTTGAAACTCTACAAAGCGCTTCACTGCGCCGAGATAGTTCCCGAGGTGGAGTCCGCTTGTCGACGAGGGGGTGATGCCGGATAAAATACGTTTCATATGGATAGTTTTAAAGTTATAAAGTTAAAAAGTTGTAATGCGGCGAACAGATGCATGTCATCCCGTCCCGCCATGGCGGGACGGGATCTAAAAAATGCTAAAGCTCTTCATGAGTACAGGTTTATTGTACACGAATTTGGTTGAAGACAAAAAAGGAGATGGTCATACTGACCATGTAAGCGCGCGATAGGAGTATGTGAATGAGTTCATTTTTAGTTTAGGGACTTTATGACTTTCGACCATATGAATAACTCTTGTGGTTCCAACTGGACTTGAACCAGTGACCTCTTCAATGTCAATGAAGCGCTCTACCAACTGAGCTATGAAACCAGTCAATCTCTTGCTCTAGTCATATTGAGCGAGAGCGAAATATCTCTGATTCGTGCGATAGATCCTTCACTCCGTTCAGGATGACTGTAGTTGGACCACTATGCGAGACCAAAGGGACTCGAACCCTCAACCTCTTCCGTGACAGGGAAGCGCTCTAACCAATTGAGCTATGATCCCAACCTATGAAAGTATTATATCAAAACATATGTACAGATTCCTCGACAATTCACAACCAGATTGACATTTATGTCTTTTCCACTACTATATGAAGTGATGAACATGCAAAATCACGTAAAGGCCATGCAACAGACCACTCGTACAACGAGTGCGGTCTGATGCATTTCACATATAAAATCATCAGCCCCGCACGAAAGTGCGGGGTTTTTTCAAATAAAATTATGAAGCAAACAACATCGCCAAAACCATTGATCGTACTATTTGACCTCGACAGCACACTCACCACTACCGAAACGGTAGATGCATGGGCAGCAGAGAAGGGTATCGCCGCCAAGTTACAGCAAGTCACAGATGATGCTATGCGGAAGCATCAGCCCTTGCATGCTCTTTTTACTCAAAGACTCGCCTTACTTGCTCCCAGCAAACAAGATAGAGCACAACTCAGAAGGATAGCGCTTCACAATCTGAGTCACGAAGCGATCCAGCTCATTGATAAGCTGAGTAAACATAGTCATGTGAAGCTCGGCATCCTCTCTCTGCACTTTCAAGAAATTGTAGATGATGTGGGCTCATTTCTCGGATGCGATCCTGCACTGTGTATCGGTTATGAGATACAACATGATAAAGATGGTGTGTATCAAGGGTACGATGTAAATCAAGTGCTCATACAAAACGACGGAAAGGGAAGGGTAGTCGATAAACTCAAGACACTCTATCCAAATACCCATATCGTGCACATTGGTGACAATATGACAGACCAGTCGACGCAGGGACACGCTGATATGTTTATAGGATATGGAGGGGTTATCGAGCGAGAAGAGGTCAAAAAGGCATCAACAAACTATGCATATAGTTATGTCGAGGTAGAAAAATATTTACAAAAGTATCTGTGATACCTCATTTGTATTTTTAATATACGCACTTATGGAACAACTCCCAAACCTCAGACACTCAGTCGCACACCTACTCGCTGCTGCAGTCATGCAGATTTGGCCCAGTACAAAGCGCACCATCGGGCCTGCGATCGATGATGGATTTTATTTTGATTTTGATTTTCCAGAAGGGATAAAGATATCTGATGCTGATTTTTCCCGTATCGAGCAGAAGATGCGCGAGATAGGGAAGTCCTGGAAATCATTTGAGCGTGAAGAAGTATCAAAAGTTGAGGCTTTGAAGCGCTATGCAGGAAATGAGTACAAAGCTGAGCTTATCGAAGAGTTTGCAAAAGACGGGAAAACATTGACCTTCTATAAATCTGGCGACTATGAAGATCTCTGTGCAGGAGGACACATCGAACATCCAGATAAAGAAATGAAGCACTTCAAGCTCATGTCGGTGGCTGGTGCCTACTGGCGGGGGAGTGAGAAGAACAAGATGCTCACTCGTATCTATGGCACTGCATTTGCGATGAAGGAAGAACTAGATGCACATCTCGCCATGCTCGAGGAAGCCAAAAAGCGCGACCATCGCAAGCTCGGCGCAGAGCTCGACCTCTTTTTCATCGATGAGATGGTCGGCAAGGGGCTCGTCATGTGGCTCCCCAAGGGGACGATCGTCCGTGATCAGATCGAAAAACTCGCCAAAGAAACCGAGGAGCGCTATGGCTACCAACGCGTCTGCACACCGCACATCGCAAAGGAAGAACTTTTCACGACATCAGGACACCTGCCCTACTACAAGGACAGCATGTATCCCCCGATGGTTATGGATGATGGAACATACTATCTGAAGGCTATGAATTGTCCGCACCACCATCGGATCTATCTGTCCAAACTTCGAAGCTATAAGGACCTGCCCATCAGGTATGCAGAGTATGGGACGTGCTATCGCAATGAGCTCTCGGGCACCTTGTCTGGTTTGCTCCGAGTCCGCTGTATGGCGATGAATGATGCTCATATGTACTGTCGAAAGGATCAAATCAAGGAGGAGTTTGCATCGGTACTGAGGATGACTCGAGAATATTTTGATATTTTTGGTCTCAAAGACTACTGGTTCCGCTTGTCAAAGTGGGATCCTGCACATACTGATAAATATATCAATCAACCAGAAAACTGGGAGTATGCCGAAGGCATTCTCCGTGAGGTGCTCATAGAAATGCAGTTGCCATTTAAAGAAGTGGCTGATGAAGCCGCATTTTATGGTCCAAAGGTAGATGTGCAGTTCAAATCTGCTATTGGCCGTGAGGAGTCTATGTCTACGATCCAGCTCGACTTTGCTGCAAAGGAACGCTTTGGTTTGAGCTACGTAGACTCTGATGGCTCTTCAAATGGAGAAGTATTTGTGATCCATCGTGCGCCGCTCTCGGTACATGAGCGATTTATGGCATTTTTGATAGAGCACTATGCAGGAGCGTTTCCCGTCTGGCTCGCCCCAGTCCAGGTCGCACTGCTTCCCATCGGAGAGAAGCACGTAGAATATGCACACCAGGTAGCCGCGGCATTGAAAAAACAGGGTATCAGAGTCGAGGTACATGCTGAAGGGAAGAGCATCGGCGCCAAGATACGCATTGCGACATTGCAAAAGGTCCCCTATATGGCTATAATGGGGGACAAGGAAGTTGAGGCACAAACGGTCTCCGTGCGAGCACTGGACGGCAAGGACCTCGGCTCACTCGAGATCGAAAAAGTTATACATCTATTACTATCACACATTGAGAATCATACCTAGGAGATCCTTTCAAAGACCCACACGAAAGTACTACACCACCAACTTTCGTATAGAAGCTCCGCAGTTGCGCGTGATCGATAATGAAGCAGGTTTGCTGGGTGTTTTGACTCGTCAAGAGGCTCTAAACAAGGCTCAGTCTATGGGACTGGATCTCGTCCTCATCGCTCCTCATGCTACGCCTCCAGTCGCCAAAATCGTAGACTTTAAAAAGTTTATGTACCAAGAGTCCAAAAAGGAACAAGAGGCAAAAAAGGGTGTAAAGAAGAGTACGGTGAAAGATGTGCACATCTCGCTATTTATGGGAGATGCGGATTTGCTGCGTATGGTAAACAAAACCAAGGATTTCCTCGCAGAGGGTAACCAAGTACGTATAAATATGGAGCTGCGCGGTCGCCAACTCGGCAAAATGCCTATGGCTGTCGATCACATGAACGCATTCCTCAAGCAGCTTGGGGATGTAAATATCTCAAAAGAGCCAAAGATCGAGGCAAAGGTGGTCAGAGCCGTCGTCGCGAGGAAAAAGTGACGAGCGTCAGCGAGTCATCCTGGACATGCGCGTGAGCGAGATCCAGGATCTAGAGCGTGCAATCTACAGTGTGCAATCTACAAATAATGTTCAATTTCAATCTAAAATCGAGTTTTGCACTATTTGAGGGTTATAAACTGTAAACTGCAAATTATCTCTCCACGTTGTTTTTTGCCGTTTTTGAAGTATACTAGTCTCTCACTATGGCAAAGAATAAAGTCCGCACACACAAAGGTGCTTCAAAGCGATTCAAGGTGACTTCAACGGGCAAGGTCCTTCATAGGAGCCACACGATCAGACATCTTCGTAGTGCAAAGTCAAAGAAACAGGTTCGCAGACTCATGCAGATGAAGCCAGTCACCAGCAAGCAATCACGCACAATCAAAAGATTGCTCGGTCTGCAATAATCGAATTTGAATTTTGAATTTTTTCATATATGGTACGCGTCAAAGGTGGAACACAAAATCATAAGAATCATAAGAAAGTCCTTGGCCTCGCCAAAGGATATCGTATGAGTCGTCACAGACTCATCAAGGTCGCGACACAAGAAGTCCTCCATGCTGGTCAATACGCTTTTGCGGGTCGCAAGCTCCGCAAAAGAGACTTCCGATCACTCTGGATCACCCGCATGAACGCATCACTTAGTGAACAAGGCATCAAATACAGTGTTTTCATCAACAAGCTCACCCTCGCTGGAGTGACAGTTGATCGCAAGATCATGTCACAGATGGCAGTCGAGTATCCTGCAGCCTTTGCAAAACTCGTGGCTGAGGTGATGACTCGTGCCGAAGGTGCAAAATCACCTGCACCCGGTGTAGCAAAAGTAGCTGCCCCAAAGAAAAAAGCTCAGGCTGCTGTCGTTGCCTGATCTGACTCAACTGACTTCAGATTTTCTACAAAATCTTTCCTGTAGGTCACATCTCAATATAAGATGAACACAACTAGTTTGCGGGATGTGACACAAAGGGCCGTAAACCAAAATAGATGGATAGATCATTTTGGTACGAGCCCTTAGTACTATTTCCACGCGTAAATCGCAAAGGTCATGTACAATTCTTTGCATGTTAGATATCACTCATATTGCCCAGGTCGTGGCTGAATGCGCAGATGCTGCTGAGCTCGATGCACTTCATGTCAAATATCTCGGTCGCAATGGGGAGGTAAATAAGATGGCATCCAAAATCCAGGAGATCCCTGTGGAAGAGCGCAAAGAATACGGTCAAAAACTAAACAAGATAAAAAATGGGATACATACGATTATTACGAACCGCTCCTCTGAGCTATCAGCTCTCAGCTCTCAGCAGTTGACTAACTTTGATACCTCTCTCCCTGGTATCAGTCCCACTGCGGGACATCTGCATCCTACCACGCTGACTATACGTGAGATGGTGGCATACTTTAACCGTCTCGGCTACAGTGTATATGAGGGTCCTGAGATCGAAACTGATGAGTTCAACTTTAACAAGATGAATCTCCCAACTGATCACCCCGCACGAGAGCTCGCCGATACGCTCTATATCCATGAGCCAGAGTGGCTCCTGCGCACTCACACCTCGAGTGTCGAGGCACGCTGCATGACCCAAGAGCAGCTTCCGATCCGCATCATCGTGCCAGGCAAATGCTATCGGAATGAGAGTGTGAGCATGACGAATAATGCGATCTTTTATCAGCTCGAGGGACTGGTGATAGACAAAGGGATACATATGGGACACCTTCGCGCTACGCTCGAGGGATTTGCACGAAAGCTCTATGGAGATGATGTGGTGACCAGGTTCCGCTGCAAGTACTATCCTCAGGTCGAGCCAGGTGCAGGCATGGACATCCAGTGTAGGTTTTGTGGTGGCAAGGGATGCCAGATTTGTAAGTATCGCGGATGGATCGAAGCGCTGGGCGCGGGCATGGTGCATCCAAATACCCTCCGTGCTTGTGGTATCGATCCTGCGGTGTACTCAGGATTTGCGTTTGGTATGGGACTCGACCGACTCGTGATGATGAAGTGGGGTATCACAGACATACGAACTTTGTACAATGGAGAAATCGTGTGGAAGGAATGATGCAAATTCAAAAGGCAAAAATTAAAAATTAAAATGGTATGGAGTATAAGAGTGATTTGAAAGTTCGGATATATACCTTTGTCGTTTCTTTGCTCAGATACCTAAAGGGAGTGAAGACTGACACAATATCACGAAGTATGTTGGACCAGCTGGTTCGATGTTCAACTAGCATACTTGCAAATTATTTAGAAGGTCAATCAAGTGTCTCACGCAAAGAATTGACGAATTATATTTCTTTTAGTTTAAAGTCAAGTAATGAGACAAAAGTATGGCTAAGGTTACTCGCAGATTTGGACTATATTCCTAAAGCAGTGTACGAACAGCTGATGAAAGAGCTGACTGAGCTAAGTAAAATGTTAGCCGCAAGCATAATAAAATTGAGAAAAAGCACATAAAACTCATGGAGAATTTTAATTTTTGAATTTATACTTTTAAATTACTAACATGAAGGTACCACTCAACTGGCTCACACAATACGTCGATATCCCCGCATCCATCACGGAGCTGACTGACAAGCTCACTGCGATCGGTCATATGCAGGATAAGAAACCTGAAAAGGTGGGGGATGATATGGTCATTGACCTCGAAGTCCGTCAGAATCGCAGTGATTGCTACTCGATACTCGGAGTTGCCAGAGAGGTGGCTGCGGTGACAGGAAGGGAGATCAAATTCCAAGTTCCAAGTTCCAAGTTCCAAATAATCGAGGACAAGTCCCAATTAGCAATATCAAATACTGACCCTACACTGTGTCTGAGATTTAGTGCGGTGCGCATCAAGCTCGCAGCTCGCAGCTCGCAGCTTTCGACTCCCACCTGGATGAAGGCACATCTGGAGGCATATGGGATCAAGGTGATCTCTCCGCTCGTTGATGTCACCAACTATGTGATGATAGAGACAGGCGAGCCTATGCATGCCTTTGATGTGAGACAGGTGCACGATAATCATCTCACCATCCGCCGTGCCAGAAAGGGAGAAGCCGTCACCGTACTCGGAGGACGAGATCTCACTCTGTCTCATGATGATCTGGTGATCGCTGATGATACAAAAATCCTGTCTTTTTCTGGACTCATAGGGGCAGAAGGGACAGGGATAGACATGGATACAAGTGAGTGTATCCTCGAGGCTGCCACCTATAACCAAGCATGCATCAGGCGCAGTAGCATCAGACATTCACTTCGCACAGAGGCGTCCACGAGACATGAGAAGTTCCTTGATCCACGGTTGGTCGACGTCGCACTCGCGCGCGCACTCCAACTCATCGGCGAGATGGGGGAGTATGAAATAGTGGCGACTGCTGAGTCATACCCTGAGCCAGTCATGCCCGCGAAAATTGATCTTCGGCTTTCAGAGATCACGCGCCTCGGTGGCATCGATATCACCATCGATACAGCAAACCAGCTCCTCCTCTCCCTTGGTTTCGAAACAACTATCAATTATCAATTATCAATTATCAATTGCATTGTGCCTTACTGGCGCACCGACATCACCTGTGAGGCAGATCTCGTGGAGGAGGTTCTCCGTCTCTATGGATATGAGAATATCCCTCCAGTCCTCCCTCCTTTTGCACCTCCCCATGACGTCACCTCATATCCGTACAAACTCGATGATGAGATTCGTGATCATCTCCGACTCCTCGGCTACGATGAAGTAATGACTGAGCCACTCACCTCTACCGCACACTATGAAAAGCTGTCACATAAGATCGCTGGTATCAAGCCAGTAAAGCTCCAGAACGCTCTCAATGTAGACAAGTCTATGCTGCGCTTTGGGATGGATGAAGGACTTCGTCATGCATATCAGCACCATCAAAAGTTTGGCCAAGATACTATCAAACTGTTTGAGCTCGGGACCGTGTATGCTGAATCAACTGATCCAAAGGCATCGCCTCGATTTTTTGAACATCGTCAGTTTGCGTTTGTGCTCCATGACAACTCTCTCTCAAAAGAGCTTTTGTACAGACAGGCAAAGGGAGTAGTCGAGCATCTATGTATGACTCTCGGCATCACCTTTGGCGAAAAGCTGCTCGACTTGCATGTGTGGGATGCACACACGGTCTATGGATCCGTTGATCTTACTGCACATTTTGGAAAGGAGAAAAGAGGTGCGAGCACCGCAAAGAATCTGCTGTATACGACTGTGCCAAATATCCAATCCTTTGATGTATCTTGTGCAGTATGGAGAAATGCTCCCATCGGAGAGATGGTCCGCGGTATAAAAGCGAACATCACGGGAGTTGCAACAGTAACGGTGCCAGATCAACCTCATATACTGAATGACGATCAGCAGTCTGTATTGTTTCATGTCGAGTTGGAACCAGAAATTACTAACAAAGCATCGCATATCACGTTTGTACAGGAATATTTGGAGCAAAAGTTTGAGGCTAGTATCAGATAATCGATAAAGATTTATAGCTGGTCATTCTGATCCGCCCAGGGCGGAGAAGAATCTCTCAGTCTAGTCATTCTGATTCGCCGACTCGGCGAAGAAGAATCTGCTGGATGAGATCTTTCGACTCCGCTTGCGCTCCGCTCAAGATGACATGTGTCATTGAAAATTTGAATTCACAACATTGAAATCATCATTTCTCACCCAAGCCATACCACTCGTACTCACCGCAGTTGTGTGTGGGATCCTAGTTCTCGTCATCTGGCTCGAGGTGCTGATCCTGAATAGGTTTACGACTACAGATATCCTCATTCAAGTCCGCTGGAGTGATGTGCTCATCGGCATGACGATCTATCTGAAGACCAGTGTCGACTTTGCGATATTTATAGGCAACCTCATGAGTACGTTTCCGGGCTGGAAAAATCGTATCATGATCGAAGTGGGGACTGCAGTGGGCAATGCGCTGGGCACCATTATCGTACTCGCCCTTTGGGATATGTTTCGAGATATCAAACCCTTGCTGGCCCTCATGATCGTCTGGGCAGCGGTAGTGCTATTCAAGCTCGCTGAGGAGGGACTCGAACATACCCATGAAGGATCGTATAACTTGCCTGCGTGGTTTTATACGCTAACTGACAAGTTTGAGACCGTGCTCCATGTGATCAACAGCTGGACTGCGCCTGTCATCGACCGTATCATGCCAAACTTGTCCATGCGTCCCACCGCAAATCTGACTATGATGGGACTCTTTGCATTTTCATTCAAAGTCCCGTTTATACTCGGATTGGATGATTTTGCTGGCTACGTGCCAGTGTTTGATATCGTAAACGTCTTTGGATTTTCGATCGGTGTGCTGTCAGGACACATGATACTAAACGCACTTCTCTTCATCTCGCCTCAACGCACGATAACGATCGTCAAACACCCCGTCATCTCCCTCCTCGGGAGTGTCGCATTTGTCCTGCTGGCACTCTGGGGCTTCCGCGAGGTGGCACATCTGCTCTCAGCACACTGATAGAGCTAAGTCAACGTTGCTTTGATATAGTTACTCTATGACAGAAATAGGACCTTTCAACCCTCCTGTGGAAAGAATGCTGTCTCGCCGCAAACTTTTGAAGGTGGCTGGCGTTGCAGCTACAACACTTGCATTTTCAGCATGTGTACCGACCCCCCCTAAAGAGGTACCCAAGCAACCTGTTAACCCTGCCACATCAACCCCCGAAGCAAGACAAACCCCCACCGCGCTCTCTAAAATTGAATCAAAAGCGCCTGAAATAGTAATATTTGATCAGACAGTGAAGGAACTAACTCCACCTGAGCGAGCTATGTTTCAAATGGGAATTAAAGCTGTGCAGGATAAGTATGGACTGAATGGCAGCAGTGGACTCTTGGTGCGAGCGCCAAACGGATCAGAGTTATCATTTTTTGATAAACCCGGAGTGAATATGGTTGCTTTCGCAAATGGTTTGGGTGGAAGAGAAATAGTTGTCAGTATTTCAAGTTTGAGAAGGGTAATTCAAGAGAGAACTCCTGCGCTCTCTCAGGAAGAGTTGATCGTACAGTGGATGGCTCACGAGTCGATCCATGCTACTGCATCACGGCTTCCATCCCCGCTCAAAGAACCTTTCACCGAAAAAACGTCTCAATTACATGCCATACAGTCACATGGTTTTAGCCTGTTATTTAGCGAAAAAAATAAGGATGGTTCTCAAACAGCTTTACGGTTTTTGGACGAATATATGACTGAGCTTATGGCGCTGTATGCAACTACTCTAGGCACCAGCTCTGATCAAGTCGCACGAACACTTGCAAACCTTCGCTCTATTTATGGCACAGGTGCTTTGGCTGCACACAAGCTACTCACTAAGGCGGGAGTAACTCCCGAGCAGATCTCAGTTATGCACAGATCAAATAATCTTAATGGTCTTTTAAGTACACTAGTTGGAAAACCCATCCCAAAAGAGTTTGTTGTTCCGGTTTTCGAAATTTTTTATGAGGTTCAGGAAGAAACAGATAAACTTGCCGGAAAGTTCATGAGTCAACCCGGGCAGCTTCAAGGATTACTTACTACACAGTCCGACAGGCTTGTCACTAGACTTAAGGCTCTTGCAGACAAGATGCCCTAGTCGCGCTTCATAAACCCTTTATGTAAGCTTATGTTCCCTCCTAGTGTCTCCAATATTGGTGTTGTATTCCGCCTAGAGATGAGTATAATATTGGCTCGCACGTTCACATTTAGTTGATATGCACAAAAAAGCCAAGCAATAGAGTCGCGGATGTGTAATGTACTCTGCAATTTCTTTAAGAGTTTGATCCTGGCTCAGAATAAACGCTGGCGGTGTGCCTGAGATATGCAAGTCGAGCGGGAATTTGTCTGAAGGACAAGGAACAGTAAATCTGCAATATGCAATCTGCAATCTGCAAATAATTGAAATTTGAATTCAAATTATTTGTAAATTGTGGATTGTGAACTGTAAATTCTGCTTCTCGTCCTGAGGACAAGTTTCAGCGGCGGACGGCTGAGTAATATACAAGAATCTCCCCCAAAGTCTCACATAGCTCGCCGAAAGGCGGGGTAATTTGAGATAGTCCCCTTCGCAAGAAGGGGTAAAGCCGCAAGGCGCTTCGGGATGAGCTTGTATCCTATCAGGTAGTTGGTGAGGTAAAAGCTCACCAAGCCTACGACGGGTAGCTGGCCTCATGAGGGTGGTCAGCCAGAAGGGGACTGAGACACGGCCCCTACTCCTACGGGAGGCAGCAATCAGGAATAGTCGGCAATGGGCGAAAGCCTGACCGCGCGACACCGCGTGTGCGATGAAGGTTCACAAGATCGTAAAGCACTGTGGAGGGGGAAGAGAAAGGACGGTACCCCTCTAGAAAGTAGCCGCTAACTGCGTGCCAGAAGCGTCGGTAATACGTGGGCTACGAGCGTTATTCGGTGTTATTGGGCATAAAGGGTCATGTAGGCGGATTTGTAAGTCATTTTTTAAATCTTTGGGCTCAACCCAAAAACTGGAAGTGAGACTGCAAGTCTTTGAAGATGCTTGAGGGAGAACGGAACTGTGGGAGGAGTAGTGAAATGCGTTGATACCCACGGGAACACCAGTGGCGAAGGCGGTTCTCTAGAAGCATCTTGACGCTGAGATACGAAAGTTAGGGGAGCGAAGCAGATTAGAGACCTGCGTAGTCCTAACCATAAACTAATGTACGCTAGCTGCATTCTTTTGTCACTTCGGTGATGATCGGGTGTGGCGCAGGTAATCCGTTAAGCGTACCGCCTGGGGAGTACGGCCGCAAGGTTGAAACTCAAAGGAATTGGCGGGGAGGCACACAACCAGAGGAACATGTGGTTTAATTCGATACAAAACGAAGAACCTTACCAAGGCTTGACATGCGAGCGTTCTATTTCCTGGAAACAGGAGAAATCCGCAAGGAGGCTCGCACCGGTGATGCATGGCTGTCGTCAGTTCGTTCCGTGAGGAGTGCTCTTAAGTGAGACAACGAACGCAACCCCTGTCGTCTGTTATAAGTATCAGACGAGACTGCTCGCCTTATTTGGCGAGAGGAAGGCGGGGCAGACGTCAAGTCAGCACGTCCCTTATGTCTTGGGCTACACACATGTTACAATGAATCACAACAATGAGTCTCGCAAGTTAGCGATAACAAGCAAATCTCAGAAATTGATTCTCAGTGGGGATTGGAGTCTGCAACTCGACTCCATGAACGTGGATTTGGTAGTAATCGCGGGTCAGCTATACCGCGGTGAATACGTTCTTGCCTCTTGCACACACCGCCCGTCAAACCAACAAAGTCGACAATATATGAACTGCGGTTTTGCCGTGGGAGTATATCGCCGGCGATGAGGGTTAAGTCGTAACAAGGTAACCGTACTGGAAGGTGCGGTTGGATCACCTCCTTTCTTTTTTCTTTTTTATCGAACGGAAGTCGATAATTTCCTGTCATAGATGACACCGTCATTCTATGAGAGGTCACGCAGTATTTGCGAAGAGTCTGAAGACATAGTCAGCCGAAGACAAAAAAATATTTAATAACAACTGAAACCTGCAGCGGTATGTATACATTTCGCGATTCTATTGCCTGATCTAAAAGCTTTTTTTTGCAAATGTTGGTCTTGAAATAGAGACTCCACTTTGTTCATATGTCATGCTGAACCCCGAAGGGGCCACGGAGTGGCTCGTTTCAGCATCTTTGCAAAAGGATCCCGAAACAAGTTCGGGATGACACATGACTTTTCGTTGATCATTGAACTTTTCACCCCTCCACGTAAGTGGAGGGTTTTTTTGTGCCTTATTCACCTATAATGTGGGTATGAATGCACGGATTTCTCGTGTGACTATCTCCTGGTTCCACTGTTTCTCTATTTCTCTATTTCTTTGTTTCTATAGTTCCCTGTTTCTATATGCATCTCCTGTATCCGCCTCCATCACCCCCAACGCGCTTGTGATCATAAACCAAGTCCGCGGTGAGGAGTGCTGTGGCAAAGGATCTCTCGAAAACCTCGAGCTTCAACTAAAAACTACAGCAAGGCTTGGACTGCCTGCTACCTATGCAGTGCGTTATGATGCACTCACTAATGCGACGTATGTGCAGTTGCTGAAAAAGTACCAGGCTACCTATCCTGATCTCATCGATATAGGCGTCATGGTCGAGGTAATGCCCTCACTCACTGAAGCTGCAAATGTGAGCTATCGGGGTACCAATGACAGCTGGTACCAGGCGCATCATGCCTTTACCATCGGGTATCCTGATGCGGCGCGCAAGAAACTTGTAGATACGCTTTTATTGAAATATAAAACGGTATTTGGGACCTATCCTCGCGTCAGTTCCGCATGGATGATCGACACTGAGAGTTTGAACTATCTCAAGGCTACCTATGGCATACAGTATCACCAGATCACCCGTGAGCAGTGGGGGACTGATAGCTATACCCTCTATGGAGGTCCTCCCCACTATCCGTATCCTGCATCGAAAAACTGGCTGATGGTCCCAGATTTTACCGCTCAAGACCCCATATGGATCGTGAGACAAACGGTGACAGATCCGATCTATAACTATGGTGATGCGACCAGCACCTACACATCCCAACCAAATGACTATGCACGAGCCGGTAAAAATATTGATTATTTCAAAAAGCTTGTCTCACAAGCATTTGATACGAGGATCAATCCTCTCGGGTTTGCCTGTATCGGACTGGAGAACAGTATGGAGAGTGCGTATCAACAGGAGTATGTGAGGCAGTTGGAGTGGGTAGCCGAACAATATGAACAAGTGCGACTGATGGCTGTGCCCGTGACTGCGCTCAGTGCGATCTTTCATGAGCATCCGGTCACCAGCTACTCAGGAGTCGAGGGTGATGTGCAAGTTAGCTGGATCACTGCGCCCACCTATCGTATACGTGTCGTCAAAAAGGGTGAGGAAATCTCCATCACCGATATACGCGTGTATTCACCAGAGCTCACTGATCCGTACAATGAAGTAGTTGCAAAGCATGAGGGATATTGGATCGTACCATTTCTCCTTGATGGATCACGGTGGCATGACACTACCTATCACACCTATGGTATCAACTTGCATGAGTTTATCCCTGTGTACTACGATGTCGTCTCTGGATCTACGAGGTTGGTCGTGGACGCACACGCAACTACGCCCGCTTATGCCATAGCTCAAGACGCATATGATGAGGTAGCACTTCGGATCTCAGAAAAATCTATGCAGTTTACCCCGACAGGTATAGAAATGGATGGGTTTTCACAGCAACCTGAATACAAACCATATGTGCCTCAAGCATTTCCCATCAAACGAGATGGAACTAAATTTGAGTGGCAATGGGAAGATGAGAAACTCTTTAGTATGAAAAGTGATTCGAGTAAGAATAAATCCACAGTGACATTTGATACTGCAAAGATCGGTAGATGGAATGATCTACGATTTGTATTCTATCCCTATGCATATCCTGAGACAGTCGGTCGCACCATCAGTCAGAGGTATAGCCGCATCACCGTCAGTAATGCGTTTGCGATCGCAGGACGGAATCCGGTCAGACTCATCCTCGAGCCACATGACGCTATGAACTTTCCTATACTCCTCGATGAGGAGGCGCGCATCACCACGGTACCCGAAGGCATACAGATAAACAGACTTGGAGAACTCCGCAAATCACAGCATCAGTATGTAGACATCGTGAGTCAGACACCAGTCAAAGTAAATGCATCCATACAGTTTTCACAAGGGGGAGTCGATATCTCAAAAACTGTGACTGTGTATCTCTCTCCAAACTGCAAGCAGGATGTACTCTACTGCGTCCTCCACCCCATCCAAGGGAGCTGGTACATCTACACCAAGCTGTCTGATTGGTGGAATGTGAGGAAATGAGTCAACTTCTAAGTATGTAAGTATGTAAGTATGTAAGTATGTAAGTATGTAAGTAAGAATGTCAGGATGTAAGAAGAGAGTAGAGCAGATAAGAATAATAAAATGCAGAGTCAATTCAGAATAACTTTATCTCCCGGTACCACATCAAGTCTCGAGGAAGGATCTCCAAGGAGATCCATGTATGGATTCTTGGGGTCACCTGACGCACCAGGATACAGATGCCACGGACGCATCATCGCAGAAGAGGCGTGGTCCGAGTAAGTGAATGTGTGAGATTTGCCGCCGAGTGAGAGTACCACTTGATCACCAGATTTTGAATGCTCACTCACATCCTCATGCGTGAGCGACGTAGTGACTACGCCTCGATGATCATGCCGCAACACATAAAACATATTTACAAGTATCTGAGGGATCCGTGCGGTATGCACCTCCTCGAGATCGAGCTCATCCTCCATATAATCAGCGATATGCGCTACGAGTCGCGCATGACTATCGCGATAGGGGACTGGTGAAAAATCAGTCTGAGGCTCAGAAAATGACCAACATTCGTCTATGCGCTTGTGTATAAAGGAGTACTCAAGTCCACGTTGGAGACCACAGACATGTAGTCCCGAGGTGAGCTTTGCTACGAGAAAGGGGGGATCAAGTTTGACCTCGTCTGGAGTATCATACTCAGCTTCCTGCACATCAACAAAGATGACTGTCTCAGTCGGAGATGCATATCGCTCATCGGTAGTCGCGACTTGTGAGATCAAAAAGCCTGCATGTACTGCAGACTGCTGGGACAACACAAAAGAAAGCTTAAGGTCAACAGCAACCTTTGCGTATCCATACAGCGCAGTTCGAAACTCCTGACACGCGAGGCTGTCATGTGCCCAATCTGATATCACGACTATCTTTCTCATATATAAAATATACTGTATATGATGCTAAAAATCGAAGCAGATGCGATCAGCACGGCAGAGAGAGATAACAGAAATCTGCGAACTGGATCTATCGAGTGATTACTCATAAGACCCTTGTCTGAGGAGAGACGGATCAAATAGTAAAAGATAAATGGCAGTAGGATACCGTTAAATGACTGAGTAAATGCTGCGATTTTAAATGCAGAAATAGAGGGAAAGAGCACGATGATAAATGCGATGATAATCTGTACATAAAAAAGTTTGTAAAAGTTTTTTCCTTTGGCATACCCCACATCAAGAGTGCCTTCAAATCCGAAAAATTCGGTGAACGCATAGGATGTCGAAAGTCCAACGATGATGATGCCGATAATTCCTGCGTTTAGAAATCCTACCCCAAAGAGAGCTGATGCGAACTTGCCCGCAAATGGCTCGATAGCAAGGGCAGCCTGCTCTCCTGTCTCCAAAATAATATGATTATCATATAACGCTGCAGATGTAGCGACGATGATAAAGAACGTACATAAATTCGAAATGAACGCTCCAAAGTATGCTTCAAAGCGAGAAATGGGGAGGTGTTCGAGGGGCAGTTTTTTATCCTTCATAAAGCTCTGGATAAAAAACTGTCCCCAGGGAGTGATTGTGGTACCGATAAATGCGATAGAGGCGATGATAGCAGCAGGATGGAGGCTCGCAGGAGTAGGCCATACCAAAGCTCCAAATGCTGCTTTCCAGTCTGGCTTCACGTTCACCGCAGAGATCGCATATGCGACATAGAGAAACATACTGGCGAGAAATATCCGTTGATTGGTCTTGTAGTCAAATCTCGTCACCATAAATGACACAAGAATCACGATGACTATGCAGGTTATCGTGATCCAGAGTTGACTCACTCCAAAAAGAGCAAGGGATGATTTGATCACGGCGGCATTCGTAATGAGAGTGCCTGTGTTTGCAATGAAGAACAGGGCAAAGACCGTGACAGCAGTACGAACGCCATACCGCTCACGAATCAAATCTGCGAGACCACGCCCAGACACGATCGCGATGCGGGAGCCGATCTCTTGGGTGAGTCCGTATATCAACGTCAGAAATGGCAAGAGGATGAGGAGTCCAAACCCAAACTTTGCACCAGCGAGAGAGTAGGTGATGACTCCACCTCCATCATTGCCTGCCATCGTAGTCACAATCGATGGTCCAGCTACTGCGATAATGAGGAGTAACTTTTTATTGATTCTTTTGAAAAATGATTTCATAGGGAGCGCACCATCAATTTTGCAATTTCTCGTCAACGGTATCAAACCAGCGTACCACTCCTACCATCTTTTTTTCACCATCAACGACGGGGAGATAGCCAAACTTGTACTTTACCATTTTTTTCCATGCGATCTCCTTTGGTGTGGAGAGGTGTATGACCACGAGGTTCTGAACCATAAATTTGTATACCTGAGTGTCTTCCGAGTGTGCAAGTAGTTCGTGTAGGTTGAATACTCCCACGAGTTGATTTGTCTGATTGGTCACATATACATTGGAGGACTCTACCTGCGACTCCAATTCCTGACTTAAGATCGCTTTTACCTGCCGCACGGTCGCGTCTGCGGCGACTGAGGTAAACTCTATGGAGATGATGTCTCCAATAGGAGTGTGGGACAAGGCGATGAGCTTTGCAATCTGATCGTGCTTTTCGGATTCAAAAAGGCTAAGTATCCTGGATCTGGCATGCCTGTCTAAGGTGAGGATTATGTCAACAGCCTCGTCAGGATCTAGGAGCGAAAGGACTTTGGCTGATTTATCCGCGGGGAAAGACTTAAAAAGTGCAGTTTGAAAGCTCGGGTTTAGATTGTTGATGACTTCTGCAGCGTAGGATTCGTCGAGAAGTCCGAGGATCCGACGGACGTTGCGGATATTGGTCTTGTCTAGGTGGTCGGCGAGGTCCTCAGGGTTGAGCTTTTTCAAGTTTGTCTCTTGCTTGCGCATCATGACGCGACCGCGTGCGAGCTCAAGTGGCGCTACATCAGCCCACGAGAGAAAGCGGGGATTTATCGGATGATGAAAAATACGGGCAGCTTTGCAAAATATATCCTCGATGCCAAACCAACGCAGAATACCCAAAATGCCCACGTCTACACCCGTGATATGAAGACCTGGAGTCTGCACAAGGACTACATCATTTACGCGCACGATCTTGCTCCCGGATATGTCGATGATCTGTTGGTCCGTGATGTTTTTACCTATAAAGAGCTCATTTTCCTCGAGTATTGTGGGTTCAATCTCGGTCTGGATGCGGATGACTTGGGAGATCTTGATGATAGCCGAGACTGGTAAAAGGAGCTGCACTCCAGACAACTGACGGACCAGAATCTTTGTGACGGGTGCGGTAGATACGCAGCGAAACACCATGTCAGCGACTACGCCAATATATACGTCGTTTTGATCGATAACAGCTACTTCCTTTAGTTCGGAAAAATACAGCATGCGGTGTGAAACCCGTCAATTAAAAAAATGATGATGATAGAACTAGTAAGTACAAACGGGAGACTGTGTAGCAATCTGCTCGTTGTATAATAAGTACCAGTTTGCTAGAATCCGAGGTACTTGTCAAGCGCATTTAGATTGTACTCCTGTTTTGAGCAATTACAGAGTAATATGCGGTTTATAGACGGGCCAAAGGATGTATAATAGGCTTTTCTTGGTTTCGCGTGATTAGTTCATCGGTAGAACGCTGTCCTGATAAGACAGAGGTGCATGGTTCGACTCCATGATCACGCACAGACAAAAATGCAGATGGCAAGTTTATAAGGTTGTAAGGTTTATCAAGTTTGTAATGCCCCGCGCGCGAGACCTTTATAAACCTGATAGCATTATAAACAACCTTGCCTTCTGGATCCTTAGCTCAGTTGGTAGAGCGCTACTTTTACACAGTAGATGTCACAGGTTCAAGTCCTGTAGGATCCACTACCTTCAGTTGTCTCCGCTATACTAAGCCATGGTTTTTTCAATCGCGCCGAGTTCACACAAGTTACCGCTCGTTAGCTCGAAGATCAAAGCAGGCTTCCCCTCGCCGGCGAGTGATCATATTGAAAAGCATCTCAGCCTCGATGAGCTGCTCATCTCTCATCCCATTGCTACATTTTTCGTGGAGGCGTCAGGTACTAGTATGCTGGGAGCCGGTATCCACCCCGGTGATATTCTCATTGTTGATAGATCGAGACAGGCTATAGACCATGACATCGTCATTGCAGTCATTGATGGAGATCTGACTGTAAAGCGACTCTCTTTGGCTCATTCCGATAGACCAGAACTACTCTCCGAGAATCCAATATTTGCACCTATTGTGTTTGGCAATCATCAAGAGCTCTCTATCTGGGGTGTCGTGACCAGCGTCATACATAGGTTTAAGAAGTGAGCCTTGACGTTTATAGATGAACCACTTGATCTTGCTCTTTTGGATCCTCGTTTTCACGAGGATGACGTGACGAGAAGTTGCGTCTGTATCTTGCATCCTGTATCGTGTCGCTCGTAGGGTGATATTCCTTTGCCATTTATCTTGTATCCTGTATCTTCTCATGTACGCACTCGTCGACTGCAATAACTTTTATGTCTCCTGCGAGAGGCTGTTTAACCCAAAGCTCGAGGGAAAACCAGTCATCGTCCTATCAAACAACGATGGCTGTGTCGTTGCGCGCAGCCAAGAGGCAAAAAAACTCGAGATATGTATGGGTCAACCACTGTTTGAATGCAAACATATAGTGGATGCTCACCATGTGCAGGTGTTTTCCTCAAACTTTCCTCTCTATGGAGATATATCCAACCGCGTCATGTCCACCATCTCTGAGATAGTCCCCGATATCGAGATATACTCGATAGATGAGGCCTTTCTCACTGTCGACCACTGGGATGATCCGACACTACAGGCTCGAGCACTACGTGAGCGCATCAAACAAGATATAGGCATCCCCGTCTCTATCGGGATCGCTCCCACTAAGACTTTGGCCAAGCTCGCGAATGCATATGTCAAAAGGCACCAAGCTGAGACAGGAGGCGTGCTCGACTGGAACAAGCTGGATGCTGCTAAAAAGCTTGAAATCTTGTGCTCTATGGGAGTCGAGGATGTGTGGGGGATCGGACGCGAATCTGCACGCAAGCTCTATATACTCCGAGTGAAAACAGTCGCAGACTTTATGGCAATGAGTCATGAATGGATCAAAAAGTCCCTGCATGAACCAGGCGTGGCTACGTGGAAAGAGCTTCATGGCACGATCGTACATACAAGAGCTACAAATCCACATCAAAAGTCACTTATGTCGACTCGGTCTTTTGGGCGACCCATCACTGAAATGCGTGAGCTGAGCGAGGCGCTGGCGACGTACGTCGCCAGCGCAGCCGAACGCCTCCGTGCCAAAAAGCTCACCGCAGCCGAACTCACCATATTTATCCAAACAAATCGATTTCAAAAAAATCAGCCTCAATATTGCGTATCAAAACACGCAGTGCTACTCCAACCTACCAATCTCACCAATGTGCTCATAGCAGAGGTGACCAACCTCCTCAAAGATATTTATAAGAAAAACTACGTGTACAAGAAAGCAGGGGTGATACTCTATGGCATCGGAGAGGAGCAAGTGCTCCAGCGTGGTCTGTTTGTATCTGCAAATGAAACTGCCAAAAGTCAGAAAGTTATGAGAGCCATAGACACCATCACCCGTAAAATGGGGGGGGACGCGATCAATTATGCTGCCGAAGGCATAAAAAAGCCGTGGGTGGTCAAAAGTAACATGCGCACCCCCCGCTATACGACCAGTTGGAGCGAGCTCCAGAAAGTAAATTGAATTGAATCCCACGAGAGTATGAGGTATAATCTGCCTCATCGTATGACACCACTTCCAAAACGAAAGTTTTCAACCATGAGATCAGGCAAGCGCAAAGCTTCCCGCCGAACCCTCCTCCCAGGGATGGTTATTTGTAAGGTTTGTGGCAAGCATCGTCTCCCACACATCGAGTGCAAGACCTGTGCAAAGTAACGTCTGAACTCCCGCCCTCCTTGTATGAACTGAATCCTTTCTAGTATAATCCTTTTATGTCATCTGACCCTACACACTCTGATCCACGTCACCTACATCGTGTCATGCTCGTACAGCAAATATACGCTCAGATGTTCGGGCAGCTTGCACCGAGCTCTGACATCGACCCATCTGTGGTGGAGGAAGCCAAAACGATCACCAAAACGATGAATGCGATCGATGCGCGCATCCGTGAATTTGCACCAAAATATCCTCTGGACCAGGTGGCAAAAGCAGATCTTGCCATACTTCGTGTAGCGGTATACGAGCTCACCATCAAAAAAACTGAGCCAACCAAAGTCATCATCAACGAGGCTGTTGATCTGGCAAAAGAAATGGGCAGTGAGCGTGCGTTTGCTTTTGTAAATGCAGTTCTGGGAGCTATCGTGCAATCCAAAGAGTATACCCATGCTGATCCACATACCAGTACCTAGGACACTATGACATCATTTCTTCCTCTTTTTGAACGCATCCACATCACCATCTCAGACGAGACGTTGATGCAAAATGTGTTTATCCATAGGTCCTATCTCAATGAGCATCGTGCAAATCAACTCCCCTCAAATGAAAAACTGGAGTTCCTGGGAGACAGCGTCCTTTCACTGGTCACTTCGATCTATCTCTACAAAAACTATCCTGCACTCGTCGAGGGCGAATACACAGATATCAAAGCTTCCATAGTCAGAATGGAGAGTTTGGCCGAAGTGTCAGGCGCGCTCGGACTCGGCACCTATCTCATGCTCTCCAAAGGTGAGGAGTCAAACAAAGGAAGAGAAAATACGAATATACTCGCTGATTGCTTTGAGGCGTTGATCGCCGTCATTTTCCTAGATAAGGGGTTTGACACTGCATACGACTTTGTGGTCAAGCACCTATTTGGCACCAAACTTGACCACATTGTCAAAAATAAGCTCTATTTGTCTCCCAAAAGCCATCTCCAAGAGGTCGCACAGGAGATGTTCCATGTCCTCCCTCAGTACGCGATAGTGAACGAAGAAGGCCCTGAGCATAGCAAAGTATTTACCGTATCAATCGCTATCAAAGACACCGAATATGGGATAGGTACGGGGAAATCCAAGAAACAGGCTGAGGAAGCCGCAGCACGCATTGCTCTGGAAAAAATCTTGCCAGAATGATATACTACCTCCAGCTCGAATACTAAATGACATTTTCGAACACCTTTTATGGCAGCAACTATCAGACTCACCCGCATCGGCAAAAAGAAACAGCCTTTCTATCGTATCGTGGTTTGTGAGCGTGCCAGCAAGCAGAATGGAGCTTTTATCGAGACAATCGGGACCTACAATCCGCTGACTTCCCCTGCCACGGTAGTGGTCAAAAAGGATCGCTATGTCTACTGGACCGGTGTCGGCGCCATCCTCTCTGATGGAGTCGCAAAGCTCAAGATCGCCTAAGAGCTCTCTCCCTTCTTTTTTTAAGCTTTATCTAAGCCTTCGTTTTGTGTCATTACTGTACTAGTTATATGGAATTCCCTCCTTGACTGTCATCCCTCCGGGCGTAACCCTACGGGCGGAGCCTTGCGTAGGCGAGGATCCAATGCGTGACAACTACAGGTGCACGCGCCCGCTTAAAACGATCCCGCAGTTGGATAGTCCACATCTACCGTCTCTGAATCATCAATGATGCCCGCACTCCCGAGTTTTTCAAGGTATGGTTTGATAGTAGTTAAGAGTTTGCGCTGAGGATCCCTGAGACCCGTGAGCTCTGTTTTATCTTTGGGGATGGGAGCAGTATAAAATACGAGAGTAAGCTGTGCAGTCACGGTACCATCCTTGTATGAGACACGTACAGAGCTCAAGGTCATAAATCTCCCGCTCAAATACTGATATTTCTGCAAAAAGTTTTCAAACGCAGTAGTAGTGCCTGAGATATTTACGGACACTTGTGTCGTGCCTTTTTTAACATCAGCCTCCCGTGGAGGAGAGAACTGGTCTATCTTCATATCTGTATCCGCTGCAAGAGCGTTGATGGTGCTGGTGATTTGAAAAATATCTTCGGTGAGTGGAATCAATTTGAGAAGTGCAGCGCTGTATGTATCGCGCTCGGCAATAGGAAGGGATCTTTTGCCAGTGATTTGATTATGAGTCTCATTCAACGCGTCAAGTCGCTCAGTGATCACAAACCGCTCAAGTGAAATCGTATAAATGCCATACAGTTGAAATGCCAACAGGATGAGCAGTACAACGGCAATCACTGGGTACATAATCTGCTCCGTAAGCGCATATAAACGCTGGAGAAATATAAATTTAGCTAGTTTGGGGTTCATAGTATGGTCCCTCCAATCGATAGAGTAACTGAGTTATTCTTTGCATCTGGTTTGTTTAGGCGAAAGTCTTGGACACTAAACTGTTTGATTTTCTTCTGAAACTCAGGCCCCTCCACCACAGTCAAATACGTACGCAAATCTTCGCTGCTCAGAAACTCAACCTCGGCTGTAAACTGATGTTGCTTTTCTATGGTTAGTTTGTTCATCCTCAAAGATACCCCTGCGAGGGATAGCAGCTTGTAAATACGAGTATGGAGACTCACATACTGTATATCTGATGTGGACGCGCTTGCTATCTTTGCAAGTCTGCCATCAATGACTGACATCTTGAGCTGATGCTCAAATTGACTTTCGATGCGTTGTTCGACTGATTTGAGAGATGAGGCAAACTGTGCGTTGTCGGATCTGAGTTTGATCTGGATCAAAAACGAGAACATGAGAAGGAGTCCAAGCAGCATTGAGATGCGCATGCAAAGCACTGAAAATGTACGGAGCTTTTTCGTTGCAGCAGCTCGCTGCTCTTCGACCGCAGTAAAGAGGTTGATTTTTTTGGTAAAAATGGAGCTGGTCATACAGTGATAGACGATACAACTGAAGCAAAACCCGTGATCTCACTCGAAAATGCCTTTACCACCGGGTTGGGGACATATACGGTGTTGAGTGGCAGCGACTCTACCTGGTAGTTTGTAAAGCTCGTCATGAGTCGATTGAAGTCACTGATATATGAAGAAAAATTGATAGAGAAAATGTGTTGGACGGGCAAGCTAAACCGTCGGGTATACGCCTCAACCAATCTATCTACCTCATGACCAAGCTCTTTGAGTGAGGTACTGATAGAGGTCACTACTTCGGATCTCCTTGCCCCAGGCTCTGCAAGGAGGGCGATAGCTGCCTCTTTGGATATGTTCAAGTTTGTCATGATTTCTCGGAGCACGAGGTCAAAACCGATTTTACATGTTTTGTAAAACACGAGGGCACTCGTGTTTGTATCGATGACATAGAGCGAACTTGCTGAGTAACCGACATTTAGGATGCAGTATCCTTCATGAACTGGTTTGACTTGCATCACTTCAGACACGAGGCGACTGATAGCACTCACCTCTGTTTCGAGTCTGGCCGGAGTCAAGCCAGCTAACTCAACGCTACGATATATCCCATCAACCATCTTGCGCGGCGCCGCGACGATGAGGATATCTAGTTTGCCTGCATCAGTGTCCTGTTTCAAAATCTCCAGATCAAGATAGGTATCTTCGACTTTCATTGGAATGAACTCGTCCGCCTGATAACGGATCGAGCTGACGAGGTCTGCCTCGGAAAGGACAGGAGTTTCTAGTACTTGGGCATACGAGACTGCATCTGGTATCACGATATTTACATGCTTAGTAGTGATTTTGAGGTCGGCACAAAGCGTATGGATGATGTGAGCCTGCTTTTGCTGAGTGATACTGGTATCTGCAGTAGTGAAAAATCCCGGCTCAGTATCTATGGTGCCTATAGACTCGAGAAACACGACTCCATTTTCAAATCGTGCGCTCGCAATGCGCGTGACACTTTCGTTGATCTCAATAGCAAACAAAGGAGGCTTCATAGATATAACAGTAGCACATGGAGTGGGTTAGATACAAGGGGAGTTGAGAAAAATGAATAGTGAATAATTCAGAATTAGTACTGTTCTAGAGAGCTTGGGTTTTCCGTCGAAGTTGGACTTTGGTAGAAAAATTCATGGTGGAAGAATCGACTCCCGCCGCTTCACCCTTTGCCCCCGTTAGCACAAAACTAATTTCTACAAATGGGCTTGTAGTGGTGTCAACATTGATACATTGAATCAGGAGATCGCTCACCACTACGGATCTATTGGTAAGAGCTTCCTCGCAGAGCGTTGTATCGATATCCGCTGGAGCATCTGGTCTAGTTTGTCTACAGAGTTGTCCTTTTGCTACCTTGAAGATACTGTCGCTCTGTGTCTCTCCATTCAAAAAGGAGATGGATCCATAGATGGGTGTTGTGCTATTGGTAATTTCTTCAACTCCAGCACTTGCTCCTTCACATGCACTTACCCAGTTTACACCATTGAAAGTTTGTATTTGTATAGCATTATTACGTATTTGTGTCGTAAGGTAGTTCATCACTGCGTCCCCTTGTTGCTTTACATCGGTGAGCCTATTGGTTGAGACCTGCTGGCGCGTCACGACAAAAAGCGTAGAGAAAAGGATGGGAAATGAGAGTGCGATGATAGAAAGCACGATAATGACCTCAACGAGAGTAAATCCTGGTTTATGGGATATCTGTGTGCTGTTCATGGTGATAGTATGGTGGTTGAGGTGACGGATGGAGACTTTGTGCTATCTTGCCACGAGACGGTGACGGTGACTTTGACAGGTTCAGTAATATTTGTCGTAGTAAACTTGACCGTGCGACGAAATATCTGTGGGCCTACCGTCGGAAGTGGGGGATTTGCCGATGCCATGACCATCCCTCGATACTCACAGGCCGACCCTGAGGTGATAGGACGTATGATGGCCCCCTCATCAATCTCAAATTCATCAGCAAGTCCTAGATTTATATTCATACAGTATTCGGTCTCAGTACTCTGTGATGGAATTTTATTCCAAAATGTTTGCCAGCCTCTTGACGAGCTGAAACGAAGCCACTCGATCGCATCATCAGCATATCTCGTCGCATAGAGGCGATGGAAATCACTTTTGGCGATCCGCGAAGTCCCCACCATACTTGAAATGATGGTGACAAATACCACACTGACAATCGCCACAAAAATCATAGTCTCCACGAGACTGAGGCCAGGGCGAAAATGAATTGTTTTTGGTTGCATACGTGATTAGTAAGTGCACTTATACCCTTCTTTTACTTCACAGCTCGTTGAAGTCAGGGGGAGACCAGTAGCAAGGATCTTTATACAGCTGCAGTCTTTTTTGGATGCAGAGAGCATTTTTACCTCTTCAACGTATCCATCCAGGGGGTAAGCGTTCACGGTATTCAAACCCAAATATGAAACAATCTGTCCTGCAGAACTCAACGTAAAGGTGTTTCCAGATTGTAGATTTCGAGTTATAAGTACTTTACTTTTTTCCTCACTATCACATTTTGTGCTCACATTATATGAGTTGGGACTGGATATATCCAGAGACACACTCTCGAGCTTTGGTATCTTGGCAGAATCAGCGCCTGTAAATGCAGGACACTCGCGTGCATTTGCAGCGCCAGAAAGGGACCTCATGTACTCTATAGTGTCGACCATCTTGGAAGTTTCAAACGTGAGGGCTTTAGCATCATCAACTTGTATCCGCGCTATGACAAACCCAGATACTGTGACAATGATGGCTATCACCACCATGATTTCGATGAGAGTAAATGCAGAACGCGTCATAAGGTCAAGCCTATTCATTTGATTTTTCAGTTGATTTGATTTTGCCAAAAACATCGACTTTGTATACGTAACTATCATTCTTAGGTATTTCAAGTGTCGCTGTAATCGTGTACTGGGTGCAGTATCCCGACTCAGCATCGCACGTTGGTGCATACACATAGTCGTCGGTGCTTTTTGTCTTTGGATCAACCGGCAATGAAATGTATTTAGTAGGTTCTTCTAATGCCGACAAAGTAGCAGGATACGATGAGTTTGTGTCGTTTGATTTATATTGTTCCAGCGCACTCCGAATAGAGTCAATATCGACTATGCGCCGTGCGTCTCGACTTGCTTTGAGCGAGTTGGTATACGAACCGATTCCCATCACACTGAGTATGCCGATGATCACAATCGCGATAATGAGCTCAATAAAGGTAAAACCCTGTGTGCGTGTGGACTTTTTCATATGATTCATAATAGCATATTCACTCGTCCCGTGAAGTACTGCAGGTGAAATATGAGACTAATTTCTAATACCTACTATCTAATTCCTATTTTAATTTAAATTTGCATTATTTGAAGATTGTAAATTGGAAATTGTGGATTTGCTTTTTGATGTTGATTGATACTAAAATATTTGGTATTGTTATGTCGTATGCTTTCTCCAAAAATTTACCTCTCAGCACTCGTTGAGCGTGGCTATATCGACGCAAATCTTTCTGAAAAGCTCGAGCTTGAGGCACTTCAGTCTCATGAAGAAATTGAAACCATTATATTAAAATATAATTTGGCGCCAAAAGACGCGCTTCTGGAGGCAAAAGCACGGTGTCTGAATGTGCCAAGTGTCGTCATAGACAAAGTTGCAGTGAACCCTCAAGCACTCTCGCTCATCCCCAAGATGCTTGCGATCAGGCATTCGATACTCGGGTTTAAGATCAATGAGGAGCAACACATCATATCTGTGGCTACTACTGATCCTCTCAATCTCAACCTTCAAAATTTTCTCGAGCAAAAAACAGGATATCACATCGAGTTCTGCCTCGCCTATCCCGAGGATATCGAAAAAGCCATAGCTACTTCGTACAGCCAATCCTTTGCCCCGGAGGTTTCTCAAGCTCTCGAGGAAAATAAGGAGATATTGCACAAAACTCTTCCTGACACCTCCAAGGACACAAATAAAACTGCTGATGATTCTCCTATCATCAAAATAGTGGATACTATCATGGACTTTGCGAGCCAAAGTAGAGCATCCGATATTCATATTGAGCCGCAACAAACACAGACTCGTGTCCGCTATCGTATCGATGGCATACTGCAGGAAAAGCTGAGTCTTCCGACCTCGTTACACGAATCCCTTGTGTCTCGTTTGAAGATCATGTCGGGATTGAAGCTCGATGAGCGCCGTATCCCTCAGGATGGTCGCTTTAGTATAGGCTCTGGAAAAACTGAGGCAGATATACGCGTGTCTACACTTCCCACGGTTTACGGGGAAAAGATCGTTATGCGTTTGCTGCGCAAAAGTGGAGGACTGCCTACCCTATCCGAGATAGGTCTCCATCATGGCAACCTGCACACGGTACAGGATGCGATCTCTCGTCCCTACGGAATAATCTTGGTCACCGGACCTACTGGTTCTGGAAAAACAACCACCCTATACTCCATCCTGACCATGCTGAATAAACCCAGTACCAATATCATGACGCTCGAGGATCCAGTCGAGTATCAGATCAATGGTATCAATCAGGTTCAGATCAACCCTCAGGCTGGTCTCACTTTTGCGAGTGGGCTACGTTCATTTCTCAGACAGGACCCAAATATCATCCTGATTGGAGAAATCCGCGATACAGAAACGACACAACTAGCAGTCCAAGCAGCACTCACGGGACATTTGGTTTTTGCTACGCTTCACACCAACAGTGCGGCGACGGCAATCCCTCGATTGACTGATCTCGGTGCTGAGCCGTTTCTCATATCCTCTGCATTGATTTGTACCGTCGCACAGCGCATCGCGAGACAAATATGTCCACATTGCAAGATATCATACACCCCCTCAATCGAGGAGATGGAGCTTCTGAATAATGAACTTCGAGTAAATCGTGAACCACTACAGCTCCCCAATTTATTGTATAAGGGCTCTGGATGTGAGCAGTGTGATCATACGGGATATTATGGACGCATCGGTATATTTGAAGTGCTCAGTATGTCCGCAAAGATCAACCAACTCATTATCCAACATGCTTCAGCTGGAGAGATAGAGCGTCAGGCACGAAATGAGGGGATGATCACCATGCGCCAAGATGGTCTTCTCAAAGCTGTATCTGGACTTACCACCATAGAGGAGATTCTGAGACTTACCCAATAATCGCATATCATGGTCACCATACAAGAACTTCTCAAACTCGCTGTTGACCGAAATGCATCTGACTTGCATGTGGTAGCTGGTTACTCTCCCACACTTCGTATCAGTCGTGAGATGTATCAGCTCAACTCTATCCCCCCACTCTCTGCCGAGGAAACAAACGCGATGCTCCAGTCGCTCCTTAGCAATGAGCAAAAGGAGATATTGCTGTTTCACTATGAGCTCGATATCAGCATAACCACCCCAGAAGGTTTACGGTTTCGTGCAAATTTTTACTTTCAACAGCACACTGTTGCCGCATCATTTCGCTATATCTCAGACAAGATACGCACCATCGAGGAGCTCAAACTCCCCAGTTTGTTTCACTCATTTACAAAACACAAAGAAGGCCTCGTGCTTTTTACCGGTCCTACCGGAGAGGGTAAATCCACCTCTCTCGCCGCACTCGTCCAAGAGGTAAATCAAACTGAAAACAAACACATTATCACCATTGAGGATCCTATCGAATATATATTTCCTCGGGGTAAAAGCGTCGTTAGTCAACGCGAGCTCGGACGAGATACCAAAAGCTGGCCAAACGCTCTGAGAGGCGCACTTCGCCAAGATCCAGACATCATCCTCCTTGGTGAAATGCGCGATTACGACACGATCTCTGCCGCTCTTACCGCAGCAGAAACGGGACATCTGGTATTTTCCACACTGCACACCAGCTCCACGAGCGAGACGGTCAGTCGTATCATTGATGCATTTCCCTCATTCCAACAATCTCAAATCAGATCCCAGCTCGCGTCCGTGCTCCGAGTCGTCGTGACCCAGAGACTGGTGCCCACAACTATAGCTTCACAACCATTGATACCTGCTATAGAGGTCATGCAAAATACATTTGCCATAGCTGCTCTTATACGTGAATCAAAAACATACATGATCGACAGCAGTCTCGAAACTGGAGACGAACATGGGATGATATTGTTTGAGAAGTATCTCGCAAAGTTGACACGAGAGGGAATCATCACCAAAGATGTAGCGCTCTCCTATGCAAATAAGCCTACCTTGTTACAAAAGTACATTTCTTCATAATCATGAAGTATGTGTATCGTGCGCTGTATCAGAAACAGGAAGTGACGGGGCATCTGGAGGCGATGTCTGAAAAGGAGGTCATCGAGTACCTACGCAACAACAAATACTTTCCCCTTGATATCAAGCGAGCAAGCGAGGGTAGGATCGTTTTTTTGTCATCACTTTTGGAGCGAGTGACTGACGATGATATCATCGCATATTTTAGACAGGTGGGCATCATGCTGAATGCGGGCATGACCATCACCGGAGCGCACGACATACTCGTGGAGCAGATAGATAAACAATCCCTTCGTGACTTGATCATGCAGATCAGCACCAGCATCAAGTCGGGAAAGTCCTACTCGAGTGCCCTGGCACAAACTCCCGGAAAGTTTCCCAAACTCGTCGTCTCACTAGTCACCGCAGGTGAGGTATCTGGTAAGCTCAATGAGATACTCCTCAAACTCTCTGATGATCTTGAAAAACAACGAGACTTCAAATCAAGGTTCAAGAGTGCGATGACCTATCCTGTCATCGTCATGGTGGGCGTGGTTGCTGTCGTGTTTATACTCATCACCTTTGTGGTCCCCCAACTTCTGGGTCTGTATACAGAGCTGAATATAGAGCTTCCCGTCACCACCCAAATCCTTATGAGCATGTCTACCTTTTCTGCAAAATGGTGGCCTCTGATACTGATCGGAGTAGGTGGGGGAGTGTATGCACTACGAAAGCGAATGGCTACAGAGTCAGGTCAGTGGTGGTACTACACTACGATTATGAATATCCCGATTGTGGGGCCACTGGTAAAAGTAGCGGGTCTCGTCACTGCCACACGCACCCTTTCACTCCTCCTCAGTGCGGGAGTCCTCGTGCTCGATAGTATCAATATCGTAGTGGATGCGACGGCAAATGTGATCTTTCAGAAAGCGTTTCGCAATGTGTACTCGAGTATCCAAAAAGGATTGACTATATCCCAAGGATTTGAAAAGGAGGGAGTTTTCCCCCCGGTGCTCGTCCAAATGGCTGCTGTAGGAGAGCGGACTGGAAAGCTGGATGAAATACTGTTGAAAATCTCAGAGTATTTTGAGTCTGAGACAAACAATGCTATGAAAGCGCTGACAACTGCGATTGAGCCTATGATTCTCGTGGTTATGGGTGGTGTGGTGCTGTTTATAGTCATGGCGGTACTCTCGCCGATTTACAACCTCACCTCACAGATCGGCAACTGATCAGCATCGGTTGACATGCAGCGTGCAGATTTAGTATAGTGATAGATATGCATCATAAGTCACCCGCGTTTACCCTCATCGAGCTTATCATCGGCATCACGATATTGTCACTGTTAGCTGTCGCCTTGCTCGCAGCGCTTGATCCCATCGAGCAAATCAGCAAAGCCCGTGATACTGCAAAACGAAACCTCGCCGTAGAGCTCCATGGTGCCTATGTGAGATATAATGCAAATAAGGATACGTATCCTACAAATCTTGCTGCGGCTGTAGGAGTCGGCACTTATCAATATCTTACATCTGCACAACTCAAAACTGACATCACCTCTCTGATATCTGCTGGAGAACTCAAGCCAAATTTCTTACAAGCAGCAGGATCTAATCTAGACTCTTTACGCGTAGGAACCGTAGTGGACACCGTCAATGGTACATATCTCTCTATATGTTATAAACCACAATCTAAGCTCGAGTTGCAAAAACAAGGACTCTTTACTGTAACAGGTCTTGTTAGTTCAAACATGACAGGCACTTGGCCAGCCCCTCCCACTGTACCAGCTTCTGATGGCAACGGAGCTCCAACTGGTTGTGCAGCTGCACTAACCACATTGCGAACGGAGTGTGTATACTGTGCTCAATAACCCCTCTTGCTTCACACACCGCACTTATGTCATTGCGAGGCTCTCTCGTCTTTGTGAGGGAGCCGTGGCAATCTCATGCATGAGTGTGATTGCTTCGTCTCCGCCCGATGACGGATCCTCGCAATGACACTAGTTGACGTGAGCGTGATATGCGTAAGGCGAGTTACTTTAGTAGTCCTTCTATGTCATCCAGCGTAGTATCTGTAGGCGCGAGTTTTTTCGCGCGTGATATGGACGTCGTCACTGATTTTTTATAGCTGGCGAGCTTTGCTTCATCGGTACTGACCTCACTCAAAAACACATACATCTTTGCTCGGTCGCGCCAGTAGTAGGGGTTGGAGAGACTGCTACTCACGGCTAGATTTTGATACGAGATAGCTACCCGAGAGAGATAGTTTACATCTTCGGCCGTGCTCTGATCTGATGTCTCTTTGGAAAGTGCATACGCAGACTGTGCGGCGGCGAGGGCGAGCCGATTCGCATAGAGGTGCTCCGGGCGCAGTGCATATGCATCACCAAATTGGAGGGTCGCCCGAGCCGCATCCCCTGATTGGTAGAGTGATATACCACGCCCGTACGCATAGTCAGCACCTATATAGAGACTGAGATACCAAAACCCATAGAGCACGCTTGCAAGGATAGCCATAGCTCCCAGCCCAGTCTTTAGGTTCAGCTGACTACCTCTGTGGTGAAGTACATGAGGAGAATGTGACGTAGCACAGGTGTCAATCACCAAAAGCACCCACAGCAACTGAGAAGTGCTGGTCGAAAACCCAAAAAAATTGATAGTGTGCATGGCGATCAGGCCACCTACCACTCCATATTTTTTTTGAGCAGCCGCCTGATACAACACAAATCCCTGTAGTACGAGATATCCAATAAATCCCACAGCTCCACTTGTGGCGAGGATGTGAAGAAGTTCGTTGTGGGCTTTGTTGTAGATAAAATCCTTTTCTGTCGTGAGGTTGTGATCAGCAGGACGCGTGAGTGGATAGGCGAATGCAAACGTCTCTGGTCCCGTACCGAGTAGGGGATATTTTTCAAAGAGCTTCCATGCTCCTTCCCACACAATCAACCGGATCGTGCCCGAATGGGTTATGGCTCCTTTTTCAACGACGCGCAGTCGCTTCACATACCCACTCCCTATAGAGAGGCCAATGACACAACAAATAACTATCAATGCTGCACCTATATTTCGAGGGATACGGCGAGATATATACATGACAAGGAGAGTGGCCATGGCTGCTAACACTCCCAGCTCTGCAGAGCGGGAGCCAGTACACCACACGCCAAATACAAATACAGCCGAGAGTAAGGCTGCTATGATCTTATATTGTTTTGTGACGTTGTGTAAAACCACTTGTGATCCGGCAACGATCGCATGTATCGCAAAATACAAACCCAGCCAGTTTGGTTGTCCGAGTGTAGAGAACATGCGTTCCTGTGGGCGAAACTCATTGGTCCAGCAAGATATATTCCAATCACCTCGAAACAAACGACAGGACATATCAAAGGTGCCGATGCGTCCCGGAAGTCCCCACAGAAATACCAGTACTGCGGTAGTGAGCGAGATGTGCCACAGAAGTTTCCTTGCTCGTTCATCAACCACTTGCACTCCAACCAGGATAAGCACCACATAGGAGACAGTAGAGAGCAGCCCTCCGTTAAATCGACCATAATATCCAAATACCGAGGTATACCAGTCGATCGAAAATACCGTGACAACAGTCTGCGTAACGAGCCACAACACGAGATAAAAGGTGAGACGATTGGAGTGAAAGGTCCATCTCCCAAACACTAACCCCAGTACATACAAACTCGCGATGAGCAGGGCCAGCGAATACATCGCCATCATCTTTGGAAACTCAAACATCTCGGAAGACGAGGTGGACATAAGGAGTGGGACGGCGATGAAGAGCAGGGCGTAGAGGGCTATGATGATGCGTCTGAGCCACATAGTATATGAGTCAAATCATTGGTTCCAATAGCCAATTTTATCACTAATACGGAATTCCCATAATTCGTAACAACAGTGTCATCCCTGTACTAGTCAATTATATCAGTGACAGAATCGGTGTTCGTCAAGTCAGTCATCCTGATCCCGCCGTGGCGGGAGAAGGATCTCGTAAGCTAAGATTGTGAGATTCTTCACTTCATTCAGAATGACCTGGTGAAAACCGTCATCGAATTCGTTGACGAATACAATGGAATACAAATCGTGTGGCTCCTTTAGATTCCCGCGTACGCGGGAATGACTATGGAATGAATTAACTTGTACCTTTGGCACCGAGTACTATGACGATGCATTGTAACATCGTATGGTCACTGATGCGTCAACATTTGGGTATCAGGGCTTGGGAGTATCAGGAAGAATAGGAGAAATCGGCGTGCTGGTCGGAGCTAACGTTAGTGCGGCAGTTGGAACTGGCGAAGCGGTTGCTGCAGGTGTAGAAGTAGGCACACTTGTTGGAGCTGCAGTCGGAGCGGGAGTATTCGTCGGTTGAGGTTTATAGTCTGAAGTCTCTCGAGGGACTTTATATATCGAGTCACTCTGGTCGTTGATCCAATTTTGGATCCCTTCCTGCCAGCGATTTTTGCCATCGGTACTGACAGGATCGTCCTCATTGAGGACTATATAATCACGTTCCTCGTACTGACCCGCAGAATTCTCGAGATCATTACTTTTTTTGTCAGATTGATTTTTGGATATTTTGACGCGTTGATACGCGCTTGCAATCTCCTTGGGAGCTGTCTCAGCGAGGAAGTACTCAGAGCGCTTTTTGTCATCGGATTTGACCTTGCCTCCCATGAGACTATCCACCTCACTTGCCTCCACGCTGTCGGGCTTTTTCATAATGCCATCAGGGTATGTTTTCAACGCTTCTTTCATGACTTGATTCCATATAGGCGAAGCGCCGGTGATGCCCGAAGCGATTTTTTGATTCATGGGAGAGTTGTCGTTGTTGCCTACCCATGAGACGATGACGACACCATTTGTATATCCTGCGGCCCAGTTATCACGCTTGTCATTGGTAGTTCCAGTCTTTACCGCTACTGTTTTGCCTGCGATATTGAGCAGTGAGTTTGGTCCAAATGCATCCACACGAGCATTGTTGTCTGACAGTATATGACTCACGAGAAAGGTAGTCTCAGGCGAGATGACACGCTGCACCTCTATCTCAGGTCGACGATATAGTACCTTACCACTCGCATCAGAGATCTCGGTGATCGTGGAAAGTGGGACTTTTGTGCCGCCACGTGCAAGCACGCTATAAGCCTGTGTGAGCTCGAGCATAGTCACATCACCACCACCAAGCGCCACCGAAAGGCCCAGGCGTGATAGATTTTGTCGGGTGGGAGCAAGACTGATGATGCCAAAGTTTTCCATCTGAGTCAAAAAGTTTTCCAAGCCGAGGCGCGCCATAAGCTTTACCATGGGCACATTCAAAGAGTTTCCCAGCGCAAAACGTATCTGCACCGGACCACGATACTTACCGTCGTAGCTGACTGGCGAATAATCCTGTTGATTTATCACGGGAAAAGCGGTCTTTGCATCGATAAAAACTGTCGAGGGGGTTATGATCTTTTTTTCAAGTGCTACAGCGACTAAGAGTGGCTTGAGTGTGGAACCAGGTTGTCTGAGTGCTGAGTCATCAGCGACCACATTAAACTTACCGTACTCCATATCATTAAAATCATAACTTCCGACCATGGCTCTGATCTCGCCAGTATTTGTGTCAGCCACCACCACGGCTCCATTGCCTACTGCATAGTCTTTGAGATCAGTCACTTCGTCGTGTACTATCTTTTCAGCTTTTTTTTGGAGTGCCAGATCGAGCGATGTTTTGATACGAACTCCTTGCTTGATCGCAGCAGGTCCGAGCTCTTTTTCGGCGAGATCACGCACATAAAATACAAAGTGTGGCGCATCAAAGGTAACCTTTTCACTCGTAAAGGTAAATGCGTCAACTTGCTTGAGGGAGTTTTCAAATACTTCCTTGGTGATATATCCATCTTCATTCATGCGACGAAGCACATCTTTGGTGCGTGCTTTCCACGCATTTGGTTTCCCGACGTAGGGCGAGTAGAGCGACGGCGCCTGGGGCATGCCTGCTAATATCGCTGACTCAAGTAAATTCAAATCCTGTGGTTTTTTGTCAAAATATCCTTTTGATGCTGCACCGATGCCCTCGAGAACCCCTCCATAAGGTGCGATATTCAGGTACTCAGCCAGTATCTCATCCTTTGATAGCTTTTGCTCGATGCGGATCGCGAGTACGAGCTCACGGATCTTGCGAGTCGCCGTGCGCGATGAATCGAGATATGTTTGCTTAACGAGTTGTTGCGTGAGCGTGGAACCTCCCACCACTCTCCCACTACGGAATAAATAATTGTAAGGGATGCGTATGATCGTAAGTGGATCAAATCCACCATGGCGATAAAAATCCTTGTCTTCGACAGCTATCGTGGCCTGTTTGAGTGTCAGAGGTATCTCATCGGCGGGTACATAAATGCGCTGTTTGTCGGCCGAGAGCTGATGAATGATGGCGCCGTCTTTGTCATAGATGATAGTAGAGTTTGCCCGAGTTGCAGAGAGCTTGCCCGGCTCAGGCAAGTCATGCGTCAGATACCAAAATCCCCCTATGCCAGATAGTACGAGGACTGCGGTGAGGCCCAGTGCTATGCGGATAAGTATTTTTTTGTATTTCTTGAGGGGAGTAAAATTGCGTTTGCTACGGTAGCCTGATCGTGACATAAGAATATTGAATAAAATCGTGTTTAGTATACAATAGTCTGATGTCAAAATCCAAACACCACAAGGTCAAGCTCGTATGGAAATTTGTGCTCATTATGGTGATGCTCATGATGTTGCTTTCATCGTTTGCGCCCTACTTTGCAAAGTTTTAACTTCGTACGAGCGAGTATAATCACTGCGTATGCATCTGACCGACTCCATCAGTATTTTACCCAAAACTCACTCGACGACTACCAAGCGTCTTCAGAGTGTGGGAATACAGACGATCGGCGACCTCATACAATACTATCCCTCTAGATACGTAGACTACTCAAATTTTACGACACTCGACAAGGTACAACCAGGTGATACCGCTACGATACGCGGCACTATCACTGCAGCAAAGAATGCATATGCCAGACGGATCACGATCCAAACAGTGATGATCGATGATGGGACGGGGACTCTCAAGCTCACCTGGTTTAACCAGCCCTATATCGTGCGCATGTGTGCAGTTGGACTGACCCTCGCAGTGGCTGGTGAGATCGAGAAAAAAGGCACACAGATCACCATGAAGCCAGATGAATATGAGATCATCAAAGACACTGGTCCGGGGACTCATACGGGATCTATAGTGCCCATATATCCACAAAAAAAGGGGCTTACTACGCGCTTACTTCGGGATAAAATCGCGGCAGTTCTGCCCTCCATTGATCCACGCGAGATCACCGAGTGGCTCCCACCAGACGTAGTGAGAGCTGAGCAGCTCATGTCCTATGCAGAGACGGTGATGACTATGCATCGCCCAAAAGACATGGAGGCAGCGACGAAGGCGCGCACGCGAGTCGGGTTTGATGAGCTACTTCTCATCCATCTCTCCAATGCGCTCGTGAAAAAGCAGTGGGATGCACAAAAAGTCACTAAGCCTTTACATCTCACCCCACAGATTCAGACATCCATCGAAAAATTTGTATCACAACTACCCTTTACACTCACTAGCTCTCAACAACATGCATGGAAGCAAATCTCTGAGGATCTACAGAAAGCGAGACCTATGAACAGATTCCTCCAGGGAGATGTAGGATCAGGTAAAACGATCGTGGCAATCCTCGCAAGTCTCCTTAGCACCCTCAATGGAGCAGACGTGCTCTGCATGTGTCCGACTGAGGTACTTGCAAATCAACACTTTGTATCCTTTACCAAGCTGCTGGCAGGAATCCCAAATCTAAAAATCGAACTCGTGACAAGTACTTCAAATAAAAAATCTTCAAAATCAAAAGCTGCTTCCATTTCATCTAAAATCCCACTCGTCATGGTGAGCCAGTCTGCCCTGAGCTTAGTCGAAGGGAACTATGACACCTCACGACTAACGACTACCAACTCTCCCGCCATCTATATCGGTACTCACGCACTGCTTACTGATGCGCGTGAGTTTAAAAATATTGGTTTGGTCATCATCGATGAGCAACATCGCTTTGGGGTGTCTCAACGCGCAAAGATCAAAGAGCGTGGCGCGCACTCACATCTCCTCACCATGACCGCAACACCGATACCTCGCACGATCGCACTTACGCTCTTTGGGGATCTTGATATATCCACACTGACTGACAAACCTGTAGGTAGACTCACCGTCAAAACTTATGCAGCGCCCGAGGAAAAGCGGGAGAGTGCATATCGCTGGATTGAAAAACAAATCACTGAAACCAAATGCCAAGCATTCGTCATCTGTCCGCGCATCGACGAAGAGGAGCAAGAGGAAGGGAAGGAGACGATTGTGTCTATGCGCGCGGCCGTGGCAGAGGCCGCGCGCCTCCAAAAGGACGTTTTTCCAAAGCTTCGTATTGCCGTCGTTCATGGTAAACTCAAAGCCGCCGAGAAGGAGCAGATTATGAGTGATTTTAAAAATCATCTCTATGACATACTGGTTTCCACCACCGTCATCGAGGTAGGTATCGATATCCCCAATGCATCTATCATCTTGATCGAGGGAGCCGAGCGGTTTGGCCTGGCACAACTCCATCAACTTCGGGGGAGAGTGGGACGAGGTAACAAACAATCTCACTGTGTACTATTTACCAGCGAGTACGTAGCGACCCCCGAGCGATTAAACTTTTTTGCAAAGACACAAAATGGTCAAGAGCTCGCTGAGTTTGACTTTCGCGAGCGGGGACCTGGCGATATCTATGGCACCGCACAAAGTGGCACCTCAAGTCTGCGAATCGCAAACCTTTTTGACTATGCGCTCGTGTCCCACACAAAGGAACTAGCCGAAAAACTACTTGAGCGCGGACTCACCGCTGAGATCAAATCAAGGCTTGCTACTATCCAATTTGGGTCAATTGCAAAGGATTAGCCTGCGCTGTATGATGTATTTTGGTATATGAAATATTTTCTCACATTGCTTTTTTTTACTATCGTGTTCGTGTTCCCACATCCTCATACTGCATTTGCATGCACTGATGAAAATGGTAACGGTTATCCCTGTGATGGGGATTGGGGAAGATATGATCCCTGCAGAGATGACCATGTGCGCTGCGGTGGAGAACCAAGCAATCCCACGCCAACTCCGATCCCATACCTCTCTTCTTTTGATGTTTCTTGTCAGTTTGCACAAAATACAGGTGGCGTAGAGAGACTGGCGACAGATGCACAACCATTTATCATATCGAGTCTCACGGTGGGTGCACCGTCATATAGCTCAGGAGGAAGTTCGTGTCCGAGTGTCCCTACCCCCGAGTGTACACTGACTGATGATGAAGGTGTTTCTCTCCATACCGATAGTTATGGAGCTACCAAATGCATCTGTCATTTTCCAGTACCTGCAAATACCTGTGTCGGAAGTAATACTCCGATACAGGTGTCATCCACCTCACTCACTCCCTGTACCCAATCTCCTGATCCTGCACAGACTGCAAACTTATTTTATCCAGTGGTAGGGTATCCCATTACGGTTACACATGACTGTACTACAGTGGGTCCATGGATCAAGCTGATTGATGCGAGTTTTGTACATACTGGAAAATCGCTCATGAATGATCAGCCCTTTATCATCGACTCATTTGATCAAACTGATACTGACCTGTCGGGGATGAGCGGGGGAGCTGCGGGAGTGGTAGCCAATGTGGCTGTTGGAGAGACGGGAAGAGTATCAAAATCATGGTGGACGGTAGACGACTATGAACAGACTGCCATCACGGGCTCGCTCGATCAGCTTGCTTCGACACTCCTGCGCACTAAGCCCTATCAGATCGTGACTCCTGACAAAGGGAAGCTCGTGCTCTCCACTGACACGATGAACGTGCTGGAATCGAGTACTGCGGGTGCCATATCCTCCTTTTCTATCACAGGCACTGGCAAATCAATCGTGTTGCTGGTAAAAAATGGTGCTCATCTTGGTCCACTCGTACTCAGTGGCACTACCTACAATACAAGCATAGGAAACAAATCACTCCTGGTGCTGAGCTCACAGGTCACCTTCTCACATCGGGGCGACGTACAGATACAGGGTGTGGTGATCGCAGATCAGATAGATACTGGAGCAGGAAGCACGTTGAAAGTCGTAGGAAATCTCATCTGTACTGGTGATCCAAAAGGATGTGTGCAAGGAAGGAGTCGTACTGATCTCGATCATGCACGTCCTTCTGTCCTCATACAGTTTGACCCCGATCAATATCTACACCTTCTCCCGTATCTTGGAAAACAGAAGGGTGAGTGGGAAGAGAAGTGAGGATTTGTTTTGTGGAAAATGGCATGATACGAAATTCCCTCAATTCATGCAAGGCCTGTATCATATCCTGTCTGTCATCCCGGGCTTGACCCGGGATCTATGTGTGACACTTCTCTACACCCCCATCCCGACACGTCGGGATCCAGGCTTCCTTACACTGTAACTATGAATGGATCCCGTTATTCAACGGGATGAGGTGTATTCTACTTCCCATCGCAACGATAACTAATAAATGCTTCAGCAGGAGTC
>JBAXII010000011.1:0-45821 GCA_037138475.1 bacterium | reverse complement strand
TGGCTTCTTACTACTTTGAGGCACGAAAAAACACACAAAAGGTTACTTAACTCACTAATTCGATGACGAATATGTGTAACCTCACTGGTCCGTCATCCTCGTGAACACGAGGATCCAATGGCATACATGAGGCTGTTTAGGTGTACGGCTCCTTTAGATCCCCGCGCACGCGGGGATGACATACATAAGAAATTGTCACCGATATTATTGACTATTACAATCCCGGGTTTATCCCGGGATCTCATGTCTTGAAGGGTGTGAGATTCCAGCATGACGCTGGAATGACAGGACGAAGCCTGAATGTCAAAAAGAGTCACCTCTCAACTATCCATTATCAATTTTCAATTATCAATTAGATTTGTGCTCTCCCGGTGTACTCCCCAGTCTCAGGGTTGATCGTGACAGTCTCGCCTACCTTGACGAAAAGCGGCACCATGACAGTGGCTCCAGTCTCAGTTTTTGCAGGCTTGCGGACGTTACTGACCGTATCGCCCTTCACGGCATCCTCACACTCGACGATCTTCATAGTCACCGTGAGCGGAGCGCGGAGTGACAGTGCCTCATCTTCATGCATGTACACGTAGATTTTGTCTCCCTCTTTGAGATACTGGGCAAATCCTTCTGCCATACCTAGGGGGATGGATGTCTGATCGTATGTCTGTTGGTTCATGAAATAGAGCGCATCTGCGTCTTTGTACATGTAGGTCATCTCGACGCTGCTGACGTCTATAGTCTCTACATCCTCATTTGATTTGAATGCGTAGTCGAGCGTCTTGCCCGTTTTGACGTTCTTCATCTTTGCATGCGTGAGTGCAGATCCCTTGCCTGGGGAGTAGAACTCGATCTTTTGCAGCTGCCAAAATGATCCTTGGTGATTGATAAATTCTCCGCGTTTGAGTGCTCCAGCGTATGTGTTCATGGATGTGAAATAAAATGGTATAAAACAGGTTGTCCGAAGGGTATTTTACCAGATCAGGACGCGAACTTCGAGCCCGAAAGGCAATGGCGATAATAAATATGTCTCCGTGTTTGCTCAGCACTCTGTCAACTCGACTCCTCAATCCGCCGATGTGGCGTAGCGGGGCAGGGAGATCTATCGGTTATGTCAACCAGAGATCTTTCGACTCCGCTTCGCTTCGCTCAAGATGACATGGAGACACATTCTTGTCAATTTTTCCTTTTGCCTTTTAAATTTTGCATTACCTCACGCGAGTTCTGTCGAAAGCTCCTCAAGGAGCTTTTTGGCCTTTGAAGATACGCGTGTAGGTACATGGACCTTGTAGGTAACATAAAAGTCTCCCCAGCGATTTTGATTGGGGAAGGGGATACCTTTCCCTGTCAGTCTCACCATCTTGCCTGTTGGCGTGCCTGGCGCGACTTTGAGATCTATGGATCCCTCCACGAGGGGGATGTTCACTGATCCTCCCAGTACCGCAGTCACAAATGGTATTTGCTTTTCGTAAAATATATCTTGCCCTTCTCGTTTAAAAAAAGCATGCGGCCTGACCTGTACCACCACATCAAAATCTGTGAATCTGATTTGCATATTCGTATCCACTCCCGCAGGTATCTTGATCTCGCGGGATTTGCCCTCGATGACGGTCTCTTTGGTCACTCCTTTTATGGCTTCTTCAAAGGTCAGATTCATCTGATATACCTGTCGGCGAGGACGCGAGCGTCCTCGCCTGCCCCCCCCAAAGAATGATTCAAATATATCCTCCACTCCACTTGCCCCCCCAAAGTCAAAGTCGACATTGAACCCTCCCGGACCTGTTGAGTATCCAGCGCCTGGATATCCTTGTGAACCGCCTGATGCGCTTCCATATCCTCGCTTGTCATAGGCATCGTGGCCAACTTGATCGTAGATAGATTTCTTTTGGGGATCTGAAAGCACTTCAAATGCCTTGTTGATCTTTTTGATCATCTCTGGCGCTTCTGGTGACTTGTTGCGATCAGGATGCCATTCGACCACCTTCCGCTTGTATGCGGACTTGATCTCTGCGTCTGATGCAGAGCGTGAGACGCCGAGAATTGAGTAATTATCCATGAGTATTACGAATGGTTATGAGTAGTTCTAACCTGAGGTGAATTATACCTGAAACCAGGGAGATCGGTGTCCTTATTTTACTAGTTTTACGCTGTTGAGGTGGGATAAAAGCACCTCTCGCTCATTCACGAGCTCCTTTTGTATGACCTTTTCAAAGATGCCATCGAGGATATCTCCCACCTGTCTGGAGGGCTTGATCTGGAGGACGTGCATGACATCATTGCCATCGATTTTGAGATCTTTGACGGTAAATGGCTCAATGAGCAGCTCAGCTACGCGCTTTTTGAAAAGCTCTGTGCGCCAGCTCGTCTCCGACGCTGCACCGCCCTGTCTGTCTGCATGACGGAGTGCAAACATCTCATCTAGATTTTCCTTGCCTACATTGCGGATGAATCTCCGCAGCGCATTATCAGTCATCTCCTCTGATACTACAAATTGGTGTTGAGCTACCAGCATGACGAGGAACTCCTTTTCCTGTTTCGAAAGTCGAAACCTATCTGCTATGTCGCTGGCCATGCGCGCACCTGCGACCTCGTGGTTGTAGAAGGTGATCTGTCCGTCTGCATCTTTGTGATAGGTAGGGACTTTGCCAATGTCATGGATCAGGGTCGCAAAGCGCGTGATGACATTCGTTGACTCACAGAAACCCAAAGACTTCACGAGGTGCGTACCTACATCGTAGATATGATGTCTATTCGGTGACTTTTGTGATACATCAAAACACACATCCAGCTCTGGCAAGATGTACTTCAAAAGGTTCGTATTTTTCAAGAAAAGAATTCCTTCTGCAGGATGAGGAGCAGATAAAATCTTAAAAAACTCATCTCTAATGCGCTCATATGAAATATTTTGTATAGAAGACGCATGTTTTTTTATACTCTCCAATGTTGCAGGCTCTATCACACATGCAAGCTGGGAGCTGAATCTGACAGCGCGGAGCATGCGGAGCGCATCCTCTCCAAATCGCATATCTGGCTCTCCCACGGCGCGAATGATCCTCGCATCGAGGTCTTTCTGCCCTCCATAGGGATCGATAACACTCTCTCCATCATATGCCATGGCTCCTATGGTGAAATCTCGGCGTGAGAGATCTTCCTCGAGCGTCTTGGCCCATCTGATCTCATCTGGATGTCGACTATTTGAGTAGGTACCCTCCACTCGATACGGAGTGATCTCGAGGAGCTGTGAACTCTCACTTTGCTGAGGCCACTTTACCGTCACGGTGCCATAGGTATTGTGGTAGAAACTATCTGGAAATAGCGAGATGATTTGCTCTGGGGTCGCATTGGTCGTAAAGTCCCAATCAGTGATTTCTTTTCCCAATATCAACTCACGCACGGCTCCTCCCACTACATACACCTGGTGACCTGCAGACTTCAGTACCGTCATAAACTCGATGATGGGGGTGGGCAACGTGTACATTGAAAGTATTATATCCCCAAAGGGGCCCCAATGGGATGCAAAGCCACTGGAGAAATGAGTTATACGACTTGTATAGAGCTATTGGTTAGGAGCTCGACCTACGTAATCTTCCATCCAAGATGCCATTTGTCATTGCTGTAATAACCAACTAATTCGATGTCGATTTATGCCTGGTCATTCTGATTCGCCGATTCGGCGAAGAAGAATCTCATATATCAGGGATCTTTCGACTCCGCTTACGCTTCGCTCAAGATGACACGTTAGGGAGTTAAAGGTGGGATCGGGCACCGCCCGTAGGGCTATGCCCGGAGGGATGACTTGCTTCATGAACACCCATTCTGTCACTGATATTATTGACTATTACAATTGCGTCTGCACGCCTCTGGAGGGAGGAATGCAATGACGAAGCAATCTCATGCAGTGTATGGGATCCCGACATGTCGGGATGACATCTGTGCATAACGCGAGTTAGGAGTTTAGATTGAGGATTCAAAATTGAAGCTTATTTGGTCCGCCGAATCGGCGGATTGCAGATTGTAAATTGAAACTTTGTAGTCCCTCACCTTCCTATCTCTTCCTCACTCCCATGAAGCATAACCTTTGGAGTGCGGAGGAACTTCGTGATGAAGGGGTCATTATTGCGCTTGCGGAACGTCAGCTCGTCTTCAGTCATCACTGAGTAGTTGATCTCACGCCCAAAGTCTTGCTGTGCATAGGAGATGATTTGCTCGAGCTCAGGCACGACGATGGTACCAACGGCCAGTAGATAGAGCTCGTCGCTGCGCACCTCTTGGCGCTTGGAGTACTTGAGTGAGAGTGCGAGATACTTTACCTTTCCGAGTTTGGACATGTGCTCGCGCAGCTGCACTGCGAGTATCGAGGTTTTTGCAAACAGACGCATAAACTCGTCATAGTAGATATAGTGAGGATTGAGCGTGAAAAATACCTTGTTTAGTCGCCGCTCACTGGTCAGGACCTTGCCATCCACGAGGATGTCTAGCTCGCGCTTTACTGCATTTACTTCCTCATCGACTCGACGTACGATATCACGTAGATAGTAACTATCGCTCGGATGATGGAAAAATAGAGTAAGTATTTCTCTTCTCGTTTTGGAAGTGATGATATGCGCGAGCATAAGTCAGCTTCCTACTCAGTAACCTCTTTTTTTACTACCTTCGAGGTAGGTACTGGTGAACCCTCAGACTTTGTAGGTGCAGCTGCACCCGAGTATACAAGGTTCCCGGTTGGTATCAAGCTGAGCCACGTTACACCACGCACCATCGAGATTTCTTTATTATTTTCATCCGTGAACTCCATCTTGCTATCAAGTGTTTCCTTGCTCCACGTCGCCTTGATCTTTTTTCCATTTTGAAATACGTATGCATCGCCTGTGCCTGTCAATCTATAGACGACGTGACCCCCTGGGTAATCATCATTTGCAGATACCTCGCGTGCATCGATGATGACGACATTCTTTGCACTGAGTTGCTTATCGTTATTAAAGTCCTTGTGTGGTTTCCCTCCATTGGTCCGAAGGTATGTATTGGTTGTTGTGTCATAGTTCCACACTACACCATACTCAGCTGCATTTGTATCATAAAAATCATATGCAATATATTTTTCACTACCTCTCTTGGAGGTATCAGCATCATCGATAAACTTCCACGGTGTCCAGCCCTTATCCCATCTCACCCCATCCTCATCAACTTCGGTGAGCTTGCGATTTTTTGCAGCATAATCCCACAGTTTTTTGGTGCTGCTATACATGGTGTGCTCGGTGGCGACTCCAGGAAGACGATCGTAGTCACGATAGTACTGGGGATAGGGAATTGAAAACTGATTGAGGTCGTTATACAGATTCCAACTCAGTTTGTTGATGAGTCCTAGAGCATCAGCAGGCGCTCCATTGCCACATCCGCTTCCTGTCTCGCGATCACAATTTGCTCCACCTACGTGAGCATAGAGAGGGTTGTTGCCCCACTCACGGAGCAGATTTATAAAGTGTACCCGTGCCGAACGTACGGGTCCCACAGTCTTGGTGTCCTGACAGTAAAATATACTGAGTGTGCGCGTCACTCCTCCCTCAGATACTCCTTCGTATACCACATCAGCGTCGGAGATGCCAGATTGAGGACGAGATTCTTTGTGATTTTCGATAACCACTCCCAGTGGTCGTCGCTTTACCCATGCATTCTTTGCAGACACTCCATACATTTTGCCATTGGTAGGACACTCCTCGGTCAATGGCTCAGGAGGAATGGTGGGCTCCAGTGAGGCAGTGGTCTTGCTCGGCGAAAGGGAAGGAGCAGAATATGCTGAGAGTCCAAAATATCCAACTCCCAGTGATACTACAAAAAAAAGGATTGAGAGCACACTTAGTTTTTTGTTTGTCATAAATATATGCTGTGCATTCTATATGGTGCCAGTATCGTCGTCAACAGCATGACATGATTTGTACCAGTTGTCTATACCATTGGAAGCTTGACTCCTTTGTGCTCGCTGGTACACTAGTGTCCATGTCACACAAAACAAAAGCTGAAAAAATGCGAGCCGCTGAGAGACCATCTCACACAACTCCAAAGAATCACCTTGAGTCAGATACGAAGGTATACTCTGCTGCAGATCTCACGAAGTCACTCCTCCTGACAGGGCTCATCTGCGCGACTATCATCCTTCTGTACGCGCTCCGCCTCCGAGGAATACTCCAATAAAATAATTATTAATTAATAATTAATAATTTCAATCAAGTAGCTTTATGATGTTTTGCGTGTCTCGGGAGTCGTCTCCGCCGCCTCGAATAGTGAGCTTGCCGAGGGTGAGTTCGCTGACTGGAATCTCCACATTTGTTTCGATTTTCTCCAGCTTGTTTTTGAGATGAGTGTATTGCTGTCTAGAGGGGATTTTGTACCTGGCCACATGTATCGACGCATCGCGGGCTCTATAGGGACGCTGGATAAAATATGTCTGCAGACTCTTAGCGAGCTCCGTCAGCTGATGAGACGATTGACAGGTGAGCTGGAGATCGATGACGTGGGCGATCTTGACCTGATAGGCAAACGCAAACAACGTGAATGGCTTCATGTCTATAGTCAGCTCGCGGATCTTCTCAGCCATCTTTGGCACGAGATCCTCTTCGACATGAGTCAACGTAAATAGGTTGATGCGGTAGTCTTCCGTGTCCTCCCACGAAAAAGCTGCATACTCTTGCATGAGCGCGGAGAGCTCGCTCGAGATTTGGAATCTGATTTGGGGTGGTATTTCAATCGTACAAGAGATGGTCATAGTGTAATAATGTCGAACTTGATAATCCACTGATAGGCCCGCATACCTCGATGAGTCGTGCGCCTACTCTGTCTGCAAATAGTTGTTTATTCGAAAGCTGCGTGTCCCCGGTCGTCACGGCGATGACTGAGGGATGTATCCGTTGGACTAGGGTGAGATAGTCCTCTGTCCCCTGCATAACGGGGAGCATCACAACAGTATCCACAGTCCTCAGCTCGCTCAACATCTCAGCTCGCTGTATATGAGTATGAAAAGGTTCTCGATTCTTGCGAGTTCGTATGAACTCATCATTTTCGAGCGCCACCACAAGCATATCGCCTGTCTTCTTTGCGGCTTTTAAAAATGCCACATGACCAAAGTGGATCACATCAAAGCATCCACCCACCAATACTATATTTGTACCTTTTAGAGTTTGAGCGCCTTGTAACAAGGACAACCCATCGACTATTATACGTGACATATGGAGATTTGATTATACCTTTCACTTTCCAACTTAGGGGACACTCGTGTACACTTGACTCTACTGGATCATAATACCAGCTTTTCCTATGCGCCTCGTCACAGAAGTCGTAGCTACTCCAGAAGCCACACTCATCATCGGCAACGCCAAATCTCCACTCGTCCAAGGGGTGCGAGCCTATCTCGCAGAGCGAGACCAAAAAGTCATATCTGCATCTGACATACCTCCGCGCATCTCAGACCAGGTCACCCTCTGCATCTGCTTTACCGATATCAAGCATCTCGAAAAAGATACCGTTCTCCTCCAAAACCTTCCTCGTCTCATTTTCGTCCTTCCTCAGCCTCATTCGCTCTCGCAAATCACCCAAATCCAGCTCACCCGCAAGCACCTACCCCACCTGCAGTACGTACTACTCTCCGCAGGCCACCATCCTGTTGACGCATTTGTGACACGATTGATGGAGTTTGTCTATGACCCCGAGTCGCCGGGTATACTCCAGCTCCAACAAGTGTCAACTGCCCCGATCGAAAAACCAGTGACGAAACCCAAAAAACCCCGTCCCACCCTCCACGAGCGGTATGTGGACATCATTCGTCACCCTCCTCGAACCATAGCCTTCATGCTGCTCGTCGTGGCACTCTCACATTTCATATTCATTTTCCCCTATCTCGCATCACTTGGCATCTTGTGGTATTCGATATATCCTCATCGCCCTACTCTAGCCTATGCACAAAACCCTCCCTCGGCCTTTTATACGAGTAGATCATTGGCCCGCCTGACTCATCGCCTCTATGACTACTCTCGGCCAGGACTATCTCTCTTTGGACTTTCGAGATACCCTGATGCCGCTCTTGAGTCTCTCGATACAGTATTTGAATTGTCCCAGAACGCAGGTATTCTCACGACCCAGCTGTCTCTGCTCAGCGCCAAAATCGTCGATCCTACGTCACATGATCAAACGATCATCCTGGATCATTTGAAAGAATCTGAAAAAGTGCTCTCTGATATCAGTCAATCTCTCAGTGTCCTCCAGCTCCGCGTACCCGCACAAATACTCCAGCGTCTTGGTGTGCAAAAAAACATAGATCAGGCAACAGACTACCTTGCGCGTGCACAGCAGATACTGCAAATTCTCCCGGACGTCCTTGCCAAAGATACGGAGAAAACGTATGTGGTACTGTTTGCTAACAACTACGAACTCCGGCCTGGGGGGGGATTTATTGGGTCGTTCGCACTCATCAAGTTTCGCGAGATGCATATCGCCGATTGGAAAGTGTATGACGTATACGATGCAGATGGACAGCTCAAAGCCCGTGTTCCACCTCCTGAACCGATTTCAAAATATCTGAGTCAGCCGTTCTACTTTTTGCGTGACAGTGCCTTTACGGGTGACTTCCCCGCAAATGTATTTACCGCCGAAGATTTCCTCAGAAAAGAGTTGCAGATCGAGGGCATCGACGGAGCGATGCTTGTGACCATGCACAGCCTCGAGGAGTTGCTCTCCCAGATCGGACCGCTCAAGATATCCGAGTATAACGATGTGGTCACCAACACAAATGTCTATCTAAAAACGCAGTTGTACTCTGAACGCAAATCATTTGCAGGCAGCTCACAAAAGAAAGACTTTATAGACGCGCTCTTTACAGAGCTGATTTACAAACTTTCAGAGCCTCAGTCAGCACTCAAGGCTGGCTCGGCGCTGGAGAAAAGTCTGAACCAAAAACAAGTCGCCCTCTACTCAAAAGATTCATCAGTCCAGTCTCTCCTCGACAAATGGTATTGGTCGGGAAGACAGCTCCCCTACCAGTGTCTGTCCGCGTCAGGAGCATCAAGTAGTTGCGTACTCGACTGTACCTATCCCTTGGAGGCAAACTTGGGAGTCAATAAAGCCAACGCATTCGTGACCCAGACCTATAAAAAAACTCTCAAAATTGACTCTGATATGCATGTGCAGTCTACATTTGAAGTCGAATGGAACAACAGCTCATACGAAGGTCTCTATCCCGGCGGTGCATATAAGAACTACTTCCAGGTGCTCCTCCCTCCCAAAGTCACCATAAATCAGATACTGCTCGATGGGAATGCGCTCACTACGTTTGATGTGGATGCAAATCAGTACACACAAATCGGTATGCTGATCGATATCCCTGCTCGTCAGAAGCGCACACTGCAAATCACCTACACGCTCCCGAACTCGCTTTCGACGACCAACTCTCAACTCCAGGTCATCATCCAAAAACAGCTGGGCCTCTCGAGTACTGACATGCTTCTCAAACTCGAGAAGCCTACAAGCATGGGGCTCCTCGACACAAATACCGTCCCCCTTGCTGGATCGACTCCATTCGAGTATAATTCGACGATCGACTCTGACAAGTTTTATTACTTTACGTTTTCGCTATGACCGAATCTGCAACAAAATATACGTTGAATTGTTCCCCTCGCACTTCTTTTGGCAAAAAAAATCGTGCTTTGAGAAAATCTGGCATCGTTCCTGCCATCATCTATGGCGAAGGTGCTGATTCGACCGCTGTCTCGCTTTCTGCTATCGAGTTCAAAAAAGTATTTGCACAGGCAGGAGAAACTGCAGTCATCTACTGTGTAGTTGATGGCAAAGAAATCCCTACCCTCGTATCTGACGTCTCCATAAACTCTATCCTTGACACCGTAAACCATATTGACTTTAGACGTGTCAATCTCAAGAAAGAAATCAGCGCTCAAGTACCTGTTGAGCTGACAGGCGAATCACCTGCGGTGAAGTCTTTGGGCGGCGTGTTGCTCCAACAGATCAAAGAGCTCGAAGTCAAAGCTCTCCCACAAAACATCCCACAAGCCATCACGATTGACGTATCAGTACTTGCTGAAGTTGGCCAAGAAATCACCGTTGGTTCTCTGCCAAAGTCATCTGTGTATGAGGTCATCGAGGAAGCAGATCGTGTCATCGTATCTATCACCGCTCACAAAGAAGAGTCAACTGAGTCACAGCTTGACCGTGAGGAGACTGAGATCACCACAGCCAAGGTAGCTGAGGGCGAAGAAGGCGCCGAGGGTGCCGCACCTGCAGCAGATGACAAAGCTGCTCCAAAGGCCGAGGCAGCCAAGCCAGAGGCAAAGAAGTAACTCCTCCATCAAGATCCTTCTGCGTCTTACTTGCGCATATCCTTTCAGTGCACGTCTATTCATATATGCATCTTGCTTCTTATGCTGTCTCAGCAATCAATGATATCGGTGACAGAATTACTGTTTGTTCATTGCCCGGTCAGTCATCTTGAGCGAAGCGAAGCGGAGTCGACCGCGCCTGCCTCGCTCTTGCGAGAGCAAGGCGGGCAGGAAGATCCCTGATATATGAGATTCTTCTCCCGCCGCGGCGGGATCAGAATGACCAGTTGCAACTCATCACTTTAGAGACTTTATGGACTTTACAGACTTTATAGACTTTACGGTCTTTGTGGACTTTAGTTCCCGGATCTCGCGGCCGCGTATGTCCGGGCACCGCCCGTCGGGCTATGCCCAGAGGGATGACTCCGCCGATTTGGCGGACAAGTCGCTGTCGCTCGTCACTTTTCCTCCCCCAAATAGCCTGCCATCTGGTAGAATCTCCACATTATGTCAATAGTCAAAAATGAGTTCGCCATAGCCCTCAATCAAGTTGCCACTGAGCGTGGTATCCAACCTGAGGAAGTCGTCGCATCCATAGAGTCAGCTATCGTCGCTGCATATATCAAGGAGTTCCCCGCTTTTGCCGACAAAGAGATCCATGCACGGGTGAATCGTGATACCGGTGAAGCTCATCTCTACGAGGCAGAAAATGACATCACTCCTCCTGGATTTGGACGCATCGCCGCTCAAACCGCACGCAACGTCATCATCCAAAAGATCCGTGAAGCTGAGCGCAGTACTGCAGTAAATCACTATCAGTCACTCCTGGGCACCGTGATCAAAGGTCGCGTCATCCGTACTGATATGTACAACACCTACGTTGATCTGAATCGTACCGAGGCTATTTTGCCTCGCTCTGAGCAGATGCGCAATGAGCACTACACGCCAAACACCATGTTTAGTTTCCTGATCAAAAGCATCGACGAGGACAAGACTGGTCGCACGCGCATCGTCGTCTCTCGCTCGTCACCTGAGCTCATTGCTCAGCTTTTCAAGCGTGAGGTACCAGAGATCGCCAGTGGACATGTCGAAATCAAAGCAGTAGTCCGTGAGCCAGGCGAGCGCGCAAAGATCGCCGTATGGAGCAATCGTGGCGGTATCGACCCGGTAGGCGCATGTGTCGGTCAAAAAGGTGTCAGAGTGCAGGTCGTGACTGATGAGTTGGGTCGTATGGAGAAACTCGACATCATCCAGTGGCAGCCAAATGTCAAAGATTTTATGACCAATGCACTTGCACCTGCAGCCATCGAAAGCATCGAGCTCGATGAGGCAAAGATGGTAGCAAAAGTGACCGTACAGATTTCACAAGCCCCCCTTGCCATCGGCAAAGGTGGAGTCAATGTGAATCTTGCTTCAAAGCTCACCAAATACTCTATAGATATCATCCAGATCCCAGACAAGGGAACAACGACTGAGGCAGCTCCTGTTGCAGAGGCAGCCCCCACCGAAGTCCCTGCTGTATAATGGCTTGGTATCTGGGTATGTGAGATACTATTGACATAGCGTTCTGAATTGCACCATCATTCCTGTCATCCCCGCGCCTGTCCGCCGATGAGGCGGGAAGGCGGGGATCCACTTAGGTAAAACTAAGCGTTATGCTAATACATCTGAATGAAGAGGTCCATCTTTAGCATTTGAAAATTATTTAGATCCCGGATCTCGCTCACGCGCATGTCCGGGATGACTCGCTGTCGCTCATCACTTTACGAACTTTATGACTTCCACACCCCGCTCACCCATCGTCACCATACTCGGACACGTAGATCACGGCAAGACTTCACTCCTTGATTTTATCCGCAAAAGTAAACTCACCGCCAAAGAGCACGGCGGCATCACGCAGCGTATCGGCGCCTACGAGATCGATACGAAGATCGAGGGCTACGACATCTCCACGATCACCTTTATCGATACTCCAGGTCACGAAGCTTTCACAAAGCTCCGCAGTCGTGGTGCTGCGTGTGCTGACATCGCCATCCTAGTAGTAGATGCCAAAGACTCCCTCATGCCTCAAACCATAGAGTCGATAGCACATATTCAAGCAGCCAAAATCCCCTTCATCGTCGCGCTCAACAAGTGTGATCTCCCCGATGCAAATCCGGTCAAAGTCGAACGTGATTTACTCAAATACAATGTCCAAACTGAAGGTCAAGGTGGACGAGTACCTGCAGTGAAAATATCAGCGAAGACGGGCAAAGGCATCGCTGATCTACTCGAAACTATCCTGTTTATAGCACACGAGAAAAAGCTCTCCTACGATCCGTCGGCTCCTTCGAGTGCCATCGTAGTGGAAACCCAAAAGGATAAGCGCGGACCTGTGGTGAGCATCATCGTTCAGCAAGGTACACTCAGAGTAGCCGACAAAATCTATACTCAAAAAGGTGATGTGGTGAAAATCCGCTCACTCCTCGATGATATGGGCAAGCCAGTCAAAGAAGTGCATCCCTCGACTCCTGCACTCGTACTCGGCTTTGTAGAGTTGCCAGAGGTAGGCTCCGTCATCACTGCAGCCACACAACTAGCCCCTGCAGAAAAAGAAGCACCAAAGAAAGCTCAAGACAAGGTGCTCAACATAATGGATATGATGAAGCCAAAGGTAGAAGAGAAAAAACTTTCCGTCATCATCAAAGCCAACGCACAAGGATCGATCGAGGCTATCACCCAATCCCTGGCGACCAATCGCAAGATTGAGGTCGTCCTCGCCACCGTCGGCGACATCCATCGCTCAGATGTCTTCCTCGCAAAAGCTACAGGATCTATCATCATCGGTTTTGGCGTCACCGTCGACCACGAGACCCAAAAGCTCGCACACCAAGAAAAAGCAGTCATCAAAACCTACGACATCATCTATGAGATGCTCGATGAACTCGAAGAGGTGTCATCGCTCATTGAGGAGAAAGAGGCAGCTGCAAAGAACCTCAAGGCTGAGGCAAAGGTACTTGCATCATTTGTGATTGAGGGTGAGACCGTGTATGGAATGACCGTGACCAAGGGTAAATTTGTGCTTGGTGACGAGGTGCAGCTCTCCCGTGCAGACAATGTCTTTGGCAAGGCCAAAATCGTCTCGCTCAAGTACCGTGCAAAGACCGTGCGTGAGGCTAAAAAGGGCGAGGAATGCGGCATGCTCTTTTCACCATCGCTTGACATACGTATAGGGGATATAGTACAATGTATCCTATAATACTATGAATCAGGATACAAATCAGTTCGAACTACTCATAGAGGCGCTCGCAAAGTCGCTTTCCATAGCTATTTTGCTTCCTCCCTCACCTCGTATCGAGGACGTCCTCTCAGCTGAGGCGCTCGCTACTGCCATCCTCACGAATTCTCAAGGTAAATCAGTATCTATTGCAGCCTCAGGAACCATACCTCAGTCACCCCTTATTACGCGTCCTATCTCTGGTGCTTTGGCTACCGGCGGGGACAATCTCGTCATCTCATTTCCCTATGTAGATGGCTCGATCGACAAGGTCGACTATAAGATCGATCAAGGTAAGTTTAACCTCATTGTCATACCTCGTCCTGGATTTGAAAAAGTCACTTCTGATCAGATCTCGTTTGATTATGGAGGTGGAGTCACAGACTGTTTGATAGTCCTCGGATGCGCTACTCTTGATGCGCTTGGAGATCTTTTTACCCAAAACCAAGTGCTCTTGGATAGTGTCCCTGTCATCGTAAACATCGACACTCACGCTGATAACCAGAACTTTGGAAATATCAACATCGTCGCGCCTGACAACATATCTCTTCCTGAGCTCACGTTCAAGACGCTACAGTCTATGAACTTTGCCTTTGATCCTGCAGCTGCCACTCAGCTCTATGCAGCTATATCCATAGGCACTCAAAACCTCACGGCTCCGACAGTGACCCCAGAAACATTTGAAACTATCGCATCACTCATCCGTGTAGGAGCAGTCCGCCAAGCCCCTCCTCAGCCACAAGCTCGCATGACGCAAGCTCCGGCTCGTCCTGCAGCTCGCGCTCAGAATACGTCTCAGCGACCTGCAATGTCTGCACAAAATGCACCACGACCCACCACCACTGTCAAGCAGCAGCAGCCAGCTCCTGCACCACGTCCTGCCACTCAACAGAACCCACGTCCTATGCAAAGTGCCAAGCCTCAATCAGCTCCCGCCGCAAAGCCTGCAAACCCACAACGACAGACCTCAGGTACCTCACGACCTGAGTCAGCACCTCGCGAGCAGGCGCCAGCCATTCACGCACCCAAAAACTGGCTCGAGTCCATACCAACCGAAGTATCTGATGCCGAAGCCAAAGACATCGAAGGTACTCGTGAAAAAACCTCTGGCATCATGGACGGACTAAACCAAGCTCAAGAACAAAATACTCAAACTCCTGCAGATTGGCTCAAGCCAAAGATTATGAAGGGCGGCGGGCTGGTGTAAAATATATGAGCGAAAAGACGTTTATCTCTATACACGATGATGAGAATTATGCAGAGATGATAAGTCTTGTTGCGCGACCAAAAAGTGGCATGTCTTGCATGCATGCTACAACACTTTTAGAAACTACACGTTTGATCGATAAAATCTTGATGGCTGCAGAAAAGAATGGAGAGCCTGCACACGGGGGCTTCATGGTTGTACACAAGGATTTAGGAGGTGAAGAGGATCGTTATGCCAAAGGAGACCCTGCTGCTTATAAGAAAGGGAATTTAGTCCCGGAAAACTTTAGCCTTACTCCAGGCCAATATGCTGCGCATTATGGAAACGTATTTTTAGGACTCAGAACGATTGTGGTCTCGGGCGAATTCGTTCCAGGGTCGAAGTTTATCTCCCCAGAGGCTAGTAAAATGAATCCCATTGCAGTTTGTGGTAAAGGGGATATTGATTTTATAAATAATGTAGTCAGCGGAAAATTGGAAGCTCCACCTAAATATGTACTTACTCCTCAGGGTCCAATATATTGTCCACCAATCAAGATAGAGCCTAATGACAGAGTGTAGATGATATTCAAATCGCCTGCTATACTCACCCCCTATGCATCTGGCGGTGAAGCATCATTTTGACGAGACAAGGACTGCTGACGAAGTGGTCAAGGCCCTCCTCCAGGATCGCATTGATTCCAGTTCTGTGCCAGCTGACGACTTGCGACTGTCGACTGACGACTTCCTTCACCCTCCCTCCCCCACCACACTTTCTCTAACCGACTTTGGATTTCCACACGAATACATTAATAGTGGCCTCAAATATATATATGGCCTGCATCCTAGTAGCTCGCAGCTTGAAGCTCGTAGCTCAAAGTCTATCGTTATTTATTCCGACTATGATGCGGACGGGATCACTGGAGGTGCGATCCTCTGGGAGACACTTCACAAGCTCGGCTTCACCGTCCACCCCTATATCGGCGACCGTGTGACCGAAGGCTATGGATTCAGCAAAGTCGGGATCGATATCGTGCATGAAAAATATCATCCCGCGCTCATCATCAGTGTCGATCATGGGATCAGTGCGCGCGAACAGGTAGCATATGCCAAAAGTCTCGGGATCGAAGTCGTCGTGACTGATCACCACCATCGGAGTGACGAGAAAGTCCCCACAGATGCACGTGCGATATTTCATATTCCTTCGCTCTCAGGATCGTCTACTGCGTACTATGTGGCGAAAGAAATTAACGATAAATTCCAAATTCCAAATTCGCAATCCGCCGAGTCGGCGGACCAAATTCCAAATAAATCTCAATTATCAATTCTCAATTCTCAATTTGCATCTGACTACATTGGCCTTGCGGCGATTGGCACGATCGCCGATCTCGTCCCGCTGACGGGAGCGTCGCGCTCCATCGCCTACCATGGTCTCCAGGCACTCTCGACGAGCGCGCGCCCCGGCATCCAAGCTCTCAAGCATGTGTCAGGCAACCTGGGGAAGACAATCACCTCCTATGAAGTAGGCTTTATGATCGCACCACGGATCAACGCATCAGGACGTCTCGACTCAGCACTCGATGCGCTCCGTCTCCTCTGTACCACGAGCCAATCCCGTGCAAACGAGCTCGCTGCCAAGTGCGATGTCCTAAATACAGAGCGTCAAGACATGGTCAAAGCGGCGACACTCGAAGCACTTGAGATAGTCGAGAAAATGCGTGATAAACACGGCTTGCTTCCAAAGATTCTCATCATTCACCAACCACTGTCAACTGACGACTTACGACTGACGACTGGCTGGTGGCACGAAGGCATCATTGGCCTTATCGCCTCAAAACTGCTGGAGAAATATTATCGCCCCGTCATCGTGTTTACCAAAAATGAAAAAGGGTACAAGGCCTCTGCGCGCTCAATATCTGGGTTTCATCTCGCAGATTTTCTCACAGAGTTCAAGGATCTGCTGACCTCCTATGGTGGTCATGCGGCTGCAGCAGGTCTCTCAACTACCGCTGAAAATCTGGCATCATTTTGTACCAAGGCTACGGAGCTAGCTAGTGAGATGCTCACTGATGAACTACTTGTGAAAACACTCAAGGTCGATGCGGAGATCCCGCTCGCCTTTGCTAGTGATGAGACATTTGTAGATACCCTCCAGCACATGGCTCCCTTTGGTATGGGCAACCCAAAGCCCACGTTTATCTCGTCGGCCACGATCAAGAGCGTCAAACCTATGGGCAGAGAGGGGAAACATTTGCGGATTGAATTGTCTGAAGATACAAGAGATATGACACGTGGATCCTTCGACAAGCTCAGGATGACACCGCTTTTGAGCGGTGTGCTCTTTAGCAAGGCAGCAGACTATACTGAGTTCAAAGTGGGCGATCAGGTCAATGCAGTCTACTCGCTCGACTGGAATGAGTGGCAAGGACGCAAGACGATACAGGCAAAAATCGTTCATATGATTTCAAATAGTTTATAGCTCTTGGCTTGCTCGTAGATATTCAGCTTTCCCCCTTGCTATCCGTTGATGCTGTCATCCCGATGAAAATCGGGATCCATGCATGATGTCTTTGGATCCCCGCGTTCGCGGGGATGACGGACAGGAGTGCCGAGAAAAGTTGAATTGGTACATTTGCTCTATATGTTATTTCTTGCTTTATAATACATCCATGTCAAGCTCCCCTACCCCCCAACCCCGCACCCTTGCACGTGATCTGAAAAATCATGCAGACCAAATCGTCACGATCAAAGGATGGCTGCACAAGAAGAGATTGCTTGGAGGTCTCACCTTTATCAATGTGCGCGATCGTAGTGGTCTCACTCAGGTATTGATCGAAAACAAGGATGAGGTGGAAAAGCTCCGTGGGATGCAGCTGGGTACCGTGCTTGAAATCTCCGGTTCCGTAAAGCTCGAGGAACGCGCACCCAGTGGTGCTGAGCTTCATGAGCCAACCCTCACAGTCGTCGTGCCAGTCACTGATGAGTCGCCTATCGAGATAGACAAGCCTATCAGTCACAAAAGTGATAGTCTCGATACACTCTTTGAACATCGCGTCCTCACCCTACGCAACCTCCAAGAGCAAAAGATATTTCGCATCCGTGCAGCACTCACGAGATACATCCGCGAGTTTTTGTTTGAAAATGAATTTGTAGAGATAGATACGCCGAAGCTCCTCGCGGGGGCGACCGAGGGAGGCGCTGAAGTATTCAAGGTCGAGTACTTTGATCGTACTGCCATCCTGGCCCAGAGTCCTCAGTTTTATAAGCAGATGATGGTCGGTGCATTTGAGCGCGTGTACGAGATCGGTCACAGCTATCGCGCCGAGCCGAGCTCGACAACGAGACATTTGACCGAGCTCACGATGCTCGATATCGAGATGGGATTTGTAGAAAGCCATCAGGACGTGATGGATATGGTCGCGAACATGACGAAGCACACCCTGAAGAAGATTTACGAGGAGCATGGAGATGACCTCAAAAGTCTCCAAGCGCCAGAGCTCAAGCTCTCTGAAAAAGTCCCCGCGTTTACCATAGCTGAGATACACGAGATGTACTCCAAGGCTAACAAGCAAAATACAGTAGGTGAAAAAGATCTGATCCCTGACGAAGAGCGCTGGATCGCGGAATATGCACGCAAACAGATGGGGAGCGATCTGGTGTATGCGGTCGATTTCCCTCGTGTCGCGGGCAAGTTTTATCACAAGTTCAAGGATGATGGCACGGTCGCCTGGGGAGACCTCCTCTTCCGTGGCCTCGAGATCGCGACCGTTCCACTGCGAGAAAATAACTATGAAAAGATGATCCAGCAGATGAAAGACGCGGGACTGGATGTGACCCATCCAGGATACAAGTACTATCTGCAGGCATTTAAATACGGACTCCCGCTCCATGGTGGATGTGGATTTGGGATCGATCGCCTCGTGCAAAAGACGATAGGTCTCGCCAATGTGAAAGAGGCGACTCTCTTCCCTCGCGATATGAACCGTCTCTCGCCATGAAAATTTATATCATCGGTCTTGTAGGTAGCGGGAAGACTACCTTGTCAAAAAAACTAGGTCACCAGTACGGTATCGTACCTGTCGAACTAGATACAGTTCTCTACCAACTCCGCCCGGGAGAAAAACGAGTGAAGCTCCCGCGAGACGTGTTCATGCGAGAGATTATATCTTTGAGCAAGACTGATCAATGGATCATTGAAGGAGTGTTTCTCTTCCCTGAACTTCTCCAGAGTGCAGATCAAATCATCTGGCTCAAGCCTTCACTTCCCCATCTACCCTATCGCCAATGGCGACGATATCTCACCGATCCCTACCAGCGATCTCATTATTCGATACGGAGTAATCTTAAAATGTCATGGGACATATGCAAAGCATCATGGGGCATCGGAAGAGATCTTTCGCGAGGTCTACGTGTCTGTAGCTTGACTGAGATAGCCGAGTCACTGCAGCCCTATGCCACAAAAGTGTCTGTGGTACAGTAATACGTAATTCCCTCAATTCGGGTCCTTTCCAAACTCCCCCTCGTGTATAAACGAGGGGGTGATCCCGTCCCGCCATGGCGGGAGAAGAATCTCATAGATCAGGGATCTTTCGACTCCGCTTACGCTTCGCTCAAGATGACACGTAGTGGAGCTAGGGGCTGGAACAGGCACCGCCCGTATGGCTATGCCCGGAGGGATGACTAACTTAACGAACATTTGTTTGCAGTCGAATCGGTTCTCATTTATTTTGAATTTTACCTTTTGAATTTTGCATTTTCTAATTCATAATTCGCTATTCAATGTTTCATATTCAATTTATCATGAATCATTTATCATTTTTGTGTTTTCCTGATACACTGCGCACTAGATGAAACGGCATCATTTAGTCATATTTATAGTGGTTGAGATTTTTTGTCTTTTGTATCCAGGCTCTCACTATATCAGAGCGTACGCAGACCGTCCCATTGATCCGATAGCAAAAGTACCAAGCCGCCACCTCATCCCCTCGGTCAATCATCGCACTGCTTCTCCAGTGGTGAGCGCAGAGGGATTGTTTGTGGTAGATATCGGCTCATGGACACCAGTTTTGATCCGCAATGAACAAGCATCTCTGTTCCCTGCATCGACCACAAAGATGATCACTGCACTCACGAGTCGGAGACTGTATCCCCAACATATGATCGTCGATGTCAAAGTGGCGACTACCGAAGGACAACTCATGGATCTGCATGATGGCGAGCGTATCACGGTAGAGAATCTCCTCTATGGGAGTCTCGTACACTCTGCAAATGATGCTGCATACGCGCTCGCATGGGCGGGCGGTGACCCTACCGCGTTTGTCGCAGAGATGAATCAAACCGCCTACGCCGTGGGCATGCGAGCCTCCCGCTTTACGAACCCTGCGGGCTTTGATGAACCAGATATGTACTCGACTCCACGCGATCTCGCCTTTGCCGCACGTGCCATACTTGCGGATCCGTATCTGAGAGCCATGGTATCGACCAAGTCGATCACCGTCCTCGATGAGGACTTTCGATATGCACACCAGCTCACCAATGTGAATCAGCTCCTCGGCGTCGTGCCAGGGCTAGGAGGAGTGAAAACAGGCCTCACCGAAGGCGCGGGTCAGAATCTCGTAAGCTACTACAAACAGCCTGATACGAGTCATGAGTATCTGATCGTGGTGATGAAAAGTGAGGATCGCTTCAAGGATACAGAGGCCATCATCAAATGGCTACAGACAGATGTGAGCTATGTCAGTACTGAGGAGTGATAGGCACCAACACTGCTCTATCTTCGACAACACATATGGAGATTTTTCGCTCGCGCTCAACATGACTGATTGTCCAGAGTGCTCCTGAAAACTCACTTCACTTCATCTGAAGGAACAGGAGTCACAACTACTTTCTCTGCAGGCACTCCATCACGCTCCTTATTCATGACTTCGGGCTTTAAGCGCTCATTGATGACAGCGGGGACATATGCCACAAAGTCTCTCCCATCGCTAAACATATAGTATGGCTTGAGGTGGCTATCTACGGTGTATGCATCAGGCTCTACGTACACGACACTGATTTGATTGAGGGGTATCGCACTTGCGCCACTCGTCACATTATCGAGACCTCCCGCGACTATGCCTTGGCCCTGCTGGAGCTCTGTGTAGGCATCTGCTGCTGATTTGAGTGGATACACCTCAGAGAGCGTGGCGCTGTGCTCCACATAGGCAGCTTTTGCTTTGACGATGGGGAAGGAGCCTGCGGGGATAAATACGATATAGTTGGGCGACGTGTGATACCCTTCAGTGTGCACTGAGATGTCACCAATTTTTTCGGGGAAGAAATCTACTTCTACCATATTTGCTTCGCTTTCTGATGGTGCAAGATTTGCCTTTGTATTTGCAAAATTTGCACGATCTGGATCTACTTTGTAGTAAATCACCTTTCGGGTGCCTCGTGCGAGCTCCTCGGGATACCGCCCAAGGTCAGTCATCATCTTTACAGCTCGTTGCTCCACCTCCTCTTTGGCAAGATTTGTGGGGATAAATGCCTCCTCAGTCAATAGCAAATCAATCAGATCATCACTCTGGTCCACGCGCCTTTCAAAGGTGTAGTTAAACGTAGTCGCGTCTATGGAAAGGGTTTTTTGAGTATCACTAAACTCAGAGATATTGCCACGTACTTGAGTCTTTGCATCGTCGGCAAATCCAAACGCTTTGGCAAGTACTTTAACTTTTTCAAACGAGCCATAGGTCACTGTTTTTGCTGGTTTGAAGTACACCGCTGCCTCACGGATCGTATCTTCTGGCACGCCTGCAAAGGTGATGAACTTGTACTGAAGCCCAGTCGGTAATTTGGCCGAGCTAGCCCCAAATTCATCCCTCTCGAGTATCACCGTGGGGAGTGCTTTTACCTCGACTTTGGGTGGTGGTGTCAGCGCTATGACCGCGATCTTTATGATCACATAGAGGATCATGAGGATGAGGAAACCGATGGCGACTAGCGGTATCAAACGGCGAACCTGATAGGACATCTCAGAAAGACTCATGGTATAATCTTAGCTGATACTGAGCGTGCAGTAAAGGGCAGAAGCAACCACTCGCAGTCGTCATTGCGAGGAGGAGACATCGAGCGACGACGTGGCAATCTCATGTATTTGAGCGCTGCATAGAACTCTTTTTTGTGCATATAAGTAACTAAGAAGCAGACATTTATAAACCACAGGTGCCTAAGCAGTGGCTTAGGAGCAGTTCTCTTGCGATGAGCGAGAGAATACTGATCCTTATGACACGGAGGCACGCATATTGATCTTTAATAAACCACAGGTGCCGGCTTGTCCCTGCCCGCAATGCTACGCATAAGCGTTGCAGGCGCGGCGCCTATCGAAGCGTAAGCGAGATGGTGGAAGTGGCCGAGTACAAAGCGTGGTGCTCATTCAAATTATTCTTATACCACAGGTGCCGGAGTGGCCAATCGGAACAGACTGTAAATCTGTCGGGATTTTCCCTACGAAGGTTCGAATCCTTCCCTGTGGACCATGTAGTAGATCACGTTGTGATCACTACATGGCCATGAAGTGAACAAAGTTCTACTTCATGGCCTTAACTGACTCTATTAGAGCCAAGTACATTGATGAACAAGCTTCAATACTGTGTATACGTCCTACTCAGCCAAAAGGATGGGATGTTTTATATTGGCTACACTACAAATTTGCACGAGCGCCTCACCTCACATATTTCTGGAAACTCAAAGGCAACTGAACCAAGGAGACCATTTACCCTGCTTTTTTGCGAGTACTACCTATCAAAGCACGATGCGACCAGAAGAGAGAAGTATTTCAAATCCTCTATTGGGAAAAGGATACTTCGACTGATGCTCAAAGACAGTATGCGTGAAGCGATCCCTCAAAGTAATCGATTGGCAAAGTAGTCATGCAGAAGTGTTGCACGGCCTTCCGGTGATTACTCAATGGCGCATCACTCACCTCCTCTTTGCTATACTCACTCCATGATCACAACTGACTCCCTCTCAAAAGAGATAGACATACTCAAAGCGCGCAATGTGAGGGTTGAGATAGACAAGGCGTGGGAGACGAGTCTCACTCGCAGACTACTGCTTTGCGCCTTTACGTACATTTCCATAGGACTATACATGTATGCGATAGATGTGCCACGCCCATGGCTCAATGCAGTGATCCCCAGCATCGGCTTCATACTCTCAACTCTCACCATGCCCACAATCAAAGCATATTGGATGCGAAAATATATGAAGGTTTGATCGTAGAATATGTGAGCTAGATAGTTCACCTCATCAGCCAGTGTTTCATGCAGAAGGATGAGAACCGAAGGTTCGCTCATTTTTGTTATACTTACCATATGATATTTAATCCCTTGATGCCAGAAATCTATGTAACAGACTTCAAAAAAAGTTTCGATTTTTATACTAAAATTCTTGGCTTCAAATTTGAGTATGGGAGGGAGTATCCAAGATTTGCTTTTTTCTCCTACTATGGATCTCAGCTAATGATTCAGGAATTAGCCCCTGGCGAGAGAGAAGAAATGCAGTTGGAATACCCTTTTGGAAGAGGAATGAACTTTGAAATCGATACACCTGATGTATCGGTGATTATCAAGTCGCTTGAGCAAAATAGGTATCCTTTGAGTAGGGGTATAAAAGAAAGTTGGAGAGATATAGGAATTCAGGGAAAAAGACACGGATCTAAAGAAATATTAGTTCATGACCCTGATGGGTATTTACTGAGATTTAATCAAGATTTGGGTGAAAAAAGTATATAAATTCTGGATAAAAAAAATCCCGCTTGCTCTGCGGTCGATGCTGTAGCGATCTGGTACAGCACAGAGAACTTCTTGCTATAATTTTGACATGAACGACTACTCTATTTCCGAATTATCTGAGGTCAGTCCTCAGAACGCTGAAGAAATATCAAATCTCCTCAAACAGCATGTTCCCCATGCGCCAACGATTTCTATGGAACACGTACACAAAGTGGTGAATTCGTCCACTTCATTTATCTTTGTAGCAGTTGACCATAAAAATAAAATTATTGGCATGGCCACTCTCCTTCATACCCCAAAACTTGACAAACTTTACAAGACTGAAATTGAAGATGTGGTCGTCGACACGGCTGAAAGAGGAAAGGGTTTAGGGAGTGCTCTCATAATCAAAGCGCTTGAGAAAGCAAAGGCGCTCGGGGCTACCACCGTGTCACTTACCTCAAACCCCACAAGAGTTGCTGCCAATCATCTCTATAAAAAGCTGGGCTTTGCACTGTATGAGACAAATAACTACAAAATGAATTTGGCATAGCGTGCATGTATGCAGAAAGATATCAGATCCTTAAATCTCCATGCTCGGCTGTATCAAGTATGACTACCCAATGATATTCGCTCCTACATCACCTCGACAGCCAGTTCTTCATCCTGTTCCAGATCCCTACTTGTGGCTCCTCGACTATCGTGCCATCCTCAGCTGACACGTGGACTGTCTTGGCGAGTGATACCGGGATAAAGCCAAACATCTTTCGTGCTTGCTGACCTTTGTACGTATACGATAGCTGCCCATCTACTACCTCAGGCACTGGTTCAGTCATATCCTCCAAGGTAAGTTTAGACTTGGTTTCAAGTATGACTTTGGCTTGCTCGGGCATGACACGGAGCGGGAGGTCGCCTGTAGGTGACTCTACCTGTAGCTCCTGAGTCGCGGGGTCAATCTTTACAGGGAAGGGAATCTTCACGCTAAACTGATTGCGACGCATCTCAAGCTGATTACTCTTTTCGAAGGAGGGGCCAATAGTCATATTGCCACCTTTCTTTTCTATCTCGAGAGTTTCTTGATGAATGACCAGTTTGTCTGCATCTGTCTTCACTTCGACTGAAACACCAGGCTTCTTCATCATGCGCTGTTGATCATCCCCTCTCGAGTCAGAGCTAGGTACGCCCTTTTGCGGCATCGTCGAGGGCCACGCCTGTGACTTCCCCTCTGGCCCCATACCACCAACTGGCACGAGGGTATCATGTGGTGGTGCTGACATGTCATCCTGAGGTGCTATGCGGATTTGTTTGATGTCTTTGCGATCAATATGACGAAACTTTTCAGGGACTGGTCCCACATCTTTGATTGGCATACCCTGGACAGATTCTGGTCTAGGACTTTCCTTCCCGTCGGGGGGAAGTTGGGATGCCTTGTCAAGCTCACGCATCATATCATCTGAGGCACTCCGCATCATATCCTCATCCGTCCCCATATCATCAAACTCAGCTATACCTGTGCTCTCCGCACCCAAGACTTGAGTACGCACGAGCACTATGTCACCTGCACGGTTTATGATCCATTTTGCCTCTGCAGGGCGTGTGCTGGCAAATACCGCGGCGCTCAAAATACCAAGAGCAATCAGTTTGTGAGTAAAAGATGTAGTCATGCTACTCACTATAGCGAATAGAGATGGCATATGTCAAGAAGCGGTTGGAATGCGCCCCGCCAGCGGCGGGGCGCAAACTGTAGTTTATCTGAGCTGAGTGTTGTACGCTCTTCGTTATACGCTATTCGCTATGCGTTATACGCTATACGTTATTCACTATTAATTATTCATTATTCATTACCTTAGTACATTCCTCCCATTCCGCCCATCCCACCTGGAGGTGCGGCTGGCTCTGCTTTCTTTTCAGGGATATCTGCTACCAGACACTCGGTGGTGAGCATCGTCATCGCGACTGATGCAGCATTTTGGAGTGCTGAACGGACTACCTTTGCAGGATCGACGATCCCTTTTTTCAGGAGACTGCCGAACTCGAGCGTAACCGCATCAAATCCATAGTCCACATCTTTTGCATCCTCCATCTTTGCGAGGGCGACTCCAGGCTCCAAACCTGAGTTTACGGCGAGCATACGTACCGGCTCGGCAAGTGCTGAGTGCACGATGTCTACGCCGACTCGCTCCTCATCTGAGGTTGCGGTCTTTTTCACATCGGCGAGGACGCGACGTGCATGCAAGAGTGCAGTACCTCCACCCGCGACGATCCCTTCCTCCAGTGCTGCTTTGGTAGCGGCGACGGCATCGATGACGCGCTCCTTTTTCTCTTTCATCTCCATCTCAGTGGCTGCGCCAACTCGGATGACGGCGACTCCACCGGTCAACTTGGCCAGGCGCTCTTGGAGCTTTTCCTTGTCAAACTCTGACTTGGTGTCATCTGCCTCGCGGCGAATTTGTGCAACGCGATCATTGATGGCTGCCTTCTTGCCGCGACCTCCGATGATGCGCGTGTTGTCCTTGTCCGTCCAGACTTTGTCTGCGCGTCCACAGTCTGATACCTCGACACTGTCGAGCTTTTTACCGAGATCCTCAGTGATGAGTGTGCCACCGGTGAGTACGGCGATGTCGTGGAGCATAGCCTTGCGACGATCTCCAAATCCCGGAGCTTTGACGATGAGGACATTCAGCACGCCACGCATCTTGTTTACCACGAGTGTGGCCAGTGCCTCTCCCTCTACATCCTCAGCGAGGATGACGAGATTTTTGGATACTTTTACAAACTTTTCGAGAAATGGCAGCAGGTCAGCGATTGCGGTGATCTTTTTATCGGTGATGAGGATGTAGGGCTCCTCGATCTCTGCGACCATCTTGTCAGAGTTTGTGACAAAGTAGGGTGATGCATACCCTCGATCAAACTCCATGCCTTCCTTGTGATCTGTCTCCATACTGAGCGACTTGCCTTCCTCGACCGTCACGACTCCATCCTTGCCGACTTTTTCGATCGCGTCTGCGATGAGCTTGCCGATCGTGGGATCTGCCGCTGAGATGGTGGCAACTGAGGCGACATCTGCACCCTTGACTGGCTTTGCCATACGCTTGATCTCGGTCACTATAGCCTCGACTGAGCGCTCGATACCACGACGCATAACCATCGGATTGGTCCCTGCGGTGATGTTGCGCATGCCTGCATTTACGATCGCTTGTGTCAGTAGTGTTGAGGTGGTAGTACCATCACCTGCGACGTCATTGGTCTTTGAAGCGGCCTCTTTGACCATCTGTGCACCCATATTTTCAAATGGATCCGGGAGCTCTATCTCTTTGGCGACTGATACGCCGTCGTGGATGACTGAGGGTCCTCCCCACTTTTTGTCCAGCGCGACGTTGCGTCCGCGGGGTCCGAGGGTCGTGACAACTGCGCGTGCCATCTGATTTACACCTGAAGCGAGTTTTTGACGTGCTTCATCTCCGTACATGAGTTGCTTTGCCATATATGTAAATTAAAAATTAAAAGTGAAAAATTAAAATTTTAGTTTGAATTTTGAGAATTGGAACTTATTTGGTCCGCCCCGCCATGGCGGGGCGGATTGGAATTTGTACTGTTATCCCACAATCGCCATAATGTCCTTTTGCTCGACGAGGAGCATATCGACTCCCTCGACTTTGACTTCGTTGCCTCCCCACTTTTTGTACATGACTTTCTGTCCAACTTTGACGATCATTTTTTCCTCACGACCATCCTCACTTTCAAATCCAGTGCCGACGGCGATCACCTCACCCATCTGAGGCTTTTCCTTGCCGGTGTCGACGAGGACGATGCCTGAAGCGGTCTTTGACTCTGGCTCTGAAGGCTTAATAAGTACATACGAAAATAGGGGCTGCACAGTGGTTTTTGCCATAGCTATAACATGAATTTATAAAATAATATATTCAGGGGATTATTGCACTGCTTATGGCTATTGTCAATCATGTATTTGTGAAAAAATGGATCGGATTGCCACTGTGTACTGGTATGTGTTAGACTGATACCATGAACCCGATCGCACAAACACTCACAAATCTCCAGGCAAAGGTCATGGGTGCTGTCGCACTCCCCGCAGACCTAAAACAAAAAGCGCTTGAGCAGATCGCACGCTCCACCCTCTCTCTCCAATATGGGGGCAATCTATCAGCGTTGGAGATCACCGAAAAATATATTGAGTTCATCTGTAAACTCCCGTGGCAGACGGTGAGTGAGGATCGTCTAGATATATCAATTGTGAAACAGATTCTCGACAAGAAACACTACGGACTGGAGAAGATCAAAAAACGTATCGAGGAATACCTCGCCTCAGTCATCATGATCAAAAAGCAAAATCCGAATGCGATCCTCCGTGCACCATCGCTCTTTTTCACCGGACTGGCAGGTACGGGCAAGACATCCTTTGCACCGATGATCGCCGAGGCGCTCGGACGCAAATATTATCGTATCCCCTTTGGCGGACTCGCGAATGCGCTCGATCTCCGTGGTCAGACGAAGTCGTCGGCATACGCACAGCCAGGCGTCATCATGCGCGCCCTCGCGGAGTGTGGGACACGAAATCCCGTCATCCTCCTCGATGAGATTGATCGTGCAAACCCCTCAGATCGCGCACCCATCATGGGCGCGCTCCTGGAGATCCTCGACCCGGGACAAAATGATCACTTTACCGACTACTTTGTAGACTATCCATTTGATCTCTCACAGGTGATGTTTATAGCGACCTCAAACAACTCAAAAGATATCTCTACCGCCGTCCTCGATCGTCTGGAGACTATTCAGATGCCCTCCTATACCGATCAAGAAAAGATCATGGTAGGCAAAAACTACCTGCTCCCGAAACTCCTCGCTCAGTCTGGTCTCGCTACAAACCAGCTGTCGATCAATGATGCTGCATGGGCAAAGCTCGTGCGCCCACTGGGCTTTGAGCCTGGCATCCGCTCGCTGGAGCGCCTCATTGAGACACTCGTGCGCAAGGTGACGCTCCAGATCGTCTCAGGCCAGCAAGCGACCGTAGCCATCACCGAGACCAACATAACACAGTTTGTGGATATGACCTTGGCGAGTTTGTAGATGCACAGATGTAATTAAAGTATGCTCCTGAATTTGCGCCTAACATACCTGCACAACTAACAAAAATCTCTATATACATATAAATTGACCAAGCTATGGATTTTAAAGAAATATGTAGACGGAACGATTGCGACTCATTATCAATGACGATATAAAAACAAGTCAAAGCGTGCGTTAAACGTTGAATCTGGTAAAATTTTTTGACAATGGATACACACACTGGTCACAAGCGTGAATCATTTACAAATCTTCTCAATACAAAATTCTGGAGTAAAGCTCAGCTTGAGGCAGAGAATGATATGTTGCTTATTCAAGAGTTGCTTTATGGCCAAACGTCATATCTCCAATCTAAAATAGATATAAGGGAGCTACATAAATTAAGACATGAAATTGATACGCACTTATGACTCATGAGATATTCGAACAATATAAACCAGATCCAGAGCACCATCGAGATGGTGAGCCTGAAATGAGCCTTTTTAAAGCGGCTATAAATAAACTTCGTGCACTTCTTTCAAATCTTGAACATAGGCGGACATATATGCCCTCATCTCCAGATGCTCAGACTTTGGTTTCAAATGCACTGAATATTGCGGGTGCTACTGTTGCCAATACAGAACCAATTACTGTGGCATTAAATCCTATAGAGAGACGAGCTCGTGAGCTGGAGGATTCTGCACAGCGGGAGCAATTCGATAACATAATTGATAACATTGCGAAATTTTCTGGGTACATGTCAAGGAACAGGTCGAATTTATATTTACAAGTTAAGGCCAACGTTTGGAACGAAACTGGTGCTCACATAGTCCACGGTCAGACCTGGGTCAACAGCAATAATAATGAATGGCAACTGCACAGTCTTCCATTTGATGACGCAAGAGGTGGCGATGTGTTGAATGTGGATCATGACAAGTTTCGCCTCTGTCTCACTCGACTATTCTTTGCTGTCGATTTGAAAAACATTGTGCATGCAATGATAGAGCAGGAAGAGAAGCCAAGTTTTATCACGTGCGACTCAAATCTTGCCTTTATTGCCTCACTTTGTATAAATTTCGGATTCAAAGCATATCCAACCAGTCAAAATCTCCAAGATTATCCGGAAACAAGTAATCTATCCGGCACAAAACTTTTAATGTTCCTTAGTAAGCATGGAATTAACTTTGCAAGCGCAAAATATTCAACTGTAGATTTAACGGAGCTTGTCGACAATTTAAATAAAAAAAACATCAAAGAACTAACTTCGTTTGGGCTATATAAGATCTTAGCTTCTGCTATGCAAGTGCGGATGAAGTCATGCAGAAGCCCATCAGAATTCAAGTCAATGCTAGACAACTTTAGTGTACTCGTACATGAGTGTGGTCAACTCGATAGTAAAGTTGTTGCTACATTATGGGGCACATCTGAATATAAACCAATTGAAAGTCGATACTTCATGGATGAAAGGATTCCATTCGATGATATTCAACACATTAGCACACCAGGCATTGATATTGATCAACGTGTCCCTGTGACAATCTCCGAACATAGCGCCCAGGCAACAAGATACACCCCACCAGGGTACAGTACTATTTCAAAAGATCCCCAGGTACACTACGCCATTAGACCTATGGGACCCGATCCATTCAAACTAGAGCTCGAACGAAAAGAAAGAATATCGATTTACAAAAAAATTGCCTTATTATATAAGCACGCAGCAAATGCTGGTTATGTGATTAGCTTGGAAAATCTAAATGATAATTTGATATTTTTATCGAGTGGGGAAGTCACTTTAAACAACATTGATCATGCGCGGAACTTTCAAGCAGAAAAAACAAACTATCCAAGAGTAGATATAAAAACTGCCTGTTTCACTGCATGTAAAAAGGCATTCGTGAACACTAGTGCAAGGAGTTGTCATGGATATTTTTCTAGGGATAGAGTGATTGGTACTTTAGATTATTTCGATGGGGTCAATTCTATTGACGAGTTAATTGAACGTTTAGACGATCCGCATTCTATTCATTAGCAGATTTTTACTTAACATGCTATCGAGACACTCGTGCCCAAGGTGACGCTCCAGATCGTCTCAGGTCAGCTGGCGACTGTGGAGGTGAACGAGACCAACATGACGCAGTTTGTGGATATGACCCTGGCGAGTTTGTAACTTTCATTTACTGATTCATTGATCATATGGCTTTATTCACGACGATCGTATCAATAATTATTACCAGTTTTGTTGGCGCGTTTAGATACTATCCAACACTATTCCTCGCTTTTTTAGGATTGTTTCTTTTTTCTTTTGTTATCCAACACCTCTTGTTGCATCGAACAGACTGGAGGAGTTCCCTTATAAACACTTCTTTCACTTTACGATCGGTCGTTAAATTTTTGATCATCTGTGCTATTTGTACTTCGATCGCATCAATGATCTATATGATTGCCGGTCGATTTAGTGCATATTGGAGTTGTAGATTTAATGATGGCACAGGTATGTTATACCAGTGCCAATATGGTGCCATTTGGCTATCTCTCTGCCTCATACCCGTAACTATCGCTACCTATCGGTTCATGGTATCCCAATCTGATCAGCACATTCTCCGAAACCTAAAGATCTCGATTACCTTTTTTACTCTTGTCATCGGAATGATATTTACCGTGTGTTGGTTTATTCAGTCTGATGCATTTATTCAAGCCGTGTTATTTCGTGACTCCGATGCATGCGATCACACCTCAAAAGTTCTTTATGCGTTATCTGCAACACACCCAAACAACTGTTATAAAAAATATGGCCTCTGCGAGAATATCATCCATTCTACTGTCATAAATCCATTCGCTGCAGTATCTGAGCCATGGGACTTAAGCCAAGCAAAGTGGGAAAAAGACTTATGCGTCTTAAAACGAGACAGATTTACAAACTACGAAGACTGCAATCAACTTAGTACAAAACAGGGAATACTTTTGTGCAAATATAAAATCGCTCACTCAAAGCTCGATCTGAGCTATTGCTTTGATTCAGAAATACGTATGAATCCAAATGAGGAATATGATAGTGATTCAGTACATGGGATACATATTGACTACAATAGTTATGACCCTGTCAAGTTTCAAAGGATGTTTTGTATACTCCACATTGGTTCTAAGATTACTCAAATCAGAGACATATTTGAGCCATTTCAGTTGTCTACACCTTATACCGACACAGAGTATCAGAGCTACCTCATGTCCTGCCAATCGAGGGTGGATGCACTCTCAAAAAATATTTGTCTTACAAGGCTAGCGTATGATGCAGGCTCCCCTGCTTCATGCTCTCTCATTGATGATAACAAGCTAGATATGAAAAACTTTTGCTACTCTATTGGGCAAAAAAGGAAACTTGACTCATATTAAAACCAACCCGCACCAGTTTGTGGATATGACCTTGGCGAGTTTGTAACAACAATGACTACAGAAACCACAGTACGAAATGAAAATCCTATCACAAGTCCTATTCCTGACGATAAGCCTGAATCATCACAGGAGAGGCAGGTAACACCTGTGCAACTGGCTATTGACCACATTAACATCAGTTACCTTGCGTTTTGTGCAACATGTGGCAAAGAACCATCCTCGACTATTCAACTCTCTTCGATTGAATCAGATTATAAGGCTCTATTTGTCAAGCATCCAGATTTGTCTATCGCGCAGTATATCGAGTACTTGAGCGAATCAAAGTCGTGGCATGCCGAACCTAACTTTCATGAGTTACCAATAAACGCAAATAAAGAGGATAAGCAGAATGCATTCGATGCCAACCAAGATATGAAGTTGATGTATAACCTCGAATCTCTCCTTACCTATTCAGAAAGAAAGGGGAAGTTTATTGAAGCTATTAACGCTTACAACCCTAAGACTATCGACTTTGCGCACACTGATGGAGATAAGATCCGAATCTTGGAAGAAATAATGGGAACTGGCCTCCTCCTGGTAGGTGAAACTCACGGGGTAGTACAAAACTGTGACGTAATATATACACTATCCAAATCACTTGGCATTAGACGGCTCGCCATCGAGTTCCCACAAAACTACCAGTCAAGTATCGAAAAGCCTTACTTACGCCTGAAATTACCTCCTCTCTCAAACAAATCTCATATGACATCATGCAACGATACGACATAGAACAACTAGGCATGGACCTCAACCATATTCATCTCCTTGTATCATTTCACCCAAAATACTCCATTGGCCAATTTGTTCGTATCTACAAAAGCATCACTGCAAAACAACTTTTCCTTTCTCATCCAGCACTACGTAAAAGTCTCTGGGGTGGTGAGTTCTGGTCAGATGGATACTACGTCTCCACCGTGAGTGAACATGCAAACTGGAATACCGTGAAAAACTATGTAAAAAGCCAAGGTATTCCCCCTACCCAACTTACCCTCTTCTAAAAGAAGCACCTCATCCTTTTGTCGTCATGATCATCAACATACCCTGTGGTCTCTGCCACAGGGTTGTTGATTCTTATTTCCACTTCATGGGAGGCAAAATGCATATCTCATAAGCAATACGAGGAAATGGTAGTTAATCTTGATGAGGTTGGTAAGATGCTGTGGGGTTGGAAGAAAAGCTTGAATCCAGATAATAAGAAAAACCGCGCTGGGTAAGCGCGGAAAAGATTACACTTTCGGAGACTGAAGACAAACTCGTTGTTAGGATTCCACTTGTTGTCAGGTTTCGCCCAATTGTCATTCAACCACAGACCATCCTCATTCCGTTCCAGATTGAAGACATTAGGATTGCCGTTCGAGTCGGTATTGTATGACTTGCCATCTTATTCCACTGCTTGCTTAGTCATTAAACAATGAAGAAGCAGAGCTGTATTTTATCTGTGATATAAAATCACCGAGCAAGCCACACCAAGTTTCTTCTTTTTTAAGACACTACGTACATCGCTCCGCAAAAAGCGTGAAGCCGCCTGCGCTCTCAATCTACATATGCCAGAAAGGTCTCAAAAAACCATAGCCTTTTGATATAACCTATCTAAACATAGTATAGCAAAAAAAAATTCGGCCGACCAAAAGGAACAAAGTGTCAAACAATCAAAGGGTCAACGTTTCAGAAGATATTTTAAAAGTGAACTAAATGTCTGAGGGTTTTGAGTTTCAAACTTGCGGAGACGGAAGACAAACACGAAGTGAGGAAGCCACTTGTCGACAGGTTCCGCCCAACAGCCACGCAACCACAGACCAGCCTCACGCCGCTCCAGATTGAAGACAGAAGGACGGCCGCTCGACGCGGTAATCTGTTTCATTCCAACATAAATCCATTCTCTCATTGGTTGGTCCGTATATTGTAGTCGTAGGTGTGGACCGACTTCTGGAGGACATAAGTCCAGTCCTAATTCTTGTGCCTTTTTATATACTTGGTCAATTGTTGGATACCCAGAAAGTCCTAAATCACCAACTTTTAGTCTTACAGTATCGAGTGTTTGAGCTACGGGAAGGGTGGTAAAATCCGGACTTTTCATCATGTCCTCAGCGTGAAAGCTTATATTAATTCCTGCTTGTGTCATCTCATTCTGAAGCCGTTCTTTAGTTTTTCCGCCAATCTCAATTTGTTGCCTTCTGATTTTCCCTTCTGGGAATGAAGTGTATACGTGTTCTATGTTATGCATTTGCAGTCTGTCAAAAATTCCAGGAACAAGTGGACCAATATATGCCCTAGTATCAGGCTGTAATTCTCCTAGGTTGTGCGCAATTTGAAAAGGTTCACAGCCAAACACAACTGGCATATCTAACTCTGGATTTCTTTGATTTCTTTGATTTCTCAATTCCTCAATTCTTGGATCCCTACTATATCCAAATCCTTGAATTGAACTGTCTACTTCATATAAAAAGACAAGCTCAGAAGCATCAAGTAGCGTACCTGCCTGCATTTTGTGGTCTATTTCTGTCAGATGCTTCATGTCTGCAACTTTTTTCTGATACGCTTTTCCATCTGGAAACTCTTCCAGTTTTTGTTCAACTATGGGAGCCACATACGGATCAAGGTTTTGTTCAGGTGCAATCCCGCGCACCTCTCCAATATTACTTCCATCCATCCGAATAACCACTCGAGGAACGACAGATTTTCCATCAGAGTCATTAGAATAATAGACGTAAAAATCTCCACCCTGCAATTGAGCTTGAGCTGTTGATTCACCAACAGTACACCAACCAGTACCGTGCCCTTGCAAAGAGGCTACGAGGGGCATGTGATCTGACCCTTGATCGTATTTCACCCAATGACCACTAGTGTTTACCAATCCTTGTTCATCTGCTGGGGTGACCTTTTCAATTGCGAAGGCATAAAGTTTAGCAAAGTTTTCTCCCCGCAAAAGCTTTTCGAACTCTGGATCGGTATCTTCATTTGCTCTGTTTGCACCTTTTGCAGTATATTTCTTATCCACTGCATCGATTACGTATGCTAATGCTTCACGATTAAGGTCTGGAAACGGTTTGGTTGTGCCTTTTGAGCGCTGTGGATACTGCTTTTTCTCTTTATCGTATTCACCCATACTAAGCACACTGCGGAGTGTCCAGTATTTAAGCGCATCTGGATACGGAGCATCATTCGAGGATAAATAGTCAGTCCATTTATCCATGCTTGTTGTTTGATCTGCAATAATTGCTTCTGTGTTTTGTCTTTTTACTTCCTCCCAGTCTACATGTTGCAGATCTGCTTCTTGTCCACGCTCTCGTATAATACGGCGTTGATTCTCCCAATAACTTTCAGGAATTTCATTTGGTTTTACAATATATTTACCATGGAGAAGCCGCTTTACGGCTTCCATGCCGCGCTCTCTTTGCTGCGGATCTTCTCTGTCCGTAATTTCACGAAAACGATTTAGATAATTTTGAATACGATCGAGAGGGTTTTGAGATACACGGTCCCCAGTACGGGCTTCACTACGTCTTGCAGCCGAGTCTACTTCGGGCGCTTTGTGAAGGTCGTACTTTTGTTTTAGTAGTTGTGATGATGCTTCTGGGTTTCCAACTTCCATATTTAAAATTAACTCACTTTTAATGAAATTATATCAATTTTCCTCACTTATACATACTGCCCTACATTCAACCCTGAATCCGTACGATAGGAGGAATTGATAATTGAGATTGTATCATCAGATGAAACAGCTGCTGTGGTGTCTTAAACCCGAGACACTTCCGAGGTCTGTTGTTGATCTCCCAGACCATATCATCCAGATCGTCTTGAGTGAGTTCGATGAAGCTGGTCTTCTTGGGGAGGTATCGCCTGAGGAGTCCATTGTGATATTCATTGGTTCCCCTCTGCCAGGAAGCGTAGGGATCAGCAAAGTAGCTCACTACCCCTGTCTCTGCTTCGAGCGTTTCATGTTCTGAGAACTCAAGGCCATTGTCATTGGTTGTGGATAATACAGTCAACTTGGTAAATATTGCCTTCTGGGCAGCACATGTACTCATAGCTGTTTTGTCAGGGATGACTCGTGCATGAAGGAATCGAGTCATTCGTTCTACTGGAGTATGGATCACTGGATCCTCTGATTGTTTCCCCACTATAGTATCTCCTTCGTAGTGACCAAAGGTTGATCGAGTTTCAATCTCATTTGACCTGTCATGAATAGATATTTTGTTGGGTATATGAGAGCGATTTGAGATACGTCCGCGTTTCTGTTGTCTTCGTTTTCTCTTCCATGGAAGGAACTCAAAAAGTTTGAGATTTTTCGCTTCTTTTGAGTATATATATTTGTAGATAGCTTCATGGCTGATCTTCCTCAAATTGCGAGTGGTCAACACTTCATGGACAAGGCTTCCTGCTATCTGCTCTGGTGACCAGCCTTGCCTGAGGTGATCAATGACATAGGTATAGGTCTGACTAGTTTTGAAGGTGTGCCTCCCTACATATCGCGCAGTCTTTCGTACTGTGACCATAGTCTCTTGTGCACAGGATGCACAATAGATCCAGGAGCCAGTAGACTCGTCCCACACTCGGTGACGCTTGATATCATCACTGATACTAGACTTTGCTCTTCCGAGCTTTCGGGAGATCTCACCAATTGAGGCTTGTTTCTTGAGCATGCCTTGTATTTGACCTCGATCAAATACCGTGAGCTTTGTAGCGTTTTTCATACGACTGGTATTGTACCCAGGCGTTCGGATTCTCAGTTGAACTAAGTGGTGATATATGAGTTGACGAACTTTGTTAAAATACTTGTTAACCGTATTTCTGTTAATACCTGATGTTATTTCTGTTAATACATGATGTTTTGTGAGTTTGAGTTGCGGTGAAATCAAGAGAAAAACATCTCAATATCTTTTTCAGTTTGTATTTACTAATTGGAGCGTTGTTATGCTTTATATCTCTAGTTTAGCACAAATATGCTAGTCTAGAGCCTATCGTAAAACAGCGGTCAGACATAGAGCCACAGCTGGTCGATATTCGTGACTACCCGCAACGAGCGACAGAAGGTCTTTCTACATCTCTCACTGAAAAATGGCGCCAAATGATTAAAGAAGTTCATGGTCTGGTCATAGTTTCTCCAGAATACAACCATGGAAACCAGGTGAATTAAAAATGCTTTAAGACAATGCCTACGCAGAGTACGAACGAAAGCCGGTTGCCATGTGTGAGGTGTCGAATGGACCCGTGGGTGGAGCTCGCATGCACGAGCAGCTCAAGCTAGTACTGTCAGCTTTCCAGATGATGATCATTAATGCTGCGGTTTATTTTGCATACGTAAATGATCTTTTCGACACATCTGGAGTAATACAAAGCCGTGAGTACTGGGAGAAGCGAGTAAATGGAATGTTAGACCAGATACTAAGATACGCAAAATAATCTAAATTATATTAAAAATCCCGTACGTTTTTATCAGTGGTTTCTCATAGGCCATATCTTCGCAGAGCATCGTTCCTTGCGTCTTTGTGCTCCACTAGGGGCACTGATATAAGTGAAAACCTCTCTTCACCAAGCCATTTTTTCTGATAGACATTATTTTTGTCGTAGTTTTCTGCCTGCAGGTACGGATTGAATATTCTTATTGGTTTCGGGTCAGCACCAACAGAAGCACCCCACTGCCAACCACCATTGTTACTAGCTTCGTCGAGGTCAAGTAGCATTGCTCTGAAATACTCTTGCCCCCATCGCCAATCAACACCTAAATTTTTAGTCAAAATACTTGCCACGATCATACGAGACCTGTTGTGCATCCAACCACTTTTTGCAAGTTGCATCATCGCGGCATCCACGACCTTGTAGCCAGTCTCTCCGCGTATCCACGCCTTAAATCTTTTAAGAGCCTCTTTTTCCTCAACCCATTGTATGTTTCCTCGAAACTTCACCTGGAACTCTTGATTCATCAATTCTCCGTTGTGAAATAAAAGATACTTATAAAACTCACGCCAAATAAGCTCACTTAAGAAATAAATTGGGCCAGCATCTTCATCGCTTAATTTAAACCAATTAATATTTAAAAAATTAGTATCAAAATGCATTAGAATTTTTTGCTTTAAGGTACGGGCAGAAACGAGTCCCCACGCTAGTCCTAAAGACATTTTTGATGTTTTATCTTTTTCAAGACTATCCCTATACTCTTTGTATCCCAGCAGATCGACCTCTAGGTATTTCGTAAATCTTTTAAGACATTCGCTCTCGCTATAATAGAAATTATCTAGACTTTCGAAGTCAGGTATAAAACCAAGCTCTGTATCTATATTTAGTTCGCATTCTGCTACCTTAAAAAAACGATTTTTAGAAAATGTGCTCCAAATACTCTCAAAATTATTTTCTACTTTTAGAGTCCCAATCTTTTCTTCAAAATATTTTATGTGTTTAACATTTACGACAGGAAAAACTTCCGCCATTAAAAATTCTTCCCATACATTTTTTTTGAATGGAGTAAAAACCGAATACTGATTTCCGGCTCCACTCTTTATGTCTTTGCCCACAGTCAATTGATCTTTGAAAACCTCTAAATGTATACCTTGTTGTTTTAATTTCTTTATTTGTTGATAGAAATCCACATATACATCTTCGTTCACAAATACCTTAATTTCACAATTTCTATTTTCATTTTTTATACTTTTATTTATATTTAGAATTGTCTGTGCTCCTTTGCCTTTTACTATTTCAAACCTTTTAAAGTTTTTGGCAAATTCTGGCAAGCATTTTGATAAAAAAAATCTAGAAGGGTAGCCAAATTGAAAATCCGGTTTTGCCTCCGTCATATAGTCCTCCAGAATAAAAATAGGTAAAAAATAGGCACCATATTCCTCGCAATTTTTTATACATGCGAACAGAGCAGGGTTATCATGCAGTCTAAAATCTCTTTTGGACCAATAAATGTTAACTTTCATAACTAAAATTTTCTAAATATTTTTTAGCAGTTACTTGGTAATAGTGTTTTTTTTCTTCACTCATTTTTTTATATTGCACACCGATAAAACCTAGCCTCCCTTTTTTTTGAAGCTTTTCAAAATGTTTACCAACGAAGTTCCAAAAAAGAGCATCCCATATCTTGTCCCATGATCGTGTGTCTGCAATCTTTCCTTTTTTGAAATTACTCATTTTTATTATATAAGATGAGCCTGATATATAAGGCTTTGTTGTTATTTCACCGCCATCCGCATAGAGCGCCATGCTGTAGATATTTGGCACCATAACCCAGTCATACGAATCGATAAACCTTTCCATAAACCATCGGTATACTTGGTCAGGATGAAAACCACATAGATTCATAAAATTACCCAATATCATAAGGCGCGGGATATGGTGATCGAACGCTCTAGAGTTGATTTTTTCGATAGAATTATCTAACGGCAAAATACCGGTCTTTGCAGTCCAAAAACTTTTTGGGATATTTCTTTGTGCGTCAAAGTAGTTTTTAGTTCTTATTTTCTTTCCTAGTGTCATGTATACAAGTCTCATGTACTCTCTCCACCCAATTATTTGTCTCAAAAATCCTTCAACAGATTGCAATAGAAGTGTATTTTTGTTTGCTTCAAAATACGCAATCGTTTCTTTCACGACAAAATCAGGAGTCAGAAGTCCGATATTGAGATATGGAGATAGTACCGAATGAAATAACATATTTTCATTATCTACAACAGCATCTTCATATGGACCAAAATTATTCAGTTTTTCCTTCAAAAACTTATCCAGACATTTTTTTGCATCATAAAAATTTGTTGCATATATAAAATCATTATCAAAAGAAGGGTGTTTAGGTATTTGGGTATTTTTAGGAATTTTTTTTCTATTATCTTCATCAAAACTCCATTTACCACGCAATGGTTCATTATTTTTTTCTATCAGTATAGATAATCGTCTCCGCTGCCATACATAAAAATTTTTCATAAAGTATTTTTGTTTATGCGTCTTTTGGGTAGATAGATAATCATCTATCTCCGAATTTGTTGTAAGAAACATAGGAGATTCAAGTTTCTGTAGCTGTATATTTTGATCCTGCAGAGTTTTAGTGATTTTCCTTTCTAAATAGTCATCGACAACATCATAAATAAATGCTTTTTCTACACTATGTGTATCAAATATATCACTCAATTGGTTTACAATATTTACTTTAAACCCTTTTTCTTCCAAAAATTCTTTGTAGAAATTCATACTTCTTTCATGGAGCTCAATTTTTAGTTTGTGGAAACTATATTGAGTAAAGTAAAGAGCGTCTTTTACTAAAAAAACACGGTCTTTATCCTTGTTGATCTTCGAAAATATGATACTTTTTTCAAAAAGCTGATGTGGATATATAAGAATAATTTTCATATAAAATAGCCATCTATGCTTTCATTATAGCAATTCTACTTGAAATTTAAAAAACCATAAGTTCAACTGTGAATCCGAACGCCTGGGTACAATACCAGTCGTATGAAAAAAGCCACAAAACTCACCGTATTTGATCGAGGTCAGATACAGGGAATGCTCAAGAAACACGCTTCAATTGGGGAGATTGCCCGAAAGCTCGGAAGATCAAAGTCTAGTATCAGTGACGAGATCAAACGTCACCAAGAATGGAATGAAGCTACTGGTTCCTGGATCTACTGTGCCGCCTCTGCACAGGAGGCTATGGTTACGGTACGAACTGCTGGACGATATGCAGGGAGACAACCCTTGAAGACACTTCAGACCTACACGTATGTTGTCGATCACCTCAGACAGGGCTGGTCACCAGAACAAATCGCAGGGAGTCTGGTCCATGAATGTTCGACCAATAGCAACCTGAGGAGGATTAGTCACGAAGCTATCTATACATATATCTACTCAAAAGAGGCGAAAGATCTCAAACTGTACGAATATCTCCCCTGGAAGAGAAAACGACGACAAAAGAAGTATGGACGAGCTGCAGGTTGTGCTCGTATACCTAATAGAATATCTATTCATGACAGGCCTCAAGAGGTTGAGAGTAGAGTAGCCTTTGGTCACTACGAAGGAGACACTATCGTAGGGAAACAATCAGAAGATCCAGTCATTCATACTCAAGTAGAACGGATGACCCGATTCCTTAACGCAAAGATTATCCCTGATAAAACAGCAGCGAGTACCCGTAACGCCCAACAAGAGATCTTTACAGACACACCCGCATTATCTACGACCAATGATAATGGGCATGAGTTTGCAGAACATGAAAATCTCAAGAAGGATACCGGAGTCGTGAGCTACTTTGCTGATCCCTATTCCTCGTGGCAACGAGGAACGAATGAATACCACAATGGACTCGTGAGGCGATACCTCCCGAAGAAGACCAGTTTCATTGGACTCACCCAAGATGACCTTGATGACATGGTCTGGGAGATCAATAACAGACCTCGGAAGTGTTTAGGATTCAAGACACCCCAACAGTTATTTGATCAGATGTTACAATCCCATTTATCAATTCCCCCTATCGTTCGGATTCAGGGTTGAATGTAGGACCATCACGTGCATGAAATGCAAAAGTTGGTGGGTGATATAGAAGTAGATGAATCATATTTTGGACCCAGAAGAATCAAGGGTAAGTCAAGCAAGAGAGGCAGAGGTACGAGATTTAAAAAGGTAGTCTTTGGCATCTATGAGAGGGAAGGCAGTGCATACACTAGAATCATACAAAACTGTAAGAAAAGGACCCTACATGCGGTTATGACACGGAAAATAGCTCTCGACTCTACCATTTACTCAGATTCATGGAAAGGATATAATGGGCTGGTAGATGTAGGCTTTGATAAGCACTTTAGAGTCAGCCACAACAAGGATCAGTTCTCAAAAAGGAATGGAGCACACATCAATGGTATCGAAGCCTTTTGGTCATTTTGTAAAAGAAGAATGTCAAAGTTCAATGAAACCAAGAAGAACTTCCCCCTTCACTTAAAAGAATGTGAATGGAGATGGAAGAAGAGGTCGGAAGTTCAATACCAAGAACTTCTAAAATTCGTTACCAATTTGTCAAAGAGCTAGTCTAGAGCCTAAGTTTTTAATTGATAACCTCCACCAACACTTCATTCCGATTCATCCATGGTGGAGTCCACGGTGCGTTGTAGCCGGCATATGCAGTGCTCCCTTCCGTGGCAATTCCATCGCGAGCAAGTGCTGAAAGCAATTTTTCTTGCATACTCTTAATTCGTGCATCCGAGCGATACCACGAGAATTGCAATACTGCGTATTTCTTGGCAGGAATCATTACGATTTTCACTCTCGGATCATTTGGCGTTGGTAATGTTTCGAGTGTATAGGATCGAGGCATACCAAAAGAGATGGTTTGTGAGTCGCCCTTGTTTGTCGCCACTACCGGCGCGGTCATAGCGATGCTTTCTGATATTTTTTCACCTTCACCCTTTTGGGCTACTACCGGAGCAGTCATGGCGATACTTTCTTTCTTAGTATTTCCACCAAAGATATATCCCGCCACAATTCTAAAACCATTACCCATTGATTCTCCATACGAACCCTGCACAGTTGTCTGCGCGACGATATGTGCTGGATATTCCCGAATTTCATATCCATTCATTTTCTTTAGCACGGTATAGTCCGCTTGTTCGACCCGAGAATCAAAAAATCTCCAGACAGACCAGAGTGAGATGATGACGATGAAAGTGATGATTATATTGATCATATTTTTATAAATAAATTATTTACTTATTACCTTTTGCTCGACTGTGTACCTTACACAACAGGATCAATCTTTACCTCGAAAACGCACTTTCGCTTGACGAATATCAAGAATCTAAAAACAAGTTGGTAAGCTCAAAACAGCATCTCAAAGAGAAATTATTGGCTTTTGAGCAAAAAGCGAATAATCGGTTCAAGCTTACTGAAAAGTTTTTGAAATACAATGTGGAATTGGCAAACGAGCCACGCGTAGCGTGGAAAACTCTTTTCGAAGAATTGCGGAAAGGGCGAGATTCGAACTCGCGAGGCTTTCGCCTGCCAGTTTTCAAGACTGGTGTGATCGACCACTCCACCACCTTTCCAAAAATAGTCAACAGTCATAAGTCGATAGTCGCCAGATTGGGCTTCAAAACAACTAATCGCTCTGATTCTATTATACCAACAGATTCAAGATCAGGCCCGTGATGACAGCACACGTATACCGTGCATACCGACTTTTTCTACATGACTGACGACTGACAGCTTACGACTTGTATCTTTCTTGAGATCCGTGTGGGAATCGAACCCACGCAATAGAAGTTTTGCAGACTCCCGCGTTTCCACTTCGCCAACGGATCACGTGTGCCTATTTTAACAGAAGATAAGACTCAAATGGGCTATACTAGGCCCATATGAATGCACGTGAACTATATGCGAGGTACCAAATCCCTCCCAACCTCCAGGAGCACATGCTCCGTGTGACTTTCGTAGCTGGGCAGATCTGTGATCGCTGGCGCGGACCGCAGCTCGATCGCGGCACCATAACTACCGCAGCGCTCACCCACGACCTGGGCAACTTGCTCAAGTTTGACTTGGTTCACAAAGCTCACTTCCTCGGAAGCGAAGAAAAGAATGTAGAGCACTGGAAAAAGGTGAAGCAAGAGCTGATGCTGAAATATGGCGAAGATGAAAATGTAGCGACCAATGAGATGTGTAAGGAAATCGGCATAGATCCAAAGGCTTTCTGGATCGTCAATAATTGGGGATTTAGCCACTTTGAACAGGTCAAGGATTCACAGAGTTGGGAATACAAAATATGTGTGTACTCGGATCATCGTGTGGGACCCTTTGGGCTCCTCACTCTGGGGGATCGGTTCGCAGATCAACAGGCACGATACAAACTGCAAGGACACCAGTCGGCACATGTATCTGACCAGTTTGAGAAGCTGCGAGACTGTGCATACGAAGTCGAGAAGCAGATCCAAGAGCACGTCTCTGTTGATTTGAATGCCTTGGTCATGCACGATGTGCAGTCAGTTTTCGATACGCTTCTTTCTGTCGCAATTGCATAGTCTTGTGCTCGTTGGATCCTCGCGTTCGCGAGGATGACGGGAACGGAGGTGCAACTCGCGAGTAAGGTGTCAAGAAATCCTCAACAAAACTACGGTATTCTCATTTACATTTACACTATTTGCAGATTGCAAATTGCGGATTGTGAATTTGCACTCGCATTTTGCCTTTTACCTTTTGCATTTTGCATTACCTTCATCCTGCCACAAAGGTCAACGCCTGGCCAGTCTTGCCGGCACGACCGGTGCGGCCGATACGGTGGACATAGTCATCATAAGTAGCTGGCTCGTCATAGTTGATGACGTGAGTGATATCAGGGATATCGATACCACGCGCAGCGACGTCGGTCGCCACGAGGACATCCAGGGTGTAGTCCTTGAAGCTTCTGATGGCTATCTGACGGGCACGCTGAGGCTTGTCTCCATGGATGGATCCTGCCTGCACTCCTGCACGCAAGAGCTTCGTAGTCAGATCATCTGCGCCACGCTTTGTGCGGACGAAGATGAGGGTTTTGACGACGCCATTTTGCTTGAGCAGTGGCTCGAGCATGTCCCACTTGGTTTTACCGTGTGGCACACGGACGACATCTTGGTTCACATTATCGGCGGTAGACGAGGTGGACTTGATGCGGACGGTAACTGGATCTTTGAGAAAGACACTCATCACCTGCGAGATGGCAGGAGAGATGGTGGCTGAGAAAAAGAGCGACTGACGGACGGGTGGGAGGAGGGACACGAGATATTTGATATCTTGGATGAATCCCATATCTACCATACGATCGACTTCGTCGAGGACGAAGACGCTAAAGGCACTGAGGTTCAGCACCTTGCGCTCGATGAGATCCTTGATACGGCCTGGAGTACCGATGACAAAGTGCGTGTGACGGCGCAGACTCGTGATCTGTCGACTCATAGACGCACCACCTATCACCAAGGTCGAGTAGATCTGGATACCGACAGTGAGTGAGGACAGCTCCTGTTGGATCTGCTCGGCGAGCTCACGGGTAGGTACGACGATGAGCGCCTTGGTCTCAGGGTTGTGACCGATTTTCTCAATGGTAGGAATGAGAAATGCACCAGTTTTGCCGGTGCCGGTGTTTGCGATACCTACGACATCCTTGCCTGCCATGATATGAGGAATGGCCTCATCTTGGATAGGAGTTGGATGGATATAGCCTTTTTTCAAGATATTGGCGAGGAGTGACTCATGGAGTGGGAAATCAGCATACTTGGTCGTTGGCATGACTACCTCCTCCACTGGTTTGAGGATAGCAGCTCTGATATAGCGACTCGATGCGATATTTTCAGATCTTCCTCCGCCACGGCGTGCAGGGCCACGGTTGGGGAATCCACGTGTGGGTGCACCATAGCTTGGTCGTCTGCCACCAAATGAGCGAGGACCTGCACTGGACGCATGTCCAGCTGAGGGACGTCCATAGGGACGTGACGAGCCTCCCGAGCGACTGCCAGAACTGCCAAATCGTGAGCGGGTAGGACGGTTTGAAAAAGCTGAAGATACAGGTGAAAACATAGAAAATACTATAAAAATAACATGACTGTAGTAAAAACCCAAGGTCTATCGAAGAGGAATGCCTAAAAGTTGAACTAGGATAGGAACTCCGCTTGTGTCAGCTGGAGTCCTCAATACTGTGTAACGGGAGGATTCTGGCTGAAGATATATACGCGGTGCGTATGTACCAATCGTTTCTTACAATCTAGGTCAGAGTATATCATAAAAAAGGGCGGTGTGGGGAGCAAATGAACCACGCAAATTGACAGTTGATAATTGATAAGGCTCTAGACCAGCATTCTCATGCTAGAATCTAGATATGGATTGTAATAACGG
>JBAXII010000010.1:0-48779 GCA_037138475.1 bacterium | reverse complement strand
TGGCTTCTTACTACTTTGAGGCACGAAAAAACACACAAAAGGTTACTTAACTCACATATCCTATACCCATTTGGGATCGTTTCACTGTCTATAGACTTCACATTCAGAACCGCTCCAGTGCAAGATCCTGAATCAAGTTCAGGATGACAGAGCTGATGACAGAGCTATTGGTGCAACTAAGCGCGTGATGTCTATAGGTAGGGGCAGGCTATCCTTTCATTTCTCCCTCCAAATGTATTTCTCGAGGTTTGTTGGCGATGGTAGCACTCTCAACGGATATTAGCCTAGTCCCGGCAATCTGAGGATATCCCACCCGATAAATCTGAGGAGAAACACTGCAAAGATGATAAGTGCGAGTCCAGAGAGGCAGTGCGTGAGCGTCTCTCTGGCTTTGGTCAGGCCCTCTCCTCCCTGGGAGAGCTGGATCATGATGGCGCTGTATATCGCACAACCGAGGGTGATGGCACCCGTAAATCCAAAGAGTATCCTGAACAAAAACTCAGTTACAAATGTGTTAAGGTTATTGATGGGTACAGCGCCGAGAGCAGTGTAGATACTCTCCTTGGATGCAGCGCTCATGCATGTCGCAAGTTCAATGACTTCTGAACCCTTGACGCCGTATTTGTCTTCAAACTCAGCCACATCCTTATCAACTTTGGCGTTATCTACTATTGGCATATTAGGATCCGTAAAGTTGGTGTTGGAGGCTTCACTCCAAGCACGAGTGCCTGAAGAAAGCCTTCTATTTATAGTTTTGAGTATACTCTCTATATTTTTTGGATTGCTCAAAAACACTGAGCTGCCAGGGTCAGCATAAAATGAGGTCTCGAATTGAGGGAACGCCAAACTTACACAATTAGCAAAAAAGCATCCCTCGACTTTGGATCTATTGGGCCACTTCAGATCTATAGCAGCACTGATGATCGAGCTCCCATGGGGGGCTGAGCGTACGCAGAGCTTCATGAGGGGGATCTGAGATGGAGGGAGGGTTGGGGGAGACGCTGGTGCTTGCACCAATCGAGGGGAGCCACCATCTACTGAGACCATCTCTTCAGGCTTTGCATTATTAACCTTTGCAAGGAGATATTCACCCCAGTTCTCCTCAAGGACACAGAGATTGTCCCCCTTTGTATTTACTAGTGCGCCAGTTTTTGGATTTTCCAGTCGGCTCAGATCATGAGCCTGGGCACAGGTAGCGCCTGCATTACATCCGACGCTATACTGAACTGAGTATCCAGGACGTACATCATTGTTTTCAGAATTTCCATAGACGAGTCCAAGCGCAGCATTTTGAAAACTCGCAAATGCAGAGGGGATACGTTCGATGATCTTTGCACCATTTTCGGATCTGATAGCCCAGGGGAGATTGGAATGCATGGATTTGGCCGTACGTGTCGCACTCTTTACGATGCTCATGAGTCCTGGAGCAAATTCTTTGCATGGGTGACCAGGGAATCCAGCTTGAGGATCTGTGGTAGATAGACAAAAGTTGCGCGAGCTTTCTGACATTTTTGATACATCCAGCTTTGGGTCCTCACAATCAAGGTCCTCTTCGAGGCTTTTTGCCGAAGCACTCACCGTATTTGCAGGATCTAGCATCTCCAGTGGGGTGAGCGTGGGGCCAGCAGGGTCTCGAGTAGGGGCCACATCCGGAGTGTTGATACCGCGTAAGGTGGGTTGATTTGGCGCTACATCTGGAGTGGTAAGTCCACGAAGACTGTTGGGATTTGGAGATGATTGCGGCTGAACAATTACAACAGGATCAGTATGACTTTCGAGCTCGATCGCATGGACCAGCAGAGGACTCAAAGAACACACAATCAAGAGTACGATGCCAGCGCAACTCAAATAGTAGGATCTCATAACTACATCGTACTGGTTGCGCGCTGCTATTTCAAGTCACTATCTCCATCAGTCGATGACTTGATGAGATGTATCCCTCCTGCGATGAGTGCAATAGTCCCTATCCGTGGAGCCATCTCTTTGAGGACGTCCATCCATGTACCTCTATAGCGCTTCATATACTCATCTCCCTGATTGCCACCTATGAGCTTCTTTTGGATCAGGTATCTGATCACTCGATTTGTCTGATAGGCGCTGAGAGACTTACTCGTATAGGGCTGGTTTTTGTCACCTGCCATAGAGGTCTTGTTTTGTCCAAAGAGGAGCGCACGTACATCCTCAAACATGCCAGTAAACCCATTTCTAAATCGCTCCTCTTTGAGGTTGGCCTGCAGGACTCTATTCACGTACCAGCCGACATAATGTTGAGATGCTTCGGCTCCCTTTGCATCCTCGATCTTTTTACGGTATGGATTCAGGTACTCAGCCATCTTGTCGATCGCAGCAAAAGGGTCCTTTGCAAAGTTTTTGATCATCTCATTTACACTTGTTTCTTTGTCTGGGTTGAGATCGTCTTTGACATGTACAGCGGTATCTTGTATATCCCGCGCCATACGACCCATATGATCAGCATCGGCGTTTTCGTAGTGCATAAAGTTCTCTGCTGCATCTGCCTCAGGTTGAAAGGTGAGCTCTTCTTTTTTCCATTTGTCCATAAAAAACTCATTCCGTGACCTGAGCTTTTGTCTGTAGCGCGCCTCGTATTGCTCTTTGGTCCCTATCTTCTCGGTGATCATCCGAATAAATCGTTTGTTCTCTCTATCATCTGGACTTTTTACGGCTCTCGGGAGGTATCCTTTGGCATCTTTGGTGCCGAGCATGTCGGCCACGACGTCCTCATATTTTGGCAGCTCTGGCGCCTTTAGCATCTCAGCCAGGATGCGCCTTCGTAGCTCGAGGACGCGCTTTATATGCGCAGTACCCTTCTCATTTAGGGAGCCATTTGTGCTGTACTCTGGACGAGCGCTATACTTTTTGGTGAGTACGCTCGTGAGATAGGCATCGGTGATGACATATCCATCCTCATCGGATCCCTCCAGGCGAAAGCTGGAGCGAGTAGATGAAAAGTCTCCGAATGTGTTGGAATTTAGACCATCTTTTTCAGACTTATTCTCCCACTCTGCACGTTTATCAAGGATAGCTCGTGATGAGCCGCCACGTGCCTCTTTTTGGACGAATACAAGATCATCAGTGGTTTGTTTCCATAGATCATTATCAAACTTAGTCTCTCCATGTACACTCTTTTTGAGTCCCATAGGATCACTGGAGTCTTGCATGATCTGAGTCTTGAGCTGCGCGATTAGAGTCACTCCTGTCTGCTCGCCCCAGGGAGTCGTAGCATCCATAAACACAGTGGGGGTGCGCTCGGCCATGAGGATCGTGTGGACTGCATAGAAGATGTTTTTATAAACCTCGACTTTTTCACTATCTATTTTCTCGCTATCAGACTTTTTCTTATCTTTATTTGCCTTCGCAAGCGATCTGATTTTGGCATCGATTTTCTGGAAGAAGTCTGCCTCATTTTTGACTCCCGCATACACCCCACCATCGATAGACTCGAGTACCTTTCTCCCAAAGTCCACGCCGAGTTTGCACCCATCAAAATAGCGCTGATACAGATAGGAAGTGAGGTGCTTGTATTTTGCTTGAGATGTCTCATAGGAAGCACTGAGGACTACATCATCTGTCCAGGCTCGGAGATAGTTGGTCCCTAGATTTTCGACAGATTTCCAGAGGAGGGTGAGGTGGTCAGCGCCTGCATAGGTGCCGATCGTACACCAGTCCTTGCGATCTGCATATCCGAAGAGTTTCTGAGATACGTTGTCTTTGGACTTTTTTTGTTGGCGCCAGCCTCTGAGGTGATCATCAGATCCTACATTGAACCTATTTTGATGAGCCATGATATCTGGAAGATGTTTTTCGAAGTGAGGGTTAAAATGGCGGAGGAAGTATCCGTACTTGCCCGAGAGCTCATACATGACGGCGCCATAGCCCATATCTGTATAGTTTGATATCACCGTAGGATCGATATCCTTGATCGCATCAAACCCGCCAAGTGATGCAGGGAGAAATACTGAACCTTTGTCAAATGCACGATGGCTCAGAAACTCCTCCCAAGCCACATGACTCAACGAGGCGGGGAACTTGTGAGCTATCGCGCGCTCATTGAAGTAAAAGTTTCCAAACTTGTGCTTCATCCCCGTAAATCCAGCTAGAGGCTTGGAGTTGCTGAGCATGAGCTGGTAGACGGAGTGCAGATACGCCTGCTTCACTGCGATATAGGTGATCATGTTGCGCTTTGTCTCTGAGTAGTCGGGATAGTTTTTGGCCATGAACTGATTGACCATCAGATGCAGATATCCCTTGGGCTCAAATGCCTCCTTTTCGATCTCATCATCCACGACCCATCCCTTCTCGGAAAAGTAGCGCATCATCAGAGTCTTTGCGAGGGGGAAGGCAGCAGCGACCTCAGGACCTATCTCGCTGTCGTGCACCATATCAAACTGTTTTGCCATCGCATAGTGCTGGAGTTTGCCATGATGTCCACCTTCGCCCCCGATCTCTTTGTAGAATTCTCCCCCTCCTTCATGTATGCTCGCGCGGATATCAAAGTTACCAAACATCTCGTCTTGCATGACCTCAAAAAACTCCTCCATATTGCGCGCATGTTTCCAAAAGGCTTCGCCGCTGTGATGACACTCTTTTTTTACCCGTCCATACCGCTCACGGGTAGTACGTCTGTTCACCGGGTCCCAGACATCTTGGGTCTCACGATACGTATCAGCGAACAGGAGATGTTCATCGGTGCCACCTGGCAAGTCGTGAAGCTTGGCTCCGTTCATCTTGAGTCTCGTGAGTGCGCGCTGGATGAGGGAGAGTTTTTGCGAGTTGTCCAGACCCACTGACCTAGTTTTTGCGAGTGCCTCGCGAACACTCCCTACTGGTTCTCCTCCTGACTCCAGAGCGGGGCTGATGATAAAGGTCACGACATAGCTGATGATGGACTGGATCTCGCCGTCCACGCGGTCCGCCACTCGCTCCTCTAGCTCGTGTCCGTGGAGTGTGGGAGAGGAGAGTTTGACCTCCTCACGTATCTCATGGAAAAGAGGCTGGTAAAAGTTTTTGATGTAGGAATCTATAGAGTGACACTCTTTGATGAATGATTCAGCACGTTCCACTCTCTTGCGCTCTATGGCATCAGGTGAAAATTTGATTGAGTCTTTCATTTGTTTCGCGAGACTCTCTGAGAGTAGTCTGTGTTCGCGTTCGGAGTTATCGAAGAACTGTTGTTTGTAGCTTGCGTCTATAAGACTTTCTTGGTTCAACCGCTGTTGCTCTATACTCAGACTCGCTATCTCAGAAAGTATCTCTGTAGTCTTGGGTTCTTTTGCAGCGAGCTCCTGGAGGCGAAGCTGTACTTTTTGGAGCTGCGCAGCTATATCTGCAGATTTTTTCTCTGGATTTTTCGAGTTCATATCCTCGAGTGCTTTTTTGAGTCTGGTGAGCTCGTTGCGATTGAAATCAGTAAACTCTGTCGGGTGGTTTTTGAGTTTGTCTTCGAGTTCTTTGATCTCCATCTCGACGTTGTATATTGCCTCTTCTTGATTGACCTTTACTCTATCTCGGAGATCTTTGAGCTTGATCTTCTCATCAGGCGAGAGAGGGATATGGTTTGCCTCCTGCTTGCTCAGACGTTTGAGCTCAGCTTGCTCATCTGCTGTCAGCTTTTTAGAAGATCCCCTGACGACATCGGCCAGCACGTCGGCTGGCTTCGTACCTGCTTTATATGCTTTGATTTTGTCTGCAGCTGTTGAGATATCATTTTTTAGCTTGAGGAGATCTTTTGAGAGCGAGACTATCTCCTTCTGCTCTTTTTCAGATGCGCCATTGACGCACCCGGCGTAGCACTCCCACACCATATCAAACAGCTCATCCTCCTCATTTACCTTCATCATCACCAGATCATACTCGAGCGAGCCAGGGAGGAGATTGATACTGACTCCAGACCCTACATGAGGAGAGGTTATAGGCATGCCGTTTACTACCTCAAGCTTTGAGGAGAGTCCCTTTGTCTCAGTTATTTTTATATTTTTGAGCAGTTCTGGTTGCTTGAGCTGAAAGTAGCCAGGAGAGCTAACGATCTTGACCGCAAGGGGAGCTATTTTGGCTAGAGCAAATAGTGTGGGCTTTTTCTTCCCTATACGCACTAGAAAGTCGAGTGCAGTGGGATGCTTGTCCGCTATCTGCTCTTCTGCGGGGAGATGGTCCTTTTTGTCTATATCGATCATGCGCTTTTTTATCTCGGCATCAGCGAGCATGTTCATGATCTGTCTCAAAGCGACGGCATACCCTTTTAGATCTATTGCTATGGTTTCTTTGTTGCTGGTGCCCTGGAGTACATTTTGGACCTTTTTTTCATTCAAGAAGTTGAGTAGCATACGGTACCTTTCTTTTGCGACGAGACTCCCAAATAACTCTGGGTTTTTTGCTGCATCTTCGAGTATGTGAAGATCATATATCAGATCGCCTCCGTCGATCGACTTGAGTTTGCCGTCTGGTCCGATCCCAATAGACTGAGTGGCACCTGCTTTGCGCTTCATCTCATCACGCACAGACTCGATGTGAGCCACTGCTTCAGTCTCGGCATTTAGAGTATGGGTTTTTCTTTCGGGTGACATAGGATCAGATGCGAGCAACTATTGTTTTTATGCTGTGAAAAGCTGATGTGATTGTGTCATTTTGATTTATCATCGTCAGTGTCAGCGAAGATGTACTGAGGAATCCACTCAGACTCCCACATGCGGCACATCCGGGTCTCGCTAGGGTAAAGTAAACCAGATCCAAGGCGAAAATGAAAGGGAGAATGAGGAGAGTGAGAAGAAGGCGGGGGGAAGGAAATTGAAAATTCAAAATTGAAAATTGAGAATGAGCAAATGATGCAGCAGCATAATTGTCATTCCGGCGGGATGCCGGAATCTGTGGGATCCCTGCCTTCGCAGGGCTCCGCCCACCGAGGCGGGTAAACCCATAGGCTACGCCCGGAGGGATGACAGGGCGTGGAGCTGGGATGACGGAGGAGGAGAAATGAGAATTGAGAATTGAAAATTGAGAATGAGGAAGCGTACCAGGGAGAGTAGACGCTCTTCGTTTGAAAACAGAGGAGACCATACTGCGTAATGCAGTGAGTGGGTTCTCCGGTGGTGATTTATTCACTGAGTGGTGGTGCATCTGTGCCAGTATAGGCTACATTGCTGTTTGTTTTCAAGTCTATCACGAGCTCACGCGCGCGTCCCTCGCCCACAGAGTAGGTGGTCAGCTCTGGGTAGGTGTTGGTGATGTATTCGTGGATGATGCGGCGCTCGTATGAGTTCAGGCCTCTGAAGGGGAGCCCACTGCCTTGGACCTGGACTTTGCCTGCGATCTCAGCTGCTATGGACTGGAGCCTCTCGACTTGCTTTTCACGGTAATCATTTACATTTACGACGAGCTCTACACGAGTACCTGCGGCGTTAAATGCGATGACCTCGAGGACTTTTTGGATGGAGCGGATGGTGTCTCCGTGGCGGCCGATGATGGCAGGAGCCTGCTCACCTGCGACTATGGAGATTTTGTACATGCCATCTTCTTCCACGACCGTGACTGAGGCTGTAGGGACCATCATAGATACGATGGTGGTGGCTGCGTGTTGAATGGTTTCTAGTGGGTTCATAAGTAAAAAATAAACAATAAACAGAAGAGGAGTTTGGGGAAAAATCTACAATGTCAATTTGCAATGACAAATAATGTCAATGTAAATATCGAGCATACATTTTGTCATCCCGAATTTATTTCGGGATCTTATTAAAGATGCTGAGATACCTCAAGGGTACTTCCGATGGGCGCAGCTCAGCATGACAAATAATGCGGGCTGGAAAATAATCCACTTCTGTCTGATGTTTATTTGGACGGTTTGTGAAAGGGCAATTGGGCATCTGGATCTCGATTTACATCGGGATGACAGGTCATGGCAATTTTTTCTTTGTCTGTATGCCCTGTAGTATAGCAAAAATCGAGAAAATATTCCAGTACAAACTCAATCCGAGTGGAAGTGTATATGAAAAATACCCGATCATGAGAGGAAACATGTACTTCATTTGCGTGTTCATCGCAGATTGAAAGTCATCTGACATACTGGGCTCGGCCTTTTTTTTGTCTCCGTCTTTAGTCAGTTTATTATCTTGTTCTGTAGGTGGAGTAGGTGCTGCTCCCATACCACCATATTTTGCTTGAAGGTATTGGAGGAGTCCAGTCACAAAAGGTATGATGAGATACGGTGCATAGGGCGCGTTTGTGGGGATCAAAGTAAATCCTTTCACAAAATCAAGGTGGAACAATGGATGAGTCGAAGGACTCAGGGATAGGTTATAGATGAAAAACTGCGGGTCAAGCTTTGTAATCGCTAGCCATGGTGCATAGACCAGCTTGTTCATGTGAGAGAGCGCGTCCGCGGCGGTAGAGGCTGAGACGAACTGATTCAGCGTCTGGTAGAGTCCGATAAACACGGGTATCTGAATGAGTGCAAAGAGACAGCCGCCCGCAGGGTTTATGCTGTGCTCTTTATACAGATCCATCTGAGCTTGTTGGAGTCGCGTTTTGTCGTCCTTGTGTTTTTTACTTAGCTCATCGAGTTTTGGCTTGATGGCTGCCATCCTTTTTTGAGTTTCGATCTGTTTTTTGAAAAAAGGGTTAAAAAGGAGTCTAATAGCAACGGTGAGCGAGACTATAGAAAAGCCAAATGCGTAGGGGACACCTGCAGATTGAAAGCCCTTATAAAACACAAGGAGCGCATTTAAGATGGGTTGGACGATGAGGGATTCAAACAAAGCAGAAGTTCGTAAAGTTTATAAAGTGACCCTCCAGGGTCATCCCGTGCATGCGCGACAGCGAGACACGGGATCCATACGATATAGTTGCGGGGGAATAATTCATACGGTCAGTTTTGCGCGACCGATGTCGCGTCGGCGCTTTAGGACGAGCTTACCCTTTGTGGTCGCCATGCGAGCAAGGAACCCGTGTTTGCGTACGCGCTTCAGTTTTTTTGGTTGGTATGATCGTTTCATAGGGGTATGAGGTTAGAAATCAATTTGAGATAGTATACCTCACGAGCTTTGTTTTTTGGGGACAAATTGTGTCTGGATGGCTTCGCACACAAAGGGAGCAAAGGGAGCGAGCATCGTAATACCCGAGAGATACACCTCAGTCAGAACTACCTGCACCGTTTGATTTCCTGATTTGGCGTGGTTTTTCAACTTCTCAATATATATGTCGGCGAAGCGGTGCCAGATAAACTCGTAGAGGTCGACGAGGACCTGAGAGTACTCATGTTTTGCCATATTTGAGTGGTATGAGGACACCAGTTTGGCATGCTCCTCCAGGAGAGCGTCGAGGTCAGACTTGGGAGAGGTATCAGGAGGAGCTTCTGCAGGAGCTGCAGGGTCAGGATGGGACATCAACTGGAGGAAGCGGCCCATGTTCCACAGTTTGTTTACAAAGTTTCGCATGCCCAGGACCTTGTCTTCTGACAGATTCGTATCGTTGCCTGCGGTCGTGCTGTAGACGAGTGCCATGCGCAGGGCGTCAGTACCGTACTTTTCGGTCAACTTCAGCGGATCGATCACGTTGCCTTTGCTCTTGCTCATTTTTTGGCCTTTGCCATCACGCACCATGCCGTGGAGATAGATCTCAGTGAAGGGTGGTTTGCCAGTGACAAAGAGACCGAGCATCATCATGCGCGCAACCCATGCGCGGGCGATATCGTAGCCCGTCTCCATGACTGAGGTGGGATAGAAGTAGTGGAAAAAGGAGAGGGAAGCTGCAAGCTGCGAGTGTTGAGCTGAGTGCAGAGTGTGCTCATGGGTGGAAGAGATTGCCACGTCATCCCGCTTCAGTGGGACTCCTCGCAATGACAGGTCAAGGTTTTCACCAGTCGAGCTTGAAACTAGGTCGTAGAGATCTGATACATCAGCTCCATGCTCCTGTGCCGCGATCGCCATCAGTGTCGCGAAGGGCCATTGACCCGACGAAAACCACGTATCAAAGGTGTCTGTGTCTTGGATCGGAGTACACGCGCCGCATATCTGACACGTAGTCGGCGTCTCGAGCGAGACGAACCACTGAGCCGATTGAGCTTCTGCATTTTGACTTTTGACTTTTGACTTATGACTTATGACTGACGACTGTTGACTGTCGACTTGTGCACATCGATATGCCGGGATACGGATACCCCAGACGATCTGGCGGCTGATGTTCCAATCTATATAGTTGTCGAGGATCTGGATCATAGTCTCTTTGAACCTAGGGGGATATACCTGTATATCAAGCGCCTCAATAGACTTTTTTGCACGATCCGCAAGTGGTTTGACCTGTACGTACCACTGATCAAGCGGCAGTGGTTCGAGTGCGCTGCCACACTTGTAACATGTCTTCACGACCATCTCGTGGGCTTCGGTTTTGAGGAGGAAACCTGAGGCGGTGAGATCGGTGATGATCATCTCACGTGCAGCTTTGACCTTCATCCCATCATACTTCGTGTCTGTGTGACACATCTTTCCGTTGAATCCAATGATGGGTGGGTGAGAGAGCCCATGCCGTTTTCCCACTTCAAAATCGTTATGATCATGATTGGGCGTGACCTTCACCGCGCCGGTGCCAAATGCCATATCAACATAAGTATCAGCGATGATCGGGATCTCTCGCCCAGTGAGCGGGAGCTGTACCATCTGACCTATGAGCGAGGTATACCGAGTGTCATCTGGGTGGACCATAACCGCCACATCTCCCAGCATCGTCTCGGGTCTCGTGGTCGCCACAACGACCTCAGTGATATCTCCAACAGGTTTTACGAGTTTATATTTGAGATGGTAGAGTGAGCCAGCAGTCTGCACATTCTCCACCTCAAGGTCGGAAAAGCTCGTACCGTCTTTGCAGCAGTAGTTCACGAGGCGGGCCGAGCGATAGAGGAGGCCCGCCTCGAAAAGCTTTTTAAATGTTTTGTGCACGACTTTTACGATGGCGGGATCGAGAGTAAACTGCTCCCGTGACCAATCGAGGCTGAATCCGACTGATTTGAACTGTGAAACAATCGTATCTTTGCTGGACATCACAAACTGTTCGATCTCTTTGTAGAGCGTCTCGCGATCATAGTCGAAGCGACTTTTCCCTTGTTTGCTCAGATATTTTTCAAACACAAACTGTGTCTCAAATCCCGCATGGTCAGTGCCCGGGAGGTAGAGAACTGATTTGCCCTGTGCACGCGCGTGGCGACACATGATATCCTGGTATACCATCATGACATGGCCTGCATGGAGGCTCCCATTCGCATTTGGTGGAGGGAGGATGACGGTGAAAGAAGATTTTGAAGGATCGACTACGGCTCGATAGGGCTGGTCTTTTTCCCATTGTTCTCGTATCTGGGGCTCCCAAACGGCGGGGAGATATGCTTTGTCCATGTGCCTATTGTAATTGAAAATTCTTGATTGATAATTGGAGAATATGGACTGGCTTCAATATTTTCTGTCGTGGTACTTTTATCTGTTCCTCGTCGGCATCATATTTTATCCACTCACCCGACGTATATTTCGTCATAGTCTAGATGGGGGATACGCGTTTGCAAAGATCATCGGCATCATCGTCTTGAGCTACGCCATGTTCGTGCTTGGAGCGTTTCGCTTCGTGCCATTCACTCGTGAGGCGATTCTCGGAGTCCTCGCCGTGGTTGCGTTCTTTTCGTATCGTCATGCATTCAAAGGGGACATCCTCTCTAAACTCGAAAAAAGCTCGAGCCTCATGAACTGGATCATCATCGAAGAAGCGCTCTTTTTTTGTGGACTGCTCTTGTGGACCTTGGTGAGAGGTCAGGAACCCTCAGTGCATGGCCTGGAGAAGTTTATGGATTATGGATTTATGCAGTCTATCGCCAGGTCAAAGTTTTTCCCTCCACTTGACATGTGGTATGGTCCAGACGCTCTCAAGCCAAATGGGTATCCTATAAACTACTACTATTTTGGTCACCTCAGTGGAGCCATGCTCATCAAGCTGACTGACACCTATGCACCCGTTGGATACAACCTCGTACTCGCCAATCTCCTGGGCCTCAATCTTTCTGCGGTATTTTCGATAGTCATCAATATGATCCACTATGCGGGCAAACAGATGCGTGTCGCGGTGCAGATGAGCTCTCGCAAACTCATCGTGTATGGATTTCTCGCTGCACTCCTCGTCAATATGGCTGGCAATGCGCACACGATCTACCTCTTTACCAAAGGATATCCAAACGAAACGCCGATGGCGCCCTGGAGTGCGTCAGTACGTGCTGATGTGCCAAAGCTACTCGAAAAAGTCCAAGAGCGTTGGCCAGATGTAGTAGGTGGTCTCCAGGAATACTCGAAGTATTGGTATCCAAATGCCACCCGATTTATACCCTTTACGATCCACGAGTTCCCCTCATATTCATATGTCGTGGCAGATCTGCATGGACATGTATTTGATATTCCGTTTGTCTTGCTCACGCTCGCCATCATTATCATTGGAGTTATCCCTCTTATTTCAAATCGACATTTTGGATACTTGTTTGAGTCAGAGGGTGCAACTGATACAAAGAGCGCCAGTTCACAAAATATGAATGAGAAAAAAGCGCTCAAAGAAGACCAAGATAATCCACTGCGCGTATGGGCTCGTAAATTTATACTCGCAAAAGTGCCACTCACTATCCTTTTTGGATTTATGACTGCGATCCACTATATGACCAATGCGTCGGATGGGCCTATATACCTCATGCTCATCGCGGTCATACTCTTTTTCCTACACGGGTTTTCTGTTGATTTTTTCTTTAACATATTTATTCTGATATTCACATTCCTCGCATTTTCGTGGCCGTTTTCACATTTCTTTACTCCATTTGTAAATGGTATAGGGGTCAATTGTGGATTCCCACTCGTCGCCAATTTGGCAAAAGATGCGTTGACTTACAAGATAGGCCCATTCCTTTTTGAAAAGGCAAACTGTCAATCGACACTCATGTATCAGCTCTGGACGCTCTGGGGATTCTTTTGGCTCCATGCGATACTGCTGGCAGCGACGCTCTGGTATGTACGCAAAGCAAAGAAGTTCACCCCGCTCACCGCAACAAGTCTCATCATCTCTCTCCTTTTCGCATTTGGTACGTTTCTCATCGTGATACCAGAGTTCTTTTATATCAAAGACATATATCCTGGCCACTTCCGCGCAAACACCATGTTTAAGCTGGGATATCAGGCATACATGATGATGTCTATCGCATCTGTGTACTCGATATGGAGACTGCGCCATATGGAACATACTATCCTGAGGCGCACATCGCGAATCGTATCGTTTTGTATGGTAGTGCTCGTCTTGATATACATGCGGCTCGCAGTCGAGGCGTACTATGGTCAGATGCAGCGACCTACTGATCTGGACGGGAGTACGTGGATCAAAAATAGTTATCCCGAGACACACGAAGTCATCCAGTATCTCAACACAAAAGTCACCGGTCAGCCTGTGGTTCTCGAAGCGCAGGGGGATAGTTATACTGACTACAACGTGGTATCAGCGTATACAGGACTCCCTACGGTCGCTGGCTGGTGGGTCCATGAATGGCTCTGGCGAGGGACCTCGGATATCGTAGGAAAACGTATCCCAGACATCGAGCAGATGTATAGGTCTACCGATGAGGCGGTGACACGACAGCTGCTACAGAAGTATCGCGTGGACTACGTGGTGGTATCAGAGCTCGAACGGAAAAAGTACAACGTCGGAGAGCTCAAGATCTCCGAAGAAAAATTTGCAAAGATGGGTCGAGTGGTATTTACGAGCAGTAATGGAAAGGCAACGGTGTATAGGATAAATTAAGAATTAAGACTTAAGACTCAAGATCTCACCTTACGCACATACCTTATCATACCTCGATGTATGTCATTGCGAGGAGGAGCCTTTTAGCGACGACGTGGCAATCCCATGCATAAGGAGATTGCCACGTCGTCCCGACATGGTGGGACTCCTCGCAATGACACATGTAGCATGCGTAAGGCGAGTTATAGACATCACACTCACAGATGCGCCAAAAACCTTGTCATCCTGAACTTGTTTCAGGATCTTTCACTGGAGCACTTCTAAATGTGATCTCTATAAGACTAAAGAAGTGGGATCCAATTTATTTCGGCACTCGCATTTGCATTAACATTATTTGCAAATTGAAGATTGCAGATTGTATATTTTCCTTCATGGTTTGATCACTGCTACTTTTACTTTTTTGAGGTCTTCTGGGGTTATACCAATCGTTTTGATCCATGCTTGAAAGCTCGCTATCACTTCCTCAATAGGCTTCGTGCCATCGGTGAGGATGTCTATCTCGATATAGGCTTGTCCGTTGGATCGTATCATATCTCTTTTGCCCATGGTGTACCCGGGACCCGAGTGGGGGATGTGTTTGGCGATCAACTGGTCAGGAGGCACCACCGGTATCGGAGTGGGAGAGGGAGCTGGCGTGTCAGTCGGACGGCTTACCGTCTCCACAAACTCACCAATCTCAAAACTGAGTGGTATCGGCTCCTCATCGTCATCAGTTGGTGTGGGTTGCAAGGTTTGTAGAGATGGCGTGGGTGAAAGAGCGAGAGTATTTGAGGCCTTGGACTGGCTTGAAGATCGCCACATAAAAAACCCCAAAATGAAAATGACTACGACTACAGATATGGCGGTAAAGAGGTTCCGGATCGATGACATCTCCCAAATCATACTCATGAATGGGTGCAGATTCAATGGGGGCCTGATCAGATACGTTTATCGTTGATCACAAATTGATCGTCGGAGAGAGCTGGGTAGGAGTCCTTGCGCCACTTATTGTATGCATCCTCGCCTGCATCATTCAATATGAGAACGCTGAACTTGTTGTCAGCATAGTCAAAATCGACTATAAAGTTTTGCATATCTAGAGGGACTTTGAAAAATAGATCATTGTGCGCTTGCTCAGTCGTGGTGAGTGTCACGTCCATGTTGCCCCCCGTTTCTTGGGATGGGATGGCTGCTATGGTTGGATCAATTTGTGGTATCGTAACTGAAGGATTGGGGGAGATGGTTATAGTTGGTATACGAATAATAGTCGTAGATTTGGAATTTGATTGACGTGATATCAGGAGCAATATGATGAGTAGAAAGCCAAGTCCGAGCATGAGCGTTATGGTGATTTTTTGTGTACTCATATAACTATTTTCTAACTGGGGTGATATAAGTAATGCGTGCACTTCCGTAGTTTTTTGAGTTAAATGGCAGTGGAGAGCTCACTCCCCAGTAGGGATCATAGATGAGAAAGCGGTTCTGTGCATCGATCCCCACGATCCATACATAATGTCCTCCTCCATTAAAGTATCCGAGTGTGAGCAGTGTCCAGCCATTTTGCAGATATGACTTTGCTTTTTTGATAAATAAATCGTTGGTGAGATAGCCTTGATCTTTATCAAAAGCGATGTGGCCACCTACCGTGATGCCGTACTTTTTCAACGTAGTTCCTAGTATGGGTAGGTACGCTCCACCACAGGTCATACTTTGTGACGTATTGTAGCTAGCCAAAAACCTCACTGGATTTATACTCTGATTTGTATACGAGGATACAATCATGGCTGAGGCAGCGAGGCCACAGGATGCCTTACAATAAGAACACTGCACAATATCTCCCCCTTTGTTCGTGCCATAGATGATATTGCCTCGAGCATCTTTCATAGGCAAGTTGCTCCATGGTGCTGAGTGCAAACTACCATTGCATTGCGGATAGTAGATGAGTCCAGGGAGCGAGTCGACTGATGAGCCTGGTGAACGATTTAGTGGTCCGATCTGTGGGGGATCTATCTCATCCCGAAGCGCTTTGATAAATGTAAGTGCACCGATGTTGCTATAGAGCGTAGGCCGCGCGCACAGTCTGCGATCACCACAATAAATCACATACATATCCTCATGTCTTTTGTCGTAGCACGCGAGTGGATAGATATGATCTTCGAACTCAAACTTTGCAGGACAACCGTCATATCCTGGAGCTAGGGCTTTCGGATTTGAACTAGTACATTGGGAATTACCTGGGCCATTGTAACGAGCAAATGTTCCCACCAATGTCTCAAAGTCATCAGGACCTGTTCCTGTTGAGCTCATGGCGATTCTCCTTTTTTCTTTGTATACATCAGCAGATCTGATAGCGCTCTCGAGCAGACTGCTGTACCTGTTCATACCTTGATCAGGCTCGGGGAAGCCTATGGGTCTCCCGCTGATGAGCGAGTTGTTTGGATTGTTACCCGCTTCGACATAGTGGATAGCCGCGAGTATCTCCCAGGGCACATCAGTCGCCTCTGATGCCTTTTTGTATGTATCGATCAAGTATTTGTTTTGTGTTACCTTTTTTATTGCGGCTGTGGCAAGATTTGAGCATCTGCCTGAGGGTATGGGGGTAGACTGGTCTAGGTTTAGATCACCGGATGGATCGAGATCGCCACCATCATTTACATTTACATTTACATTTGAGCACTCCTTTTTGAGCGCATCTATCTCGCTTCGACTCTGTTCACTGTACTCAGGGTTTTCGGCGAGGTACTGTTCGATCTCAGGGAGTGCGGAGCAGCGATCTCTCAGCTCTTGTTCAGAAGACTGCTTTCTTCCTCCCAAAAGCGCCGCCAAAAACTCAAATATGATCTGCAAAGTAGTCTTGTCTTGACCATCCGGGGTCTTTGGAGATATGCTGATATTCGTATCGTCTGACTCACTGGGTGTCGAGCTCGAGTTCTGGGAAGCTCCTGGTATACCTGGAGTGTCTACACTTTCATCTTGAGTAGTATCTAGATTGGAGGGCTGTACTTCATCTCGTGTAGATCTGATGATCTCATTTGGTGTGCCGTCACTCTCAGCACCATGTACATAGGAGATGAGGGGTGGTGTGGAAAATATACCAATAGCGCAAAGACACAAAAAAACCCTATACAAATATCGTAGCTTCACGCCTCTGTTGACAAGTGAGATATTATTTATCATAATGATCTGGTCATGGCAATTCTTGATTTCATCAAATCTAACCAACCTCAGTCTGCGGGTGCTGTCACTATCAGCTCACAACCCATCGTTCCTCAGTATATAGGGACTCAACCCATCGTACAACTGGTTCCGGAAGACGATAAGAAAAGTCAGTCAGAGAGCGCAGAACAGAAACGCAAAGATTTTGTCTCAAGTTTATTAAGCGTCACAACACCAGGCGTGGTAATTGGATCTGCTCAGTCATCTGTCGTTACTCCAGGCACTCCTCAGACACCAGTATCCGCCATAACGGGAGACAAGACTGGTGATGTAAAAGATAAGGTCGATTCAAAGAACGCCCCTCTTGATGCAAAGAGCGATATCAAAAAAGACGATAAAAAAGACGATAAAAAAACAGACGAAAAAAAAACAGAAGGTGAAGTAAAGCTTGATGTAAAGCCACCGACAGATCTCAACGGAGTCCTCGTGACACCTGGCGCACCTCCCGTTCCAGGAGGCGCAGTAACCAAAGATCCTGTCACTCATCCTGAGCTGTCACGTCAAGCACTCCTAGATATCATGACTCATATGACTGCACGCGCGAACAAATGTCTGGCACTCGCACAAAACAAGGCAAAAGAGATAAAGAGCGTTGATGTAGATAGTGAGCATCTCCTCGCGGGACTCATCGCCGATCAAGCTGTATATAAACTATTGACGGAGATGAAAGTAGACATGAAGAAGGTCGAGACAGATCTCGCTGCGATATACAAAAGGGGCGAGGTAGCGACCAATCCACAGCTCTCTGCACGACTAAAGCGCATCCTTGAAGTCTCGATGGAGTCGGCACGTAAGGTCGGCTTGGAGTTTATCGCTCCAGAACACTTGCTCGTGGGGTTGTTTGAGGATGGCGAGGCAGCAGGTGCCCGCATACTCGCAAACAATGGCATCAACAAAGAAGATCTGACAAAGAAAATCCTTGGAGACGCCGCTAAAAAGGACGATCCAAATGCAAAAGATGCAAATGCTCCTGGAGGACCAGGTGGTGAGGTAAAGCAGAGCGCACTCGCTCAGTTTACGATTGATATGACCGCAAAAGCACAGCGTGGCGAGCTCGATCCTGTCGTCGAGCGAGCCGAGGAGATTGAGCGTGTTGTCCAAGTACTCTCACGAAGAACAAAAAATAATCCTGCTCTCGTAGGCGAGCCAGGCGTGGGAAAGACTGCGATAGTCGAAGGACTTGCTCAGCGCATCGCCTCAGGTCAAGTGCCTGAGAGCCTAATGGGCAAAAAGATCCTCGAGCTTGATCTGATGGGCATCCTTGCGGGAGCATCACATCGCGGAGATTTTGAACAGCGCATGAAGGATCTGATCGAGGAAGTTGTTGCGTCTCAAGGTGGCATCATCATGTTTATCGATGAGATGCATACCCTCGTAGGCGCTGGTGGGAACGGCGACGGGTCACTGGATGCTGCAAACTTCCTCAAACCCGCACTTGCTCGTGGCGATCTACAGATGATAGGAGCTACGACCATCACTGAGTATCGCAAGCATATCGAAAAGGACCCAGCCTTGGAGCGACGTTTTCAAACGGTAACCATAGACGAGCCCACTGAGGAAGCAGCCATAAAGATGCTTGCGGCGATCGCGCCAAAGTACGCAGACTTTCACAAAGTACAGATTCCTCTGGATACTATTTCTGCTGCAGTGAAGCTCTCGAAGCGCTATGTGGGAGATAGATTCCTCCCAGATAAAGCCATTGACCTTATCGATGAGGCGTCTTCTGCATTGAGACTCCCTCTCATGTCACTTCCTGAAGATATCAATTCTCTGGAAGCTAGACTAACCGAGCTCAATGCCCAGAAAGTCGTTGCCGAGCAAAAGGGCGATACCGTACATACGCGTGTCATCGCCGCAAAAATCGCCGAAAGTGATGCATCTGTGAAATCAAAGCGCGATGAGCTTGTGAAAAAGCAAGCTGCGACCACCGCCATTGTGACTGAGGACAATATCAAAGATGTCGTGTCTCGCTGGACGGGTATCCCCATCTCGAAACTTTCAAACAGTGAGACGAGCCAGCTCACACAGCTCGAAAAAATCATGCATGAGCGGATGATCGGTCAAGAAAGACCTGTCAAATCTGTGGCTGCAGCCGTCCGACGAGGTCGTGCAGGACTCAAGTCTAACAAGCGTCCCATCGGCAGCTTCATATTCCTTGGTCCCACCGGAGTTGGTAAAACTGAACTCGCCAAAACGTTGGCAGAGATACTTTTTGGACAGGAGGATGCACTCATCAGATTTGACATGACTGAGTTTATGGAGAAGCACGAGGTAGCAAAGCTCCTTGGACCGCCTCCAGGCTACGTCGGATATGAGGAGGGTGGCAAGCTTACAGAACTCGTTCGACGCAAACCGTATTCCGTTGTACTCTTTGACGAGATCGAGAAAGCACACCCAGATATCTTTAACATCCTGTTGCAGGTGCTTGATGATGGGCGTTTGACTGACAATAAAGGGAGGACGATCTCATTCAAGAATACAGTGATTATTTGTACTTCAAATATTGGCACACAACTCATCCAAGACCATTTGCTTGCGAAAGCTCAAGGCACACGAGATGATAAAAATGTGGCAGTGGAGGAGCTTGAGGTTGAGGCAGGATCACAATCTGATAAACAAGTTTCATTTGCAGATGATCTGACTCACGAGTATACCAACATGTCCAAGGATCAAATCGCTCCTGTATATCAAACTGCAAAGGCAAATCTTGACGAGCTGGAGCTCCCCTCAGGATATCAGTATGAGGATGAATTGACAAAAGGCATGAATGCTGACGAGTATGCAGAACTGAAGAATCTCGTCATGGGCGAGCTGCGAAAGTTCTTCCGTCCTGAGCTCATCAATCGTTTTGATGAAGTTATCGTGTTTGAACCACTGCAGCTATCACACATGAAAAAGATAGTGGCCCTGCAGATCAAGGCATTGTCCAAGCTCCTCGAAGATCAAAATATGGGAATCACGATGACAGATGAGGCTATGGAACAGATTGTCCAAGAAGGATTTGATCCTATATATGGAGCGAGACCGCTCAGACGCGCTATACAACTCTCTCTAGAGAATCCCATCTCTGAGCTTATCATTGCTCAAAAAGTCAAAGATGGCGACATCATCAACACAAGCTTTGCGAGTGGAGCATATTCATTCGAAATGGCACATCCCAAACCACCCGACCCAGTATCTGCTGCAAAAAAGGATGGTAAGGGTATAAAGGATGTGGATGAGAAAGGAAAGAGCAGTGAATATCATCAGGTTAAGCACTTTGCCTGTGCAGTATCTGGATTTGAGTTTGAAACTCCCATCTATCCAAACAGTACCACCATTTGTCCGAAAAACGCAGGTGAAAAAGTAATCGAAAAAGCAAAGGGAGCAGATAAGCCACAAGCAGATAAGCCTCAAGTCCCAGAAGTCAAGGTTGAGCCACTCGTGACTCCGTCACCAGCTGTAGTTGCACCAGCGCCAGTGATCTCGCAAATTGTCCCTCTAACAATGCCTGAGCCTCTGGTGCCCCCTGTAGCACCTGTGCAGCCCATTGACCCCAATGCGAATCAAGTGATAGGTGGTCAGTTTGCCCAAGCCTAACCTATGGAACCAACTCCGGTACTCCTCGCGCAATGTATCAACCTGGGCACGAAGATATTTCCTGCTGGCACCACTTGTACTGCTGGCACCGTCCAAGTACCCCCAGTTATAGTTGGTGGTATTGTGCGTTGTGCTCAACAAATATGTGGGCCATTGCCGAGCCTGACCCCAACGGCCGATTGTGTTGCGGATCCGCTCACGACAAAGTGCATTGAAGCGTCTCAATACTCCCTCGGCACCATCATAAATATCATCATGGGCTATGTGTATCCCTTTGCAGGCATTGCCATCTTTCTCGTTCTTGTTGCCGCAGGATATGACTATATCCTTTCCTGGGGAGACTCTGAAAAGATCACTTCGGCGTGGAGCAAAATCACCTATGCCGTCATAGGCTTTATCATCCTTATCAGTATCTATGCGATCACACAGATCGTCGGCGCGGTCTTTGGCCTGACTCTTGGCCTGACTCAGATATTCTGATATAGATTTCTTATTCAACCTTCTCTAGTAGTTCTCATGACGCTGTCATCCCGAATTAATTTCGGGATCTTTCGTCTCCGCTTACGCTCCGCTCAAGATGACAGAGAGAAGTTATGCATTAGGCGAATGCGTGCACTTTGATCCACATCACTTGCACATCTCCCATAGTTTGCTATGATCCCCCTTGGTCTTATGCATACTGAAACTTACTCAATCTCAAACCCTGTGGTCATTTCAGTTGGTGGTGCGCTTATCGTCCCCAAAACAGGTATTGCAACCGACTTTCTCCGCGGGTTTAATACTCTCATCAGAAACCAGATCAAAAAAGGACGCAAATTCATTCTGGTTGCCGGCGGAGGTCACACGTGCCGTCAGTACTGCGAGGCGAGCAAGGCAGTTATAGATACATTGACGAACGAAGACATCGATTGGCTCGGGATCCATGCGACGAGACTCAATGGCCAGCTTCTGCGCACTATATTTGTCGACATCGCACACAAGCGTATGATCGAAAACTACGCACACAAACTCGAAAACTGGACAGAGCCGCTCGCTATCGCCGCAGGATGGAAACCTGGATCAAGTACCGACTACTGTACCACCTATCTCGCGCATGAGTACGGCGCGCAGACCATCATAAATCTATCAAATATAGACTTTGTATACGATAAAGACCCAAACCAATTCACAGATGCAAAGCCACAGTACCACATGTCATGGGCACAGATGAAGGAACTCGTGGGAACGGAGTGGATCCCCTCGATGCACTCGCCATTTGATCCCGTTGCGAGTGCATTTGCAGCCGAGCATGATTTTTCGGTGTTGGTCTGCAACGGCAACAATCTCGCAAACCTCGAAGCCATCCTTGACGGCCAACCTGCTCAAGCCACCCTCATATCAAATCGTCAGTGAGGTGCGTCGAGTACAATACTTACCTTGTATGCTCCTCACCTCACTCTCACTCCACCACTTTCGCTGTCATATTGACCTCGATGATATAGCGATTGGCGAACAGGTAACACTCATCTCAGGTGAAAATGCGCGAGGAAAAACGTCTATACTTGAGGCCATCTACCTCCTCTCTCATGGGAGAGGATTCCGGGAAGATGAGGAGCTCGAGCTGCTGACTTTTGGTGCCTCGAGTGGATATGTGAATGGTCGCTACATCGATACTCAGTCACATGAAGCAAGCGTGACCTATCAACGACAAGAGGAAAAACTTGCGAAAAAGTATTTGCTGAATAAAGCTGCAACCACCGTCTCCAAGTTCCGCACGATCCAGACACCTGCCGTACTATTTGCTCCCCATCAGCTGGACATCGTGACACACTCACCCTCGTATCGTCGTGAATATCTTGATACGACTATCGGACGTATCGATCCCATCTATGCCAAATCAGTCAGAGAGTATGGCGTCGCCATACGAAAGCGCAACATGATCCTAGAGACCATCACGAGTGATTTGGAACTAGAGGAACAGCTCCAGTTCTGGGATAGCTACTTGATTGAACGTGCGACTATCATCACTTCAGCTCGTCAGGCTTATATCACCATGCTGCATGAACATCCCGTCTGTGCGCGCCGCGCATTTCGTGTCGTGTATCATGCAAATCACTTTTCGCGGGAGCATCTCGAGTCCACGAGATCTGCAGAGCGCCATGCGCGGCGCACTCTGATAGGCCCCCAGAAGGACGACTTTGAGATCTTGATCTGTGAAGATGAAAAGAAATTTGCAAATCAATCTCAGTATCGGAATGTGCAGCGCTACGGATCGCGTAGTCAGCAGCGCCTCGCGCTCCTCTGGCTAAAGCTGGCCGAGATCGATCATCTTAAAAATAGACTGCATGTGTCGCCGCTTCTGCTCCTGGATGATATTTTTTCTGAGTTTGACCCCGCACATCAACAGATCATATACTCGCTATTACCTCACTATCAGACAGTGATCACGAGTACCGAGGACCATCTGCCTGCATTGCAGAGTGGAAGTGAAGTGGTGGAGATTAGAGTGTGAAGGCAATTCAAAATGAAAAATATAAAAGGTAAAATGAAAATTAGGATTGAGTATTGTCATCCCGAATTTATTTCGGGATCTTTCTGAGGCAAGTTTAAATGTATTTTTCGGAAGTGAAAGAAATATTTGTGAGTTTATCTGGTAAAGATGCTGAAACGAGCCACTCCGTGGCCCCTCCGGGGTTCAGCATGACACAAGTTACAGGTTTTCTCAACACACTCTAGGTAAAGAATGCCAACCGAATTCGTAGCGACACTGAGATAGAGGAATAAACTCGCATTCAAAATACCCAGCCTGCACTAGAATTCTTTGGGTATACTTGGCGCATATGAACAGATTCAAGACAGTCATACTCCTCTCATTACTCACCGGGCTTTTTATGGTTGTAGGTAACCAGATTGGTGGTCAGCAAGGGATGTTGATAGGGCTACTCATGGCAGGAGTCAGCAACTTTTTCTCCTATTTTTTCTCAGATCGGATGGTGCTCGCACAGTATGGCGCAAAGGAAGTGACCGCATCTCAGCAGCCACACCTATTCGCGATCGTCGACCGCCTCGCAAGATCTGGTGATATGCCCATGCCTAAGGTATACATGATAGACATGCAGGCCCCAAATGCATTCGCGACGGGTCGCGACCCTGCTCATGCGGCTATCGCGGTATCGCCCAGCATCATGAAACTCATGACCACAGATGAGCTAGAGGCAGTGATAGCTCACGAGCTCGGACATGTCAAAAACTATGACATACTCATCTCCTCTATGGCAGCGACTATCGCAGGTGCGCTTTCGTATCTCGCACATATAGCTTACTATATCGGGCCAAGCTCACGAGGCAGTGATGATCGAGGTCGGGGGGGAAGTCCCCTTTCTCTTCTATTTCTCGTTATCGTCACTCCTCTCATTGGCACGTTGCTCCACTTGGCAGTCTCCAGACAACGGGAGTATGGAGCTGACGAGTACAGTGCTCATCTCACCCGGAATCCTCGTGCACTCGCGAGTGCATTGGCCAAGCTCGGAGGAGTCGCTGCACAATATCCAGCCACTCCTGAGCCTGGTCAAGAGTCGACAGCACATCTATTTATCATCAATCCCTTTGACACGTCATTTATCCAAAGTCTATTTTCTACTCATCCGCCACTAGCTGAGCGCATCGCCAGATTGAAAGAGATTGTCATATGACCTCAAGCACCATACCCATACAGCGAGAGGTTGTCCAAGTAGTGACGGTATTTTTAAAGTTCAAAAACAAATACCTTATATTGCACCGAAATTCTTCTAAGAAAATTGACCCCAATACACTCAATGGTGTTGGTGGGAGAATGGAAATAGGTGAGAGCTCGATAGACACTGCTGTACGTGAAACGATAGAGGAGACTGGTTATAAGATCGCTCCGGGTGACCTCGTATTTTCAGGAGTGCTGAGTCTTTACAACGGATATGCGACTGATTTTGTTGTGACCTTTTTCACAGCTCATGTATCTGATGATCAAATTCCACATGGTTCACACACAGATGACGGCAATCTCCAATGGATGTCATATAAGGCATTTGTTGATAGCCCGATAAAAAAATGCGATGACCTGCACTATATCTTTGATGATATTCACGAAAACAAGAAATTTGTAGGGAGTGCTGTATTTAATGAAGAAATAAAGATTGTAAAATTTACCAAACACTACCTGAACCTATGAAACATATAGTCATCGTCGGGGGAGGGTTTGCAGGTGTTACTACTGCTGTTGACCTCGCCAAAAGAAACTTGCATGATGTGCGCATCACTGTCGTCACGCCACGGAGCTATTTTGATTATTATCCTGGACTCTTTCATCTGCTGACCGGATTTTCAGTCAAGCAACTTGCTATACCTTACGACTATATATTTGAGGGAACAGGCATCATCCATGAGAAAGCAGAGGTGACGAGTATCGATGTGGAGAAGCGGATCGTGTGCACAGGGGTTGACTGTATGCTCCAGTATGACTATCTCGTCATAGCACCGGGATCCGTCACAAACTATTTTGAGATGGAGGAATTTAAGGAATATTTGCATACGGTATCCACTGTCGATGATACTCTTGAACTGAGGCGCAGTATCCATGAGATGCTGACTCGCTGCCACTTTGACCCGTCACATCCAAAGTGCACGAGCGAGATCATCATCATAGGGGGAGGTCCAAACGGTACCGAATCTGCGGCAGAAGTCGCTGCATTTGTGCGACAAGTAGCAACAGCCTATCAACTCGAGCCAAACCAAATCAAAGTTACGCTTTATGTGTCTGGCGATCGTGTCACACCTAATTTTGATGCTAAAGTTTCTCAGTACTTATCAAAAAAACTTACTGATTTTGGAGTCAATATCGTCTATAACAAACGAGTTTCCAAAGATGAGATGGCCACTGTCCTCGTGCCGGCGATCAAGGCAAACCAGAAACTCGTGGTATGGTCTACAGGCATGAAGCTTGCACCGCTCGCCGGGACTCTCACGCAGCTCAAAAAAGATACAAAAGGAAAGGTCATAGTCGATCCCTATATGCGCGCTACCAAAATCGATGGCACAGTCAGCCCCTCAGTCTTTGTGGGTGGAGACCTCGCATGTACTCAGTACTCGGGTTTGGCACAGACCGCTCACTATGATGGACATGATATAGCTGCTAATATCGCTGCATCAGTCACAGGTGCTCCACTCCAGAAACACACTCCAAAGAATAAAGGGTATGTGGTCGCGATGGGGCGTGAGTGGGCGATCTTTGTCAAAGGCTCACTCCATCTCACAGGCAGAGTCATCTGGTATCTGAGGCGTCTCATTGACCTCAAGTCATATCTCCAGATCGTGTCCATTCGCAAGTCACTAGAGCTCTGGATGAGTGAGCATGAGACGTGGGAGGAGTTTGATGCTTCAGCGCGCAGACATATTGAGGAAAAATATACTTCATGATGATACTCCATGAACATACAGAAATTTCAAACTCAAATCTTCGCGTATGCAGCTGCTCACAAGCGAGACCTTCCCTGGAGGACTCCCGCTCTTACACCAAATAAAAAAGGTGAGCTTGATCTGTATGGTGTGCTTGTATCAGAGGTGATGCTCCAGCAAACCCAAGTGACGAGAGTGATGCAAAAGTACCCAGAGTTCCTCGCAGCGTTTCCTACTCTTCAGTCGCTTGCTCATACAGAGCTCTCTGACGTACTTCGTGTCTGGCAAGGGATGGGATATAACAGGAGGGGAAAGTACCTCTGGCAGGCTGCGCGGGAGCTACAAGCTGCAAGCAACAAGCCGGACCTGACGCCGGCAGAGCTTGATGCACTTCCTGGCATCGGACCCGCTACCGCAGCCTCCATCTATTGTTTTACCTATGACAAACCCATCGTTTTTATCGAGACGAATATCCGCAAAGTCTTTCTCTTTCACTTTTTCCCTGACAGAGAGGACGTGCACGATACTGAGCTTTTGCCCTATATCCAAAAGAGTCTGAATTATGAGAACCCCCGGGAGTGGTACTACGCGCTCATGGACTATGGGAGCTACTTGTCAAAAATGGTGCCAAATCCAAACAGAAAAAGTAAACACTATGTCAGACAAGCAAAGTTTGAAGGCTCTGATCGTCAGATACGAGGGAGGCTGCTCCGAGAGTATTTGGCTGGTAAAAAAGTCACTCAGAAAAATGAGCGCGATCGGACGATATGGAACGCATTACAAGCTGAGGGACTCATCAAATGAAATCAGTATCTATGGCACGTGACGCGCGGCGCTCCCGCGCCGCGCGCATCATCACCATCCTCAAAGATCTCTTTCCCACTCCTCAGTCGGCACTGCATTGGTCACAGCCCTATGAGTACCTTTTTGCGGTCATCATGTCCGCACAGACGACTGACAAGCAGGTAAACAAAGTGAATGCAGGATTGTTCCTCAAATACAAGACTCTTGATGATTTTCTACGCGCGGATCCCGGTATATTTGCCGCAGATATGTCTGCGATAAACCTATACAAAAACAAGGCAAAATATATCCTTGCAACAGCCCGCATCCTGCGTGACGTATATGGAGGCAAGGTGCCTGATACGATGGATGAGTTGATCAAACTCCCTGGTGCGGGACGCAAAACCGCAAACGTAGTACTCGGTACGCTGTATGGCAAAGCAGTGGGTGTCACCGTCGATACACATGTCATCAGATTGACTAAACTATACAAACTAACCACGGAGACCTCGCCCGAAAAGATAGAGAAAGAACTCATGGAGATCATACCCCAGAGCGAGTGGATAGGATTTTCAAACAGACTCATCTGGTATGGACGTGAGCATTGCCCTGCTCGCTGCAAGAAGTGCCCTGCGTGTCCATTGTGGAAGGCGGTCTAGTAACGCTTCGTATGGACTGAGATAGCGCCCTGCTCATCAATCACCCCATACTCACTGAAGCCGTACTTGTTCACCCCTGTATTCACAAACTGATTATGAAGTGAGAGCTCTCTGACATGAGTGTGCCCACATACAAATACTTCACCGGGCTTGAGCTCTGATTTTAGCAGTCTCTTGATTTGACGATTGAGTTTCCCAAACATTGCATGAAAAAAGCTCAGACCGAAAATCCGAACGATTCCCATTTCTAGAAAGTAAGCAGGAGTAAATAGAAGTCGACCTACTCGTTGCATATGGTGCTTCTCATCAAACTTGAGTGCGAGTCTATTGCCATGCTCAAAGATATAGTGTGTGTCTCCATAGGTTTGCTCAAAGCGCCAGCCAGACCACGCACAAAATGCTTCGCGTCTACTATCTGAATACGTTTCCCTGTCATGGTTGCCATATATATAGAGTGCGTTTTTTTCCTTCAAGAGAGGGAAAAGTGCAGCCCATTTCGAGTTTAGGAACTCCTCGAAGTTGTACCAGTATCCCTCCCAAAAATCACCGTTTAGGATGATTTGATCGTGCTTTTGAAAGAGGCGCATCAGATAGTCACACTTCTTTTGATCAAACGGCTCGCAAAGGTGTGTATCTGAGATAACGAGGGTGGACATGGGGAGATTATAAGTGAAGAATGAATAATTAATAATGAAGAATTAAGAACTAAGGGTTATGTACTCGCTTTACGCACATATGTCATCCCGACATGTCGGGATCTCATGCACAAGATTGCATTCCTTTAGATCCCCGCGTGCGCGGGGATTGTAATAGTCAACTAATTCGATGTCGATTATTTACAACCTCACTTGTCTGTCATCCTCGTGAACACGAGGATCCAATGGTATACATGAGGCTGTTTAGGTGTGCGGCTCCTTTAGATCCCCGCGTACGCGGGGATGACATACAGAGGAATTTGTCACCGATATTATTAACTATTACAGGATGACAGATAGGCGTGCGTGGAAGTGTTGAATAAGTACCTTCTATGATTTGACCAGCTCAAACCTGACGATTTTCATCCGAGACTCGGGAGAAATATGCTGATGGTAGTAACCCTCATATATCGCGCATATCTCATCTACATCCCCCATAGATTCATGTCCGACTCGATCTGCGTCGGTGATATCCTGGATGGCCAGCTCTTTTACCGAGGTGATGACTGCATATGCAAAGTGTTCACGTGTAGTTGCATGTACCAGATCCAGTTCATCACCAACACTGAGATTCTTGTCATCAAACAGCCTCCAGGTAGCAGTCTTGGTGCCATTCAGCACCGACGGCACAAGTTTTTCAGCAAATTTGAGTGTTTTCATAGGTGTATTATCCTATGTGGATAGTATCGGATAGATGATGAAAGATCAACTGGAGCGTTCGCAGCTCATAAGCCTTGATATACTTCAGTCATGAAGCTCCAGGTGCCATTTTTCCCAAATACGTCAGATGATACCCATTGTTACCAAGCAGTTCTTCAGATGATATTGGGGTACTTTTTGCCACTGGAGGCTCATACTCTGCAAGATCTGGATTCTATCACTGGAAAAACGGACCAGAAGTGGACGTGGCCCACTGCGGGACTCATGTGGCTATACGCTCAAAGGGGCTACACATACACATCATAGAACTCTTTTCGAACAAGAGTTTTGTGGATTTCGGCGAACAATACCTCAGGGAGTATTATGGCGAAGCAGTAGCGAGAGAGCAGATTGCTCACTCGGCTATATCCATCGAGAGAGAGCGACTGCGACTGGCAGGAGATGAGCTGGATCAGGAAGTGCGTATCCCTGAATTGAGAGATATATATGCGGCACTTGATACGAGCTGTCTGGTGATGTGTACTATAAATGCCTGTGTCCTTGCTGGTACGGAGGGATATATCGGACACTATGTGTTGGTTGTGGGGTATGAGAACGAGAGTATCATCATCCATGATCCCGGGCTTCCAGGTATAGCATATAGAGAAGTTCCTGTGGATCTCTTTGAAATGGCGTGGGGGTATCCAGATGCAAAGTCAAAATCAGCAGTAGTGACATCTAGGTAATCACAGCTTCTCCCACTCAGCTACTGACAGCCAGTGCGTTTCTCACCGCATCTTGGATAAATTGCATCCGAGTGATCTTGCCTTTTGAGATGTAGACTAACGGATCTTTACTTTTTGTACCGTATTCTTGCTGTACCAAGACTCCAAGGTCGGCATACTGACTGGGGACCTTGTCCCACATATACTGAGGTATCTCGATATCTTGTGAAACTCCAGCTGATTGGTGACCATCCCTATTTTCCATAACACATACATGGTGTCCCCAGTAATTGTGGGCTTTTAAGATCTTATGATTCCCTCCTTCAATCGAAACGAGGAGATCAGGTTTTGCCTCATGCTCCTCTGCAGTTTGCAGAGATTTTTTCAGATTAACCAGTCGCCCTCGTGCTCCCGCATAGGTCTCTTCAAATGTCATAGGCTCCTCTGTCACTCCTGAGGGGACCTTCTTTCCAAATATCTGGTGGGGCATCTTTGCGTCGCACAGCGTGAGAGAGAGACCCTGCATCTTGAGATCACTTTCGCTGGTGATGAAGGCAGTGGGGAGAGAGTCAAAGTATTTGGATATCTTGGATAGGTCACGGTGAATCACCAGAGGCTGTGTCGCTAGTATCTCTGCATAATAGGGCGAGTTCGGATCGGGCGATTCCCACAGAAATATACGCCTATGCATAGTGTGTGCAAAGCCGAGCTCCATGAGCGTGTGTCCGCCGATGTACCCTCGAGTTCCCTTTTTCTCATGGTTGAGCACGATTATTGCCTCACTCTGTGATATGAGCATATAGTGCGCCCTGATATACTCGCGATGTATCTTTCGATCTATGGCTATATCTGCATTTCCCGACTCAAGTGCGGCATCCTCAGGGTCTTTGATCTCTGGAATCTGCACTCTCAAGCCAGATTTGATAAGCTGCTCTTTTGTGCTCAGCATTTCAGTAGCAAACATCATCGATCCACAGATGGTGATGGTGGGGGAGTAGCGGAGCATGCGGAGATTATAGCAATAAAAATCCCCGCCAAACTGGCGGGGATAGAGAGACCCTTCAGCGTGCTCGCCTCAGGATGATCCCGACATGTCGGGATCACTTGTCCATCATCTCTTTCACTATGTTATTTGGCACTTCCTCATAGTGTGAGGGCTCCATATAGGAGGTACCACGACCTTGGGTCAATGACCTAAGTGTCGTCACATAGCCTGACAGCTCTGAGAGCGGAGTCAGTGCTTTGATGATGGTGGTTTTACCTTTTTTCTCAGTGTTTGAGATCTTGCCTCGCTTGGATGATACGTCTCCGATGACAGTACCCATGTACTCATCTGGGACATTGATTTCCATCTTCATAATAGGCTCAAGGAGTGAGATGCCTGCATTCTTACATGCATCGACAAAACACATACCTCCCGCGATCTTAAAGGCGATATCAGACGAGTCGACCTCATGATATGAGCCGTCCTCGAGAATGAACTCTACGTCGACCATGGGGAAGCCGAGGAGCACACCCTTTTCAAGTGACTCTTTGACACCCTTTTCGACTGAGCCAATATACTCGTTCGGGATACGTGCACCTTTGATGACGTTGGTGAACTTGAATCCCTCTCCACGTGCGAGAGGCTTGACTGATCCGATGACGTGACCGTACTGTCCGCGTCCTCCGGTTTGTTTCACATACTTGGCCTCAGCGCGTGCTTCTTTTTGAATAGCTTCTTTGTACGCTACTTGTGGCTTACCTGTGTTTGCTTCGAGTCCCATCTCGCGCTTCATGCGATCGACGAGGATTTCAAGGTGTAGCTCTCCCATACCTGACATGATGGTTTGGTTGGTCTCATGATTTACTTTGACACGGAAGGTAGGATCTTCTTCAGCGAGTCTTTGGAGACAGAGCCCCAGTTTTTCCTGATCTGCTTTGGTCTTTGGCTCGATAGCGAGTGAGATGACAGGCTCGGGGAACGAAATCTGCTCGAGGAGGAGTGGATGGTCTTCATCACAGAGTGTGTCACCGGTACGTGAGTCTTTTGGTCCCACGAGTGCGACGATCTCTCCTGCATAGGCGGTATCGATCTCTTCACGTGAGTTGGCGTGCATGAGCATGATACGAGACACGCGCTCCTTGAGTCCGCGGTTTGCATTGTAGACATAGCTTCCTGATTCGAGCTTGCCTGAGTAGATACGTGCATAGGTGAGCTTGCCTACGTGTTGATCGAGCTGGATCTTGAATGACAGCGCTGAAAAGTGCTCATCTGCAGTCAACTTACGCACCTCTTCTTTGGCGAGGTCGTTGATGTTGTGTCCTACAATCTTTTCCAAGTCGACAGGTGAGGGGAGAAAGTCTACAACGCCATCAAGTACTGGCTGAACACCTTTGTTTCTCAAAGAGGTGCCACAGAAAGTGGGGACGATCTTGTAGGCGATTGTCGCGCGACGGAGAGCTGCGCGTATCTCATCATTGGTGATCTCAGTGCCTGCAAGGTACTTCTCCAGGAGCGCATCGTCAGTCTCCGAGACCTTTTCGATGAGCTTGGCGCGGTACTCTGCTACTTTGGCTTTTACGCCCTCTGGGATTTCCTTCGTGGTTGTGTAGTCAGTACCATCTTCCTTTTTGTCATAAATGATAGCCTCCATGTCGATGAGGTGGACGACACCTACAAAGTCAGACTCCTTACCTATAGGAAAGGTTACTGCGACTGGGTTGCCACCGAGTCTGTCTGCGATCTCGCCCAAGGTGCCTTCAAAATCAGCACCGAGCTTGTCCATTTTGTTTATGAATACCAAGCGAGGCACTTTGTACTTATCTGCTTGTCGCCAAACTGTTTCAGATTGAGACTGCACACCTTCTTCGGCATCAAACACGACGACTCCACCGTCTAGGACGCGGAGTGAGCGCTCGACCTCGGCCGTAAAGTCCACGTGGCCTGGGGTGTCGATGAGGTTGAAGCGGTAGCCTTTCCAAAAGGTAGTCGTCGCAGCTGAGACGATAGTGATACCACGCTCTTTTTCCTGCACCATCCAGTCAAGCTGTGTGTTACCCTCGTCAATATCACCGATTTTGTAGGTGCGTCCTGTGTAAAAAAGGATACGCTCAGACGTGGTGGTCTTGCCCGAGTCGATGTGGGCGATGACTCCAAAGTTTCTGATTTTATCGAGTGATACGTTGCGGTTGAGGGTTTTGACTGGTTGTGCGGCCATAGGTGAAAGAAATAATCAATAATCAAATTCCAAGCTCCAAATAATGTTCAATATCAATATTCAAACCATTTGACACATGTGTCATGGATATTGTAATTGATCCCCAGGGGTTTTTACTGTTACCACTTTAGATGTGCAAAGGCTTTGTTTTGATCTGCTTGCTTCTCGACGTTTTGTCTCTTGGTCATGGCGGTGCCTACACCGTTGTATGCATCCTTGAGCTCTACAAAAAGCTTGTCGGCAAATGACTTGAACTCTTTGTTTGATCGTGAGCGAGCTCCTTCGACTATCCAGTTGAGCGCGAGGAAGAGCTTGCGCTCTTTGCGGACCTCAGTAGGCACGAGATATGAAGCGCCTCCGAGTCTGCGAGGACGGACTTCCATAGCTGGTGACACGTTACCTATGGCTTTGTGCAGTGCTTTGAGTGGCTCTGGATCTACTTCCTTCAGTCTCTCCAGTACTTCGTAGACGATGCCTTGGGCGACGTCTTTCTTGCCGTGAATCATGATGTAATTGACGAGTTTGGACACCTCAAGACTATCGTGGATAGGATCTATCGCGACTGGTCTGCGGACGTATGAATGTCGTGGCATAGGAAATTAATGAATGATTGATAGTTACTAATGAATAATTCTCTTTCAAATAAAACTGAAAGAAATACTATCTATCACTAAAAATCAAAATAATAAAGATGGAAAAGAAAGAATTTTTTCAGGCTGCCGAGTGGCAACCTTACTCTCTCTTTTCAAATAATAATATGAACGTAAATCTGAGCTCTTCTGAGATTGTTCATGGTTCGTCAAGCTCACCATGACAAGCCAGAAAACTTCATCGCATCAGGCTTTTGCTTCTTTTGGTTTCTTTGATCCGTATTTACTGCGACTTTGACGACGAGGGTCCTTGGAAGAAGGAGTACCTTGGGTGGTGACACCTTGGGTATCAAACTTACCGCGTACTATATGGTACTTCACACCTGGAAGATCCTTGACACGTCCCCCACGTATGAGCACGATGGAGTGCTCAGCGAGGTTGTGACCGATACCAGGGATATAAGCAGTCACCTCTTGTTTGTTTGACAAACGCACACGTGCTACTTTACGTAGAGCCGAGTTTGGTTTTTTTGGAGTCATGGTACGGACTACGGTACACACGCCGCGCTTGAAAGGACTGAGCGTAGGCACATAACGTCGCTTCACTCCGTTAAACACCTGTTGGAGTGCTATGGAGCGATATTTGGTTACACGTTGGGTACGTTTTGACCGCTTTTTAATGAGTTGGTTGATTGTTGGCATAAGCTTCTTTAAATTTCTGGTCGTATTCAGTGATCAACCCTTGGTTGACTGGAATGAGACGGCCGATTATAACATTCTCTTTGAGTCCCAGCAAGTAGTCTGTCTGTCCTTGGATGGCAGCCTTTGACAATACACTAGTTGTTTGTTCGAATGATGCTGCTGACAGCCAGCTTTCGGTGAAGATAGATGCTCTGGTTATACCCAGGATCACTATCTTGCCTGTGGCAGGTCGAGCACCGAGTGCAAGGACCTTGCTGTTTTCGATATCGTATCTCAGACGAGAGACGGTCTCACCTTTGATGAGTGAGGTGTCGCCTTCTTCTTCGATCAATATCTTGTCTGACATTTTGCGCACGATGATCTCAAAGTGCTTGTCATGGATATCGATACCTTGTGACTCATATACTTTTTGGATCTCGTCCACGAGGTATTGCTGAGCAGCATCGAGTCCGCGAATAGCGAGTACGTCGTGCAAGTCGAGGTATCCCTCTGAGAGAGACTGACCCGCGGTTACGAGATCGCCATCGACGATGCGGAGCTTCTGAGACATCGGGACACGATACTCTTCTTCTTCGCCCTCAAGTGATTTGATGCTGATGTTGTAGGTCTCATTTGCACTATCTTCAGTTACCGTGGCTCGGCCCGTGATACCTACTATAGGGGAGATGATCTTTGGAGTACGAGTCTCAAAGAGCTCTTCCACACGCGGCAACCCTTGGGTGACGTCAGAGATGACGATGCCTCCGAAGTGACGGACACGCATGGTCAGCTGTGTACCTGGCTCTCCGATTGATTGAGCTGCGAGCACACCAGCTGGTGTGCCAATCTCTACTATTTGTCCAGTGGTCATGTCAGCGCCGTATGAGCGTCGACAAATGCCTTGTTTGGCGGCGGAGAAGAGAGGTGAGTATACATCGACACTTTTGACACCTGCGTCAACGATCTCTTTCACTTTTTCTTCTGTGACCATCTCATCTTTTGCAAGAATGAGTTTGTCGCCAGACTTGACATCATTTGCTACGAAGCGACCATAGATGCGCTTGGCAAACTTCTCACCACGCTCACCACTGGTGGTGATCGTGAGGAACTTTGTCATTTCACTCGCTTCTTCACGCACGATCATGTCGTGAGCCACATCGTGGAGACGACGTGTCAGATATCCTGCATCAGCAGTCTTGAGTGCTGAGTCAGCAAATCCTTTGCGTGCTCCGCGAGCTGAGATGATGTACTCAAATATGTTGAGTCCATCTCGATAGTTCGACTTCGTAGGCACGTCGATGATCTTTCCCATAGGATCGACCACGAGTCCTTTGAGTGCTGAGAGCTGTTTGAGCTGTTCACGTGAGGCACGAGCTCCTCCGGACTTGATAATCATCTTGACTGGGTTTTCCTCATCAATAGCATCCCAGGTCATATCAGCAAGCTTCTCGGTGGTTTCCATCCACAGCTTGTTGGTGTAGCGACGCTTCTCATCGAGAGTCAACAATCCATCTTGGAAGTTGCCTTCGATGGTGCGGACTTGACCCTCGGCGACCTTGATGGCCTCATCCTTGCCCTTTGCCACGATACAATCAAAGATTGATACTGACAAACCTCCGGCTATGGTCGATGCCCAGAATCCGATAGATTTGATACTATCGATGAGCTCCCCGACTTTGTCGTGATCATTGAAAAGCTTTACTGCTTTGGTGATCAGTGACTTGATGTCTGAAGCCTTGACTTCTTTGTTGATAAATCTGAGTTCTGCAGGCAATACTTCGTTAAACATGACACGACCGATGGTGGTCTTCATGGTCACGCCGTCTATGTTTGCATAGATTGGCTGTCTGAGTTCGACTTTGCCCAGGTGATAGTGACTGATAGCCGTCTCTTTGGATTCAAAGAGGTGGAGACTTTCATCTTTCATATTCACGAACATCTGGTCCATCGAGGTCATGTAGTACACACCGATAGCCATCTCTTTATTTGGAATGACGATAGGCGAGCCATCTGAAGGCTTCAAGAGGTTGTGTTTTGCAAACATCTTCGTCTTTACTTCTTCGATGGATGCCTTCGAAAGGGGGAGGAACACACCCATGGCGTCTCCGTCAAAGTCTGCATTAAATCCTGCACAGACAGTGGGGTGAAGGCGTATGGCGATGTCATCGGTCAAGATAGGATAAAACGCAAGCATCGAGAGCTTGTGCAGGGTAGGTGCACGGTTCATGATGACGGGATGACCCTTTACTACCTGTTCGAGGATATCGTATACCACAGGTTGCTTTTCTTCGAGGAAGTTTTTGGCTGCCTTGATATTTGGAGCAAGTCCACGGATCATGATCTCATGGAGGAGGAATGGCTTGAATATCTCCAGAGCCATATCTTTTGGAAGTCCACATTGATCGATCTTTAGATTTGGACCTACGGTGATGGTTGAACGTGCCGAGTAGTCGACGCGTTTACCAAGGAGGTTTTGACGGAAACGACCCTGCTTACCACGGAGGACATCAGACAAAGACTTGAGTGCTTTGACCTGTGATGATCCTACAACACGTGACTTGCCTCGTGACTTTTGAAGGTCGATCAGGGAGTCTACAGCTTCTTGGAGCATGCGCTTCTCGTTTCTCAAAATGATCTCTGGTGCACCGAGATCGATGAGCTGTCGCAAACGATTGTTGCGATTGATGACGCGACGATACAAATCATTTAGATCTGAAGTGGCAAACTTACCACCGGCGAGCTGGACCACTGGTCGCAGATCTGGGGGGATGACAGGGAGGAGTGTGAACATCATCCAACTTGGCTTGATGTTGCCCTTGAAAAATGACTCGATAACACGAGACTTTTTGATCAGCTTGGTGCGGCGCTCTCCTTTTGATTCTGAGAGTTGCTTTTGCACTTCGGTCATGGCTTCAGCGAGGTTAAACTTTTCGAGGATCTGAAATATCACTTCAGCACCCATACCTACCTCAGCAAAATCATCGAGCTCTTTTTCACGGAGGAAGAGGAAATCTTCTTCTTCAAGCACTGAGTTCACTGCTGCATCTTTGACGAGCTTGATCACGCGATCAAATGTCGCGGTGACTTGGGCTTTGCGCTCAGTAAATGCGTCATTCAATCTCTTTTGTGCCTCACGCTCTCGCAGATCAATCTCAGAGAGAGTGATATCGCGCTGCTCGACTTTGGTGATTTTTTTGGTGGTGTCTTTCTTTTGCTTTTCATATTCGTTTGAAAGATCAACACGCTTCAATTCAAACTGAGCCTCGACTTGAGCAATATCCTCGCCCTTTAATTTCTCTAGTGCTGCTTGAGCAACTTTTTGTTCCTCGGTATGGATACCGGTGACCAGATACGCTGCATAGTAGATGATGCGCTCGAGCATCTGAACAGGGATATCTAGAAGTGCCGAAAGAGGAGAGTTGGCACCTTTAAAGTACCAGACGTGTGCGATAGGTGTAGAGAGCTTGATGTGGCCCATGCGTTCACGACGAACCACCGCAGTGGTTACTTCGACTCCACAGCGATCACAGATGATGCCCTTGTATCTGATGCGCTTGTATTTTCCACAGTAACATTCGTAATCTTTGGTAGGTCCAAATATACGCTCATCAAACAGACCATCCTTTTCAGGACGGAAGGTGCGATAGTTGATGGTTTCTGGCTTGGTGACCTCACCTTTTGACCATTGCATGATGTTTTCAGGCGATGCGAGTCTGATTTGGAGACCTGCAAAACTGAGATTTGGTTTTTGATCATCCATAGGTGTGTGGAAAATAATTGGCGATAAAGAAAAAGTGTTAGAGTGATAGTGACGCTGGCTCTTCGCCTCCGATATAATCAACTGATAGACCGAGTGCATTCAACTCTTTGACGAGCACGTTAAATGATTCAGGTACCGATGATTGAGGGATATCAAGTCCTTTGATGATCGACTCAAATGCCTTCTGACGTCCGCGCACATCGTCTGACTTGATCGTAAGCATCTCTTGCAAGACGTGTGGTACACGATGTGCTTCGAGTGCCCATACTTCCATTTCTCCAAATCTCTGTCCTCCCATCTGACTCTTGCCACCGAGTGGTTGCTGAGTCACGAGTGAGTACGGTCCGACCGAACGTGCATGGAACTTATCCTCGACCATGTGGATAAGTTTCATGATATAGCCTGTTCCCACGAGCACAGGGCGATCCAACACTTGACCAGTTTGTCCATCATAGAGAGTCTGTTTGCCATCGACGGGGAAGCCGAGAGCCTTCAGCTCGTTGATGATGAATGACTCCTCGACATGTTCAAAGACAGGGATGTCGATGCGCATGCCCTTTGCCTTGGCGATCTTGGTCAAAATAGTCTCAAAAATCTGTCCCATGTTCATACGTGCCAACATGGATGCAGGTGAGATCAAGATGTCCACCGGTGTACCATCTGCCAGGTATGGCATATCATAGGAAGGGAGAATCTTCGCGATGACTCCTTTGTTTCCATGCCGTCCGGCGAGCTTGTCTCCTACCTGGACCTTTCTAAGGTTTGCAGTGTAGACGAGTGCGCGCTTGAGGACTGAGGGCTCGAGCTCATTTGGATCTTTTTGACCATCTATAGTCTCGACATTTACCACGACTCCACGCTTGCCGTACGGCACGCGCAATGAGGTGTCTTTGACATCTTTAGCCTTTTCACCAAAGATTGCACGGAGCAAACGCTCTTCAGCAGTCAGCTCGCGCTCACCTTTTGGAGCTACTTTACCCACGAGAACGTCTCCACCTTTGACCTGAGTTCCTTCGACGATGTACCCATCTTTATCGAGGTTCGCGAGAAGTTCCTCGCGTACATTTGGTATGTCACGAGTAAGTTCTTCGGGTCCAAGCTTGGTATCGACTACATCTGCTACAAACTCTTCCATAGTGATGGAGGTGAGCAGGTCTTCTTTGAGCAGACGATCTGAGATGACGAATCCGTCCTCGTATCCATATCCATGGAGAGAGGTATAGGCTATCGTCAGATCGCGACCGAGTGCGAGGCGCCCATTTTGAGTGCCTGGTCCATCGATGATAAGATCTCCCTTTTTGACCTTTTGTTTGAGTTCGACATGTGGCTTTTGATCAAAACATACATCCTTGTTCGTTCGTGCAAATCTTTCTAGATTATAGTTGTATGCTTGTCCTGATTTGCCTTTGAGAGTGACGCGACTTGCATCCACATACTCTACGGTGGCATCCTCGGGAGCAAATATAGTGCGTCCCATGGCTGAGGATACAGCTGACTCCATGCCGGTTCCCAGCTGTGGTGCTGAAGGATTGATGAGAGGTACTCCCTGACATTGCATGTGCGTGCCGGTGAGCGCGCGGGTAGCTTCGTCGTTTTGGATAAAGGGAATCAGCGATGCTGAGATGCCTATAGCTTCACGAGGAGAAATGTCCACATAGTTGATCTTGTCGATCGCGACCTCGACCAACTCACCTTCGTGACGAGCGACTACCATCTCATCGATGATAGATCCGTCAGGGTTGGTTTTGATCTTGGCTGAGGTGATATAAAACTTATCCTCATCATCGGCTTGGAGATAGACCACCTCTGAGGTGACCACCATCTTTTTGCCCTTGGCAACTACCTTGTGGTAAGGTGCTTCGATGAATCCATACTTATTTACTTTTGCGTACAGTGCGAGGTAGGTGACGACTCCGATGTTTGGACCTTCAGGTGATCTGATAGGACAGATACGACCATATTGTGAAGATCCGATATCGCGGATCGAAAAGCTTGCACGTTCCTTTTCGATACCCCCAGGTCCTGCGACTGTGATACGTCTCAAGTTATCGAGCTCAGACAATAGATTGGTCTGATCAACGATGTTTGAGAGCTGTGAGGTACGGAAGAAACTGTTGATGGCGGTCGAGATGGGCTTGGTATTTATGACCTGAGATGGAGCTACTTGGAGCTCTGAAGCCACGAGACTCATGCGCTCGCGGACTTCTTTTTCGGCTCTGACCATACCTACTCGTACTCCATAGAGTGCGATGATCTCTCCGACGGTGCGGAGACGTCTGTTACCGAGATGGTCGATGTTGTCAAAGTTGGTCTTGTTCTGTGTCAAGAGGAGGAGCTTTTTGATAGCTGCTACGACATCTTCCTTTTTCAAAAGATGATTCTCAGGAGTGTTCTCCAGTGTGGTGTCCAGGCGACGATTGACCTTGTACCGACCTACGTCACCGAGTGAGTAGCGCTTCTGATCAAAGAAGATCATATTCAACGTTTTGTATGCGTTTTCGATGATGAGAGGCTCTCCTGGCTTTACCTTGCGGTAAAACTCCATGACCGCATCCTCACGAGAGTGAGTACGATCCTTTTTCAGGGTTGGCACGATGTATTTTTCGACGAGCTCTTGATCGAGATCGCTAAACATATTGCGGATTGCATTGTTGTCGTCTCCCTCAAACAATCTGAGGAATGCAGTAGCGAGCAGTTTGCGCTTGCGGTTGATCTTTGCTTCGATGACGCCTTGCTTGTTGATCGTAAAGTCGAGCCATGCACCTATATACGGACGTATCTCAGTGTTGAAGAGTGTCAAGCCTGTGGCTTTGTCGATCTCAGCAGTCAAGTAGGCGCCTGGTGCTCTGACGATCTGACTGATGACGGCGCGCTCGATACCATTGATGATAAAGGTGCCACGGTCGGTCATGATGGGGAGGTTACAAAGGTAGACCTCTTGGATCTTGATGTTTTCAGCACGCTTGTTGTTTATTTCGAGTTTTGCGTAGACTGGACGATCGTAGGTGAGTTTTTTGTGTTTGCACACCTCAATCTCATGTCGTGGTTTGCCATAGGAGATATCGTGGAAGGTGAGTGAGAACTTTTTGCCCGTATAGTCCTCTATAGGGAAAAATCCTGCGATGGTTTGCTTGAATAGTCTGTCTTCAAAATCTTTCCAAGATTCCTTTTGAATCTCGATCAGATCGACTTGATTCAGCTGTTTTTCAGCAGTTCCAAGAACGAGAGTTTGTAACGCGGGGTTTTGGTGATCACGATTTTTTGCCATATCGCGTACTACAGAAGAGTGTGCAATTTTTTTTAACAACAAAAACCGCTACAAAGAGTGCCGGCTAGGTGTATATTATAGCGAAGGATTGAGCACTGTCAAACCTATTTTGCGATCTGATTTTTTTGAGCCCAATAGTTGTTTGCACGCAAGAGTGAATCAAAGGTGCCCGCATCCTCATATATGCCCTGGAGCACGCTCACTTTGAGCTCACCCAAGGCCAGGTACTGGTTGATGACGTCAGCTATCTCATACTCACCTCGTCCTGAAGGTTGGACTTTCTTTGCAAACTCGACCGCACGTGAGTCTACGACATACAGACCGACCATGGCATAGTCGCTTTTTGGCTCTTTGGGCTTTTCGACTATCGAAAGGACCTTCATATTCTGGTCAAATTCAATCACTCCATAGCGCTGAGGATCAGGCACTTGCTTTGCAAATACGTGACCTCCACTCTTGAACCCAGAGATGGCAGCAGAGAAATCCTCGTCAAAAATATTGTCTCCGAGTATGAGTGTCGCATTGTCTCCGTGCATAAAGTCCTCACCGATGACAAACGCTTGAGCGAGTCCCTTTGGCTCCTCCTGGATCTCAAAGGTGAACTTACATCCAAATTCACGACCGGACCCGAGCAAGTTCATAAACTGTCCCGCATACTGGGGGGCGACGATGATCAAGATATCAGTGATCCCGGCACGCTTGAGCGTATCAATGGGATAAAAGATCATGGGCTTGTTGTAGACGGGGAGGAGTTGCTTTGAGGTGATTTTGGTGAGAGGACGGAGCCGTGTCGCGCTCCCGCCTGCGAGAATGATACCTTTCATATGTGGCAAATAAACTGATAGTACGGGGGGATTGTACTCTGCTGTGGATCAAATGTAAATGTGAGTAGATTCGCAGTTTCGTATCTCTGAGTCTGATAAAAACTAACGTGTACGAGTATTTTTTCTTCACGACTTAACTCGTCCCGCCACGGCGGGGTTCAGACAGAAGTCTCCAAGAAAAAATACACGCACACGTTTCATGTAATGTTATGCATACTACCCGACGATACTACGACTGAACTCATGGAAATATGAGAGTCAGCGAGAAGAAGAGGACCATAAATCCGATGAGCATGTACTCCAGGAGGACGCGAAGGCGGAACGAGCGAGTGACTATATGATGATAGACTCCCCAAAGGATATAGAGCGAGGTGAATGCCAGCACTGCATAAAACTGCATCTGACGGTACCCCATAAAGTAACGGGTGGCATACACGAACATACCAGCAGCCAACAGTATAAAGGTATAGTCAAATAGATGTGTGTGCCAGATCTCGCGATGTATGTGTCTGAAAAAATGTTTCATAGGATGTGATCGAATTACAATATACTTCCTCGTCCCAAAAAGAACATGGCCAAGAGTATCGCCACCAAAAAGATAATGTGCGCAATATGCTTACCCCGATGAGCCAAATGCCCTGTCTCACTCAAGTGATACAAGTCTATGACAAACGCTGACACGAGAAATGCGACGAGGAGCGCCACGATAGTCTTAAATGCGGGATAGAGGTCGAGCGAAAATGGCTTTGGCTGGGGATATGCTGCTTGGACCACCACCGCACTGAGATCACCATTTGGAGTAGGAGATAGAGTGGCAGGGACCATCACTGGTTTTTGAGTATCTATTACTTTGGGCACTACGGCAGCAACTCGCACTATCTCGCTTTCTGCACCATTTACCTGTCTTTGAGCCGTTTGGGTAGGAGTGGGCGCCTCGGTGGGCGCTGAAGGAGCGAGCACGGACTTACTCCCAAACATTTGCACTACCAAGGTAGTATCTTCGCCAGTCAAGTTGCCATTTGCCACTGCAAAACCCACATCTTGATAGGTTGACTTCAACACATTTTCACGATGAGTAGGTGAGCCCATCCACGCGTCAACCACCTCACCACTGGTAGTATAGTTTTTGGCTAGATTTTCACCGGCTGTATCATAGCTATACCCTGAGCCGAGTATAAATGTCCACGGACTCTCGCCGTTTGGACCAAAATGCGCCCAATACCCCTTTGAAAGCATATCTTGCGCCTTGCCCGCTGCGGCTGCGGCAAGCTGACTATTATATGAGAGCTCAGGCAGACCATTATTCACTCGCTTTTCGTTGGTGAGTGCAAAAAGTCTATCACTGCTGATGTCTGTGGCAAATCCGAGCACGTTACCAGTTTGTGCGCCGATATTTTTGAGTACCACAAAACTTGCCATGCCAAGGACCAGATAAGCTGTCAGAGCCATATGCCCGATCGAAGAGGGATGGTGATCATTATGACGCCCGGGGATAAAGGCGTGACGTAATGATTTTTTGAAAACGGTGAAGGTATCCATGTGTACCTAGCCAGTATACAGATAGGACGCCGATCAGGTCAACCCCAACATCTCTGATGCTCCCACCCCGGGTAGGGATAAAAGTTTGATGGTACTCGTCACTGCATGCGTAGAGAAATGAAAGTAGTGTAGCGATTTGCCAACAGCGAGATTTGGATACTGAGCATTCGAGCGCCCATGCATATGAGATGGTGAGGAGTCCATATCCCATGGCATGGAAGGTTTTGAGGATTAAAAAATTTATGAGTGGCTCTTCACTGGCCTGGACATGGGGGCGACTGGACATGGCGAATATAAATACCATGATCAGGAGGGAAGGGATCCACCTGCCGAGCGCCTTGATGCGAGTGCGAGAAGCCACAGTGACCATGTACCTATCATACCAAGGATACCTTGGACGATCGTGAGGATCGTAGTATCTGGTGGTGGGGTGACGTCTGTGGCAGGATCGAGCTCGCTCGATTCATCTCCGATAGTGCCCGGTCTCTCTGGCGTTGAAGGTATGTGGACAGTCTCTACCCCTTCAGATGAAGTGTCTGAGATACCCAGGACAGTGCCAGATCTGAGTGAGGGAGACTGAGTGATTTTGATCCCTGTTCCGATGGTTACACGCGGGGTCACGGTAGGGTGCGGAGTAGTTTTAGCTACGGTGCTGGTCTTTGGGGTAGGAGTGGGGGTGGGTGTGGGAGTAGCTGTTGGCTGGATACAGGAGCCATTTGCAGAAGCCTTGGTAGGATTTTGTGTACACCATGATGAGTCAGCAGGATTTGTTTTCGCCCAGGAGAGTGATTCTGTGGAGTCTGAATATGAAAAAGTTTCAACGACAGTACCTACAGGGTTAATCAGACGTACTGTATCGCCATCGTTATTCATCAGCGACGAAGTAAACTCCACCACTGTATAGCCAAATGCTCCGATATCAAGTGAGATAGTGCGTGGACTCGAACCACTATCTACCTGATCATCAATCTGCCAGTTTCGCAGGAGCGCTGTCGACCCACTGCTGTTATACAGTTCAAGCCATTCATTTTGTCCGCTCAGTGGATGGGGAAAAATCTCAGAGAGATGGATAGATGAGGGGGTAGTAACGGTAGGAGTGGGAGTGATTGATGGCGTGGGGGTTGGGGCGAGAGTAGAGGTGGGTTTTGGAGTGATAGTCGGAGTAGGTAGAGGTGTGGGCGTGATGGTCGCTGTAGGAGTCAGGGTGGGTGTCGGTGCACAGGGGATATTTGCTCCGCCTTTTGTAGGTGATTGGATACAAAACAGGATGGAACTGATTGATGCGCGTGACCAGCTGAGAAATTGTTCTGCGTGATCATAGATAAATATCTCTAGCACCGAGCCATCAGGCTGGATCAGGCGGACAGAGTCGCCCGTATTGTTGAGCATGGATTTGGTGAGATCTATAGCTATATATCCGTGTTCTGAAATGGAACCAGTCAAGGACTGTGGGGATGATCCGCCCTCTGCAATGTCATCGATAGACCATCCCGAGAGGTTGATACTTGCATCGCCATCGTTGTAGAGCTCCACCCACTCTAATTGGTCATCTGCGGGATATGCATGGACCTCGTTGATAAATAATTTTGGTTGTAGTGTGGGGGTGGGGGAAGGAGTCATTGATAATGGAGAATTGGTAATTGATGCCGTGGGCGCAGGAGTAGATGTTGGCATATCAGTAGGCGAGATGGAGGTGGTAGGGATAGGAGTGGGCGTAAAGGTGGGTGTAGTAGTTGGGACAGGAGTGGGAGTAACTGTTGGTGTAGGAATGGGAGTAGGAGTCGGGGTAAAGGTAGGGGTGGGTGAGCTGGCTACAGACGTGCAGTCTGTAGCCAGCTCATTTGACAGCCCAAAAGACGAGCCTTCTATCACCCAGGTATTGGTGCCGTCTGGATTTCTGAGATGTGATTTGCCGGCACCAGGACCAGTGGCGTAGGTACGCGAGTCCATGAGCACTGCACCTGCTGTGACGGGCGATGCTATGCCACTAAACAGTCTCACTGTATCTGATGAGGCAGAGTTAAAGTTAAAACTTCCACTCGAGTAGACGAGACACTTGTTTGGTTGAATGATCTGAGAGCTCGAGGGTATTTGATAAAAAGTTGCGCCTCCGTCATCATCGATGTACCATCCATCTATAGTCACTGCATCTGGTCCGGTGTTGTAGAGCTCGACTTTTTGGGGAGAGTCTGTGGCAAACTCATTTATCACCACTGCTGCAGAGACAGAAGGAACCACAGAGAGAGCGAGCACGGTGATAAGCGAGACGATGATACAGCGATCCATATCACTCAAATACTGCTGCACGACCTGACAAACTATAGTACTGCGACAATTTTAAATCCGGGCCATAGATGGGATCGTTCATGATGTACTCTCCATCTACTTTCTTCTTCAGCACTACATAGTGACTTTGACCTCGCACGGAGGTGATGACAGGTATGTTGCGATTTAGATATCCATCAATCTCTGAGTTTGGTATCTCGTGATAGTTTAAGCCCGCGGGCCAACCCCCGTTGAAGTTCGCAGGACCATATGCCCATGCACTGAAGGGGAGGAAATACTTTGCATTGGACGAGAAGAAGAGCGGAGTTGTAGGATGTCCATAGTAGGTGAGCACCATAGAAAGCGACGAGATAAAGCATCCCACATCCAGTACCGTTTCATTTGAGTTGCCCATGTACGCACCTGCCCACCGTTCGTCTCGCTGGGAGTAATACCATCCACCTTCACCAGTACCGAGGGCTCCTGCCGCAATGGTGTTGGTGCCTGTGGATTGACGGAAGTTTTTGAGTGAGAGGATCTGTGCTTTTGCTTCAGATATTTTTGCTTGATATTCTGACTCCTGATTTTTCGTAGTGGCGATAAGCAATCGTTTTGATTGCTGTTGATTGGCGAGATCCACCTGCTCCTGTTGCAACTGCTTTTGCAACACGAGGAGTTCCTCTTCGATCTTTTCTCGTTTCTGTTTTTCATTTTCAAAGTTTTGTTTTGTTTCCTCGGTTTGGATCACGAGCTGTTGTGCTTTGTCTTCAGTGACTTTGCGATATTTGAGAGTATGGATGAGTCCGGTTGCGTTGTCTGCATTTAGTATATAGTCGATGAGTGAGACGGTGCGCTGTTTGTAGCGTTCACGTGCGGCGATGACATAGTTTTTGAGTTGGAGGTCGAGCTTTTGATCGAGATTTACGATGCGATTAGCGAGGAGCTCTGCCTCCTTTTTTACTCTGACGATCTTAGCTTCTGATTCTTCGATTTTGAGCTGTGTCACATAGGATTCTTTGTCCAGGTATTGGAGTTGACCTGCGAGCGTGTTGGACTCAGCCCGTTTGTCATTCAGACCTTTTTCGTACTCTGAGATTTTTTGTTCGAGCTTGATCTGCTCATCAGTCACAGCACCATTGGTGGGGCTTGGGGTCGCGCTCTGTGCAAATACAGGCGCACTAGAGAGCCAGAGCAAATGAAGGATCAATATGAGGGCACACGCGGAGCGTCGCATGCACTCACGGTACCATATTTGCGCTCGAATTGCAATTTATCCTGAATCATTTATCATTTGATTCGATGAATTATGATCATTCGCTCAATCGGCTCAAAGGAACCCTCGGTGAAGCCCATGCAATCGAGTATTTGCAGAAAAAAGGCTACAAACTGATAGAGAAAAACTACTATATACGTGGAGGTGAAATCGATATCATTGCTGAGACGCCCCGAGGCGCGATCGCGTTCGTCGAGGTGAAGGCAAGACAGGATCTGACCCATGGAAAACCTCACGAATCAGTCACTCCGACGAAGCTCAAACGACTATACAAATCGATACAGTTGTATCTGTTGAAAAACAAACTTTACCAGCGTAAACTGTCCCTCGAAGTCGTATCGATCATCTTTAAAAACGATATGTCTGTCGCGCATATTGACCACTATGATGATCTAGCCAGTCATATGCACCTCGGATGAGAAACTGAGGTAAAACCGCAAGCCCTCTCAACTACCAAAACGGTCCCGCGAAAGTGGGACTGTTTTTTTATACGCGTGCGAATTCACTTGGATGTCATCCCGTATTAGCCAGCTACCTCGATGTAGATTCAAGCCGGGTCATTCTGAGCAGAGCGAAGAATCTCATTCTCCGCAGTCCTCGAGATCCCTCTCCCGTTGGAGCGGGATCAGGCACCGCCCGTAGGGCTATGCCCGGAGGGATGACGGACAGCTCACTGAGAGGTTGTGAACACTTTGCATTCCCACCCCATCTGGACAATCTGTTGCTATAATTCACTGTTCTCTTTGCAGATTGAAAATTGCACATTGGACATTTGTTTTCTAGCCGGTCCCATCTTCTAGAGGCCTAGGAAACCGGGCTTTCATCCCGGTAACACGGGTTCGAATCCCGTTGGGATCACCAAAAAGGAAATCGTGGATTCGCAAGGTGGAGCGCTCGCAACGCCCCCGCCCGTTGCGAGCGCCCTAAAGCCAAAATTCAAATTCGCCGAGAGCCGCCGATTCATTAAAAAGAAGTTCGAGCCGACTTTTTTTGCCATGATTGCTAAATCATGGCAATTATTTTTTGCGCGCGCGATTTTTTGCGCCTGTAAGGCACAATTTACGAATTCTCTCATGGGTTCGAGCCAAACAGTTCCGTTTTTGGAAATTTGCGATTTTTTCTCCTCCAACTTTAGTTTTTCATCAAACAATTCATTCTTCTTTTGCTTGTAAATTTCCGGCTCAATAACTTGGTCAAGATAACCATCAAGAAGTCGATTAAGTTTTAATTCTGATTCTTGGATTTGTCCGTCCAGTTGTTTTTCTTCTACTTCGGCAGTCAATTTGTCTTTTTCTTCGGCTTCTGTGATCCATTTTTCAAAATACGGTTCCCAATTCTCGTGCAAGCCGCAATCACCAACAATTTTCCTTAATTGTATTTCTGTATCGGGTTCAGAAATATATTTTTGAGTACAGGGTTTTAGCTTTTTGGTACAACGGTAATAGATAAAAGTTTGTCCAGTCCCATTTTTGTATTTTTTGATATGTTGTTCCGCCGTGATTGCGGCGCCGCATTCGCCGCACGTCGCCAGACCTGCAAAAGCGAAATTATGGCCTTTTTGTCTTGGTCTTTCAATTTTCTCAACTTGTTTTTGCACTTCATCAAACAGTTTTTTGCTGATAAAAGTTTTGTGGGAGCCTTGATAATATTCTCCAGCATATTTGAGAATACCCAAATAAAATCTATTGGCAAGCATATTTTTTACTTGGTCAACTTTTACGGGTTTTTCTCCTTCTCTCTTAATCCCAAACTTAAACATAAATTGAGAAATGCCGGTAAAAGAAATATTTCCGTCAGCAAAAAACTGAAAGGCTTTATTGACGACTTTTGATTTTTCTGAGTTAAGTAACCTTTTGTGTGTTTTTTCGTGCCTCAAAGTAGTAAGAAGC
>JBAXII010000009.1:0-61411 GCA_037138475.1 bacterium | reverse complement strand
GACTCCTGCTGAAGCATTTATTAGTTATCGTTGCGATGGGAAGTAGAATACACCATCTTTTCCATGATATTAACTATCCTATAGTGAGGAATACATACTCATGCAAATACATCATTGGTACACGGAATTCCCTTAAATCCATCCCAATCTACACCCCCTCCCTCGCTACAAGGTAGCCACTTTGGAGCGCTCCCGTAATTGACCTGACGGACACAGCAGGTTTCGGGAGTACCACAAAGGGCCGCATCCGCCACGTCAGACGTGGCGGGCGTGCCCTTAGGACCATTTCAGGCTCGGGATACCCCCTCGTTCCGCCATAGCAGGACAAGGCTCCGCGCGTAGGGTTACGCCCGGAGGGGGGAGTATGGGGAGGAACAGAATTGAAAGAATTCCGTATAAGTCACTTACCCTAGGCACATGTGACATTGTGAGGCTCTCTCGCCTTTGCGAGAGAGCCTCCCTTCAGAGGCGCAGTGCCTGCCTGCCGGCAGGTAGGCCCGCAATGTTAGGCATAAGCGTTGTAGGCGAGGGGCAGGCATTTTCGCGAGGCTCCGCCCCTAGCACTACGCCCGGAGGGATGACAGGAAGTTTGGAGCAAGTGAGAAAGCGATGTCTATAACCGCATGAGATTCTTCTCCGCCACGGCGGACAAGTCCTCCACGTGGGACAAGTCCTCCACGTGGGACAAGTCCTCCACGTGGGACAAGTCCGCCAAATCGGCGGATCAGAATGACAGTGGTAGTAAGCTCATTTGCAAAATTACACTTATGCCTGCAGATCGAGGACTTTGTCGATGCGGATCTGAGAGACGAAGTCGGGCACGTGGGAGACGAGGATCATGGCACCCTCATACGCGTCCAGTGCCTGTGCTATGCGGGGGAGGTGGCGAAAGTTGATGTGGTTCGTCGGCTCATCGAGGATGAGAAGGCCGGGCTTTTGGAGGACGAGGCGCGCAAAAGCGACGAGTCCCTTTTGCCCCTCAGACAGATGACCGATTTTGGTATGGATCATGTCTTGGGTGACGAGAAACCCTGCGGCGACCGCGCGGTAGCGCTCTTCGTTGAGAGGCTCACCTGACTCGTTTATGACTCTGATGAGTGACTCGAGCACTGTGTCCTCGAAGTTGAGAGTTGAGAAATCTTGGCGGTAGTACCCGATCCTGATACCTGGCTGCATGGTGGTGCCAGGAGCAGTGCCGTTTGCCAACGACTCGATAAAGGTACTTTTTCCGATCCCATTGGGGCCGATGATCTGCAGGTGCTCACCGCGGGAGAGGAATACACTCGCTTTTTTCTCCACCGGATGGTGATCATGCATGATGGTAAATGATTTGATAGTCAGCACATCGCTCTCTATATCCTCTTGGCGAGGTATCGTGAAGGGTCTGATGGTCTTGTCCTCTTTTCTCACATCTACCTTCTCACTTTCGAGCACTTCGATCTTCTCATACATTTTCTTGGCGACGTTACGCATCTTGCCACCTTTTTGTGCAAAGAAGTTTGCATTATCTTTCTTTTCTTGTATCTCGCGGGCCATGAGTGCGTTTTGTCTATTTTGTTTTTCGATGCGCGCGGCGATCTCCGCCACCACATCGTGATAGTCGCCTGCGTACTGCTCGACTTTCTTCGTAAAGCTATCCAGGTAGAGCACTCCTTGGGTGAATGAGTTCAAAAAGTCCGCATCGTGAGAGATCACGAGGACGCTCTTTTCATACATGATGAGAAATGTAGTGAGGTGCTCGATCCCTGCATGGTCGAGATTGTTCGTCGGTTCATCGAGGAGGAGCATATCTGGCTCTTGGATGAGCGCGGCGGCGAGGAGGAGACGGGCTTGTTGACCACCAGAGAATGATTCGATGAGTTTGTCAGCTGGAGCCTTCAGATGGACCACATCGAGGACTTTGCTCATGCGCCTGCGAACTTCATGTATGTCTTCTTTTAGATACTTTTGAAAATACTGCTCGACGGTCAGAGGCTTGTCCTCTGCGGGCATGACCTGGTAGGCGGTCGCGATCGTCGCGCCTTTTTCAACGTGGACCTCACCGATCTCGGGCTTTATGACCCCGGTGATGAGTTTAAAAAGTGTGCTTTTGCCAGCGCCGTTTTGACCCATGAGTGCCATCTTCATTCCTTTTTTGATAGAAAAACCAACCCCATCCAAGATGGTTTTATCATGACCGAAGTCAAAATGCACGTTTGCAAATCTGATAATGGTTTCCATAAAAAAAGAAGCTGCGAACGTTCAGCTGCGAGCTGAGCATTAGGTCACATCTCAATATAATTATAAACGCAACTTGTATGTGAGATGTGACACAAAGGGCCGTAAACCAAAATAGGGGGATAGACTATTTTGGTACGAGCCCTTAGACTGTTGGCTCAGGTGGCTTTGGACTGAGTACTTTGAGTATAGCATCTAGCTTCAGATGCACTTCTTCGAGCTGCTTTTTCAGATTGCCGAGACGTGGATCTGCCTCATCATGGACACGAACCTGTCGGATGATCTCTGGACGTCCTGGACGTGCACCTGAGTCATGAGAAGGAGCGGTACTGCGAAAACAGTTTCTGCAATAGACTGGTTTTTCACCATTTGGTAGGAAGGGCACCGTACAAGAGGCCTTGCAGGTCGCACAGACTGCAGGATGCATCTCAGGACGTGCGCCATCTCGATCACCTCGAAAATCTGATCGATCGCCGAAGGGTCGTTTGAAGCCGCCTTTGCCTCGGGGGACGAAGTTGTTTGGTTTGCCGTAATCGCTCATAGGGATAAGTATTAAAATTAGCTAAAAATGCTATTCTGATGCGCTAATTATGCCACAAAGTAGGGGGAAAGTATAGCGAAGAACGTATAGCGTATAGCTTAGAGCGTATAACGCATAACAGATAACAATGAGCGTGTGACACATAGGCAGAACGAATAGTGCAGAACATTCAGAGCAATACGTTTCAAATATTTCACTCCAGAAGAGTGAGTTCTATGTGAAATTCGAATTCAAACTTACATTATTTGCACATTGTAAATTGCAGACTGCACATTTGTTACTTGCGATGTTTCATTTCTTCTTCCTCACATGCCTGATGTGGGCTGTGGTGAGGGAAAGGATAAAGATCAGTATGGGTATCAGCGCGAGTAGATAGTAGTCTTGATGCGCCTGCAAGAGCCGCGTGGCACGCTTTCCCAGTCGTCTCCCGACCTCGAGATAGGCGGGTATCCAAAATATCACTGATACAAACGTGCTCCAAAAAAAGGTTCGAAAGGACACTCCAGAAATACCAGAAAATACAGTGATGGGTATGCGAAGCCCAGGGATATGCCGACCGATGATGATGACCCACGCCCCGTACTTTTTGAACTTGTGCTCGACGTAGAGAAGCTTCGCATCACTGACATGTAGGAGATGTCCAAATCTCAGCACGAGCGACTGACCATACCTACGGGAGAGGTAAAAAAGTATAGAAGATCCACCCATAACAGCAGCAAGTAGAAGGGTAAAAGCGCTCCAGTATCCGATTGAACCACGAGATATCGCATACCCGAGATAGGTCAGCACTGCATCGCCGGGGATTGGGAGCGGGATACCAGACTCCTCAATAAAAAGGAGAAAAAAAGACGCAAACAGCGTATGTTGCGAGATCCAGACCTTGAGAATAAATGAGATATCAGTGAGCAGTTCCATAGTATCAGAGTACCTATTGTAGCGCATCTAGTATATCTGCAGAGCGCGTCCCCTGGAGCACCCCTGCGCGCCATCTTTTGAGAGTATAGAGATCATCGAGAGTATGATGGACGCCAGACACTGTGGATACTGCGGCGCTATACGACGCTTCCTTTACGAGTCTCACTGCCTGATCATCAAATGCTCCGTAGGGATATGCAAAAGATTCGACAGATATCCCAAAGAGCTTTTCAAGATTTGCTTTGCTCTGGACGATCTCATCAGTGGCATAGCTCAAATTTGCTTTTTTCAGATTTGCATGGTGGAGCGTGTGTGAGCCCACCTCGATGAGTCCGCTATCCAGCATCTCAGTGACCTGTTCAAGGGTTAGGAAATCGTTCCTTCCCAAAAAACTCGAGATGAGAAAGATCGTGCCCTTCATCTGGTATTTTTTCAGTACCGGAAACGCATCAGTATAAAAATCACGATAGCCATCATCAAAGGTGAGCACTGCGCTTTTGGTTGCGAGGACTAGGTCACCCTTTAGGAGTGAGGGGATCTCCTTTATGAAGTATGTCTGTACCCCTCCATCGTGCAAGGACTTGAGCTGTTCCTCAAACAGTCTTGGGTTGATGGTGAGTTTGATCCGTGTGGTATCGAGTCTGTTTTTTACATATTCGACATAGTGATAGGTGATGATGGGGATGCGCATGCGTGAGGAAGGCGTCGCAAATGAGGCGCTTGGAGTAGAGATGAGTGCCGATGACGTTGCACTTTGCACTGTTAGAGAGCTCTTTTCTATGATTTGCGCGAGCGGAATCGGGGTGAGATGTGTCGTCACAAAGTACTCATCACCATAGCCGAGTGAAGAAAATATGTGCCCTCGCGATCTCCCCATATATGCAAATGAAAGGATAGCAAAAAGGATAGCACATACTATCACTATGAATATCGTTTGCAGTCTCATATGATCTGCGAAGTATACCGCGTGCTCAATACAATTGGGTGATACAAAATTCCTTCAATTTATTTGCTTCTTACACCCCCTCCCTCGCCACTTATGGCTCGGGATACCCCCTCGTAAGAAACGAGGGGGAGTCAACAAATACTCTCTCGTCATGTGCAAGCTTCTACAACTCCCCCTGCGAAGCGAGGGGGTGATCCGCCCGACTAGTCGGGCGGATGGGGGTGTAGAGATATGTAACACATGGACCCGTCCGCCGTATCGGCGGATGCATCGCTGCGCCTGCCTGCTGGCAGGCAGGCCTGCAAAGCGTATGCGTAGCATTGCGGGCAGGGGATGACCAGGTTAACTGACACTACTGGGAAAAGTTGACGAGGTATGTTTTTTGATGCATTTATTCAGGTTGGGCAGGTACACTATACCGTCCCATGAAAAAGATCCACTATTTGGCACTTCTGAGTGTGCTCCTCCTGATCGGAGTCGCTTTTTTGTATCAATCAAAATCACCTTCTCCTCTTGACTTCATACGTACTGGATCACGCGATACTGCTCCCCTGCCTACTACCTCTCTGCATCCCCTCACCATCGTGGCGCTCCGTGCACGATCATATGACGCAGAAGCTCTTCGCATCGAGCAAACTCTGGTGACAGACGCGGCATATACGAAATATCTCGTGTCCTATCTGTCTGATGGACTGAAGATATATGGCGTGATGGCAGTACCTGCTGGTGAGGTACCAAGTGGTGGGTGGCCTATCATCATCCTCAATCATGGCTTTATCACGCCAAAAGAATACGACAACACCGCAAAGTATGTGGCATACATAGACATGATGGCTCGTGCAGGATTTGTCACATTTATGTCTGACTACCGTGGTCATGGTGAGTCTGAGGGAGTGGCCGAAGGAGGATATTTTGCACCTGGATATGCGATAGACGTGATGCATGGGATCAAAGCTGTGCAGAAAATGAGTGAAGTAAATCCAAACAAGCTATTTTTATGGGGCCACTCTATGGGAGGCAACGTGAGTATGCGTGTCAGGGCGATCGAGCCAGCGGTGCAAGCTACTATCATATGGGCGGGAGTGGTTGGATCCTACCCGATGATCTACCGTGAGTTTTTTAACCGACCTCGCACTACCGAAGGTACACCAGAGCAGAGGCAGCGATGGAGCTCCAGTCGTCAATCGATGATCAGGCAATATGGTACACCCTCTGCCTCTCTCCCCTATTGGAATAGTATCGATCCTATGACCTTCATCTCTGAGACGCGCACTCCTATCCAGATACATCATGGGGAGGTCGATGCAACAGTGCCAGTGGCAATAGGGAAGTTATTTGCGGCAGAGCTTGAGACGGCACAGGTGGCCCATGAGCTCTACCTGTATCCGTATGAGGATCATAATATAAATGGCGCCTCATTTGGTATCGCTATGTCTCGCGCGATCGAGTTTTTTCGTGCGCAGATGAAGTGATACGAAATTCCTGCAATTCGTCACTGTGTCATCCCCCTTACGGGCGTTGCCTGATCCCACCTTTAACTCCCCTACGTGTCATATTGCCTGCCCCTCGCCTGCAACGCTTGTGCGTAGCACTGCGGGCACGGCGCCAAATCGGCGGGAGCGAAGCGTAAGCGGAGTCGACCGCGCCTGCCTCGCTCTTGCGAGCGCAAGGCGGGCAGGAAGATCCCTGATAAATGAGATTCTTCACTCCGTTCAGAATGACTAGACATGGATCCTCATTGTATTAGTTGACTATTACAAGGATGACAGAGAAATGGGAGCCTCTACACTCATGATTCACTTCTTCCACATATCCCACACCTTTGCAGCGACATTGATAGGTTCTCCCACCAGTGGAAAGTGATGGAGCTCTATGAAGGGATTCATATTTGCCTCGATGATCCCCCACCTTTGCCCATGGGGGTCTTTGGTGGCATCAGGGATGATAAAGTCAAATCCTACGATGGGCGTACCCATCGCGTCCCCTGCTGCTTTGAGGATGCGCACGATCTCGGGATGAGTATCCCCTATCATCTCCTCTGAATATCCTCCATAGGACAGGCCAACTTTTTCGGTGAGGTCTATAGTTACACCCGCAGAAAGCACTGTATCAGGAGCATATCTCTGGCGCATGAGAAAAAGCAAAGACTCCGGCTTCATCACAAACTCTTTCACGCGGGGAAGTCGAGCAGCATTCTTTTTCACGATGAGCATACTGAGAGTAGACACCCCATCCCCTGTCACCCGTGGTGGATCACCGCGGAGATTGCCCACAATCTCACCTCCTATATAGGTACCCCGATACACACTGCCGACGAGGTGCTCCTCCATGAGCAAAAAGTGGCTGAGCTGCTTGCCGATATCGTATGCACGCCTCAGATCTGCTTCTGTATAGATATGAGTCGTCGTGTGCCTCCCACGAGAGCCAGAGCGCGGCTTGATGATAAAGGGCGCTGTTCCAGTTCGGAATATTTCTAGTGCCTGATCATAGGTGGTGATCGGACCTCCATAAGCGGTCGGGAGTCGATGCGAGAGTAAAAATTCTTTTAGATGAGCTTTGCTATCAAATCGCGCAAAGGTTTCATGACGAAACTGAGGGGGTATCGGGAGGCTTTCAAAGTGATACCACCGATTGCCCACCTTTGCTCGGTGCTGCTCTATGGCTCTCCCCCACACCTCTACCCCCTCCATGGGGATGCCTCTCTTCTCAGCTTCCTCCCAGATGACATGAGACCGCTCAGATGGCGTACGGGACTTGTCACTATGATAGCGCCATACGCCAAATGCCTTCGCAAGGTAGATCCAGGGAGTGAGAAAGACATGTACGAGCTTCTTGGTCACTTTACTTTCAATCTTTTCCATAAGCCTGGTATAGGGGCTGATCACCTGTTCCAGAAACTCATTCAGATACATCAGTCGGTGGTTCACCGGATTGTTCCCACAGTGTGGACACGGGATTTGTTTTGGGTTAGGTGTGGACATGGAGTGTGGCGGGGAAATTTTTCGTTTTACTTGGGGGCCCACTACTGGGAGCAAGTGTATGACATAGTTGAGGGATCATGATATCAAGTGTATCACCTATTGGCATCTCGTTGAACAGTCGCTTTATATGATCTTGCGTCGATCCATCGCCCCAGAGATATATGTCCATGAGAGTTGCAGGTTTCGTGTCCATGCCATCAGATATGCCTGCAATCACAAAGTCACCCGTAAATATATCTGTTGATATCGCATCACCCACCTCGCTCTCAGGATCGTGCACATCGCTAAGCAGCCCAGTCCATGCATTCTTCATATCGCCAAGATACTGTATTTGTGAAAATCCACCGCCCAAGGTGATGCCATAGTAAAAGGAAACGATGCTATAACAGAGCGCCAAACAAGGCAAGAGTGCATGCTCGCTCAGATGCGTGCGTATGCTTTTTGGAGTGAGTGGGATCATCACCATCCCATCCTCAGACCTGAGTACTGCTTGTTCGCTTGATACCGTCACGGTAAGACGCACTTTTCTGCGTTGTTTGAGGTCCCTATACCAAAAGAGCTCAGTGCCTCCATTTGTGCGGTGTGCTCCGATGACTCCCAGAAAATGTTTCAGATATCCAGTGCGGTACGCTTCATCAAAAAGAAGTCGATGTATGACAGAGTCACGCGAGAGATGTACATCGAGGAGGAGCATTCTGACGATACTCTCACACTCGAGATAGATAACATCCTCCTCCATCCCGGCGCCCTTCCACAGCAAACGTGTCATGACCGAGCTTTGCTCGCTAAAGAGTTGAGACTTTCTGATTCGGATGTCCCGTTGATACAAATCATATAAATGAGATATTTTAGTTCTTTGCTTTTCGGGCAAGTTCATCGCTTCCGCTCTCCTTTTAAGATCTTCAAAGTCTCTTGGTTTTAGTGCAGGGTGACCATAAGCTGAGGTTTGACGATATTTCCAGGGAATAAAAGGTGCCTTGATCTGATTCAGAGATGTGTCGTGAAAAAATATGCCGCGTGGGTAGGATGAGTTTGAAAAAGAGGTCCCTCCGCAAGTAAAGGAGATGACTGGTTCATCAGAGAGAGAAGTAGCTCGCAAGAGATTAAAATTGAGAAAAAATGGGTGACACAGTACTCCATGATGATCTGAGGTGCTCACGAACCGTTTTGACTTTAGGGACGTGATGATTTTGTGAGTCAACGCAACTCCAAAAAGCGGGATGGAGATTTTCTTACATACCTGTGCAAGCTCATCAAAGCGCACATCATACTCCATCCGCCATTTTTTCGGGAGTATTTGCGCTACCTCATGTAGGTACTCAGGCCAGAATCGCTTTTTGTACGCGTGGTACAACTTGCCCAGGAGTGGCTTTTTGGCAAACACAAAATCTCGTTCTTCAGATAGGGTCATGATGGGTAGTGTACCTGAATATGAGGTGATTGGGTATTTTTGATAAAGTCTATCAAATAGTTTACAAATCATTCTTCTTCATAAATAATCCTGGCTTCTCCCTTTTTATACTTTGGGCAGTATTCTTATAGATCGTACGGGCTACTTTCTCAAGATATTGCAATTTCCTTATTTCAAAAATCGAATTTGCAAATTAAGCTTCATTCGTTGTTCACCAGCTTCTTCGTAAATTCTACCGAATCCATGTCGAGAAGTGCTTGGAGTATCAAGTTTGGTATTGTGAAAGAGGTAATCCTCAAATTTATCTCGATTGTAAAGGTGGTAACAAACAACCTCTCCATCTTCTTTAACAATAATGTATCCACCGTGAGCTTCGGTATATCCATCCCAATCTTTACTTGGCATCATACCCAATGCAATAGCAGAAAGAAATCTTTTTATGATTAGGATTAGCATATCTTTTGTGAAATCGATATGATCCATAAAATCAGAATCCTCAGCAATTTTATGGACGAGATCATTGATAGTAGTTCCGTTTCCTACATAATAGTGCTTCAACATTTGGGCGACAATATCAGGAAATATGGAATCAATTTTACGCAAATTTTTACGGAAAGTAGCATTGTCCATACTAATAAATTCCAATCCTGAACCTGCTCCGTATGAAAGCTTTGTCGCCTCTCTAACAGACATGTAGTCAGAATTTTGAACAGCCGCACCATCTCTGGTGTCAATTCTATATACAAAATTTGTGGCTCCTGAAGCATTGAGTAACGTGGATGGAGAACCGAGCATTGATTTAACGCTAAAACCCAGCTCGGGGAATTCGGGTGACTTTTTATCGTGTAATACAATACTTAAATCAGCTTTTTTGCCACTAGATGCTCTTAATTGTGTGCAGTGAAGATAGTCCATTATTCCTACCGCGTGAGATACCTCGAAAGTGGTGCCTGAAGATTTTTTAATTTGCTCAAAGATTTTTGCAACACCACCCTTAATTCCATTCAAATCGACCACATCTATTTCTGTGCCATTGTTTGAAATAATCACTCGACCGTCATTTTTCGAAATATCATACGACTTTGTACCCTCCGTTTCATGACGAATGATTTTCAGGACAAGATGAAAATGGTCTTTCAAAATTTTAAGATCTTTATCGGCGGTAAAAACCTTACCTTCGACGAGTATCCTTGTGAAGGCATAGAATTCAGACCACTCGCCTTTATTGCCTCTTGGTGATGCATTACTTGTTGTTTTCATATTTATTTAATGTCTCAATTATTCTTTCCGCAACAGCTTGAATTGCAGGTACGGCGACAGAGTTGCCGAGCTGCTTCATTGACTGTGCTGACGATATATCTTCAGGAAACTCAAACCACTCAGGGAATCCTTGCATTTTCAAGCCTTCTTTAGGTCCGAGCTGGACTATCTTTCCGTCCACACGGTATGAGTCCCAGTTTCGTCTGTCAGAGATCTGGCTCCCACGGCCTCCAACACGAAGGGTGAACCCGACCTCCTTGTTGCACTTTCCTCCGAAAATATCAGACATAGTATATTTCAAGTCCTTAACAGGCTCGGGAAATTCAAACGGTATTGCGTTGTCACGGAAGCCAACCATAAACAATCGTGGGCGATGTTGGGGCATGCCAAAATCAGAAGCTTTAACAATTTTTGAATGGAATGAATATCCAAGTTCCTCCTCGATAATACGTTTTATGGTTGCAAAGGTCTTTCCTTCGTCGTGAGCGTATAGGCCACGCACGTTTTCTAGAAAGAAGGCTTTCGGTTTCTTTTCTTTTATAATGCGCACAATGTCAAAGAAGAGAGTGCCTCGTGTTTCGTTAAATCCCTTCTTGAAGCCCGCTTGTGAGAACGGTTGACATGGAAAACCGCCTGTAATTACATCAAAATCTGGTATTTCTTTCTCGTTCACTTTGGTGATGTCTCCAACAAAATTGCCGTTTCTAAAAACATCAGGAGATACTTTATAAAAGTTGTGCCTATATGTTGTTCGCGCTGGTTCGTCCCATTCGGACACAAACACACATTCTGCGCCTGCATTATGAAAGGCAATATGAAAACCACCGATACCTGCAAAGAGATCGATGAACTTATGTTTGGTTTTTGTTATAGGTTCGGGTGCTTTATCATTTACTCCGAGAGAATACATATGTCGTGCATCGACGAGAAGATCAAAGAACGATCCCTGGTTACCTTCGGAAACATAATCGGTGGCTTTTGGTTGTACATGTTGCAATTCTGCGAGAATACTGTGTATACCTCGCTCCGCGATAATAAGAAAATCAAGCACATTGATACCGACAATTTTACCTGCTTCGACAATTCGAGCGGCAACTTGTTTGTCTTCAACACTCGGTGAAGGGTCACCCGATGGGTGATTATGAACAACTATGACACTCGCAGCGTGCTTTTCAAGTCCAGGTGTAAAAACTTCTCGGGGGTGAATAATACTTTTGTCCAACGTTCCAACCGAAACAATCTCCTTATGCACGAGTACACTTCGAGCATTCAGGTAAAGACAAACCAAATGTTCTTTTTTTGCGGTTTTTAGCTCAGGAACTAATCGTGATGCTTCAAGTGCTGATAATACTTTAACTTCTTCCTCGCCATTATGCTTTTCATACATCCGATGTGCTAGTGCAAACATTGAGGCGATTTGCAGAGCTTTCGCATTACCGATCCCAGGAATCTGAACGAGATCTTCTACTGTTGCATTCATGAGCTTGTCGCCAAACTTCCGAGAAATTTTCTGAGCAAGCGACTTAACATTTGTTCCTTTGATTCCGCTTCCAAGCAAAATAGCTAACAATTCACTGTTGGTCAGAGCGTCGCTTCCTTTTTCAAGAAACTTCTCTCGAGGCCTATCATGTTTTGGAGTATCTTTTAACTTTGCCATAAAATTATTATTTTAGAAGGTGTCAAAATAGAGCAAGAAACTCCATTTTTGAAAGAACATCCTGATATATGTTGATCTTGTCTTGGTATTTTTTCACATTGTCCTCAATTGTAGATTTTATGATTGCCATATTCATATAGTACTACAGACACAACTATACAGCACTTGAGTCATCATTCATCATGGCGTAGCATATGAGAAAGTTAGATCTCTGTCAATATTAAGGAGGGAGTACCATTGTGTTGAGTCTTAAACTTGGCGGAGAGGGGGGGATTCGAACCCCCGATAGCCTTGCGACTATGTCAGTTTTCGAAACTGATACATTCGACCACTCTGTCACCTCTCCATAAAATTAGCTAAGAGCTAAGAGCACATACTGCCCTCCATATTTCGTGCGTTCGCCTTAGCATATATTCGCTGCGGCTCAAGCACTCAATCATCGGCGGGCATGGACAGATCTAAACTCACTACGTATCGTTAAGATCTGTCAATGCGGAAACGAAGGGATTTCCTCCTCCGTTTCACTTCGGCGGATAAACTTCTCATCCCATCTTATTCCTGCGGAAACGAAGGGATTCGAACCCTTGGTCAGATTGCTCTGACGCACGCTTTCCAAGCGTGTCCATTCGACCACTCTGGCACGTTTCCAAAAAACAGTCTACAGTCGTCAGTCGTAAGTCAACAGACGTAAGCTCATCATCTGTGGTCTGGTGACAAAGTGAATTATACGGTATGACAGGAGGAACATTATAACTATAAAATGAGTTGCAAAAAGTACTATAGGATAGTATACTGTACATATGTTATCTGAAGCTGAACGTCCTGATAATGTATCGCGGTTCACGAGTGCTGATTTCGATGCAACATTGTTTCCAAGAAGTACAGAGTATGTGCCCTCGGAACTTCAAACTCTACTGAGAGGGTTGCCCGCAAAAATTGCATTTGCAGGTCCACTTGAAGCAAGGACTGCAGAAATCCATGGCACGATGGCGCTGCACCTCGCTCAATTCATGGGAAGATATTTAGAGATGGGACCAGAACCAGCTAATCGGATGAATCTATTTCTAAATTCAGCTACAGCAGTAATATTGGCCCGTGACAGTGATCCTTTGGGTGTTTATGAATGGATGGGCTCTTTTTTGCAGCATTTTGCTGATTGTGCCGGTTTAGTAGAATTTTACAATTCAGGTCGATGGGATGGGAATAAGAATAATTGTGGATCACTAGCATTTATATATGGTCTGGCACCATATTTGGGCGAAGAAGCATTGCAGCTAAGTGGAGCTGAACTGCCAAGGACTCGAGGCTCATACTACAGAGATATCGCACAACGGTATTTGTGGGCGGGTAATGAGCCTGTTGGGCACCTTCCAAATGGCGCAAGAAATGCTAATCCGCGTTACTTTGGTTCACTTATTGCACAACCGCACTCTCCTCAAGACACTGTGAACTATACCCATGGACTGAATGTCTCAAATGGTCTACTTGCTGGGTTAGTGGGGGGATTACAAATACCCAAAGTAAGCTATGAGCTTCCTGTGACGATGCTTGACTTAAGAATGTCCAATGTTAGATATTTAATAGATCGTGTTGAGACCATGCTTCCCGGTTATTCAAACGCAATGCTCTTATTTCAACAACGGGCAGCACAGCAGAACGCAAAGGTGGGGCAATTAGATGAGGAATCGTTTCAAACTCACGAGCACTTCTATTGTGCCGGTTTCGGAGATGCACTAAACCAATGGTTGATCAATAACCAATCAGCACTAGTTCGGTTGCACGGAGCCGCATCTGAGTATGCTCGTGCGCGAACGTGATATTGCATTTCCCCTTCTTCTCCGCTATATTCTCATCCTATGGCAGATGCACAAAAAGTCCTCAACCTCGAAAACCTGATCAAAGGCTACCTCGCCGACATGGCAAACCTCCGTGAAAAGCTCCGCGCGCAAAAAGAGATGCTAAAGTCCACGATCGAGGGTGATAAAGACTATAGTGAGGCTGCAGCAAAAACTGCAGAGATCAAAAAAAAGGAAAATGAGATCAAGCAGAAGCTCGTGAAAGTCGACGCAGTCATCGGTACAAAGATGCAAATCGAAAAGATCTCCACTGAGCTCAAAAATGTCCAGCTATCCCTCTCAGACTACCTGAACGAGTATGCCGACATCACGCGCTCTACCGAGTTCATTGGACCCGAGGGCGAGCTCCTCCAGATCGTCCGCAACGCCAAACTGGTGAACAAGAAGGTATAATACGTGTATCACCAGCCGAAGTGGCGAAACCCCGCAGAGCGGGGCAAGCCACCAGATGGCATACCTATATGACAGGGCCGAAGTGGCGAAATTGGCAGACGCGCACGCTTTAGGGGCGTGTTCAGCAATGAGTGTGGGTTCAAGTCCCACCTTCGGCACAAAATAGTTGATAACTTATAGTTGATAACGTATAACGTACAGTTGATAACGAACGCCAGAAAATGGGTTGTTAGAACTAGGAATATGTACGTTTTAATTTTGGGTTCCCCGCTACGGCGGGCTAGTACGCCGTGGCGGGATCAACTCGCTGTAAGACTCGGCAGAGCTCGTCAACAGCGAGTTCAGACAAGTCCCACCTTTGGCACCAGAATAGCTTAGAGCTAAGAGCTGATAGCTAATAGTTGATAACGTATAACGAATAACGTATAACGAATAACGAATAGCTAAGAACTTTGATAGAATTTATTATTTTGAACTTTATCATATACCTATGAACTTTACCGAATATCAAGAAAAGGCTCTCCGTACAAATCTCACCAAGGCAGATCCGCTGAAGGAGCTCATGCAACAGGTCTTGGGCCTCGGAGATGAGTCTGGAGAGGTGCTCGCCCTTTTTAAAAAATGGATCCGCGATCATGATGCAGATCCTACAAAGCTTGACAAAGACAAACTCAAAAAAGAGCTTGGCGACATCCTCTGGTATATCGCGGTCGTGGCACACGATACCGGCATCGCGCTCGATGACATCGCCTCTGCAAACATCGCAAAGCTTGCGAGTCGGCAGCAGCGCTCCACGCTGACTGGGTCCGGAGATGATCGCTAACGCTCCCGTTTGCATATACCTTTCGTGTATCATGTACCTATATGGGTCTTTTTCGCCTACTCTCGATAGGTACGCTCTTGGCATATCTGTCTGTCATGACCTTCATCAATCTACGCTTTGATCAAACCCCCAAACCTGCACCGGTGTGGTGTGTCTGTCGTCCTGCAAATGGTGATGATCCAACGAAAGGCACGTGGATCAAAAGCTCATTTAAGGCAGCGACCGGAGAGTGGTGCGACGTGGATGAGTATATAGGCACGTGCAACCCACAAACTGATTTTATGCCGATTACTACAGAGATGATGCGCCCCTCAAACCTGAGCCTATTTGTACTCGACATGATTCGTTCTGCGTACTTGATGTTGGTCGGCTCGATCGCAGGGATCTATATAGCGCTGAATACATTGTATTTCTGGCAAGCAAAAAACAATGATGAAAAAAAAATAGTGCGCGCAAAAATCATAGGCATTTTACCCGAGGTTATCACCATCTGTTTGCTCGTAGCTCTTGTGATCTATATCGAGAAAGTCGTATATCATGGATACTTTTGTATGGGCATATCCTGCTATCCTCACTTCCCGGGGAATTAAAAAATAGCTTATAGCTTAGAGCTCATAGCTTACTGCGAAGAAAAATAACTGAGAAATAGAGAAATAGGAGCAGTGTGTAAAAAATGAAGAATCTCGTGCATGAGATCTTTCGACTTCGCTCCCGCCGATTTGGCGGGTAAAATCGCCTGCACGATATCAGACTCCTCCTCGTTTCAGTACGAGGGGGTGCACGTAGTGCGGGGGTGTCAGCCCAAACAATACACCCCCTCCTCGCCTACTGCTCGGATCCCCCCTCGCTTGCGCAGGGGGAGCCATGCAGGGACAAGTCACCGTCGCTCGTCACTTTAGCATGCTCCAGTTGGTACCGATGCTACTCTCGACCACGACGGGGACTGACAGTTTGACTGCATTTTGCATGCTTTCAACCACTGCTTTTTGGAAGGCATAGACTTCGGGAGGGACGAGATCCCGCCTTGGCGGGATGACAGATGACGGAGTATATTCGAAAATGAGCTCGTCATGGATCTGCATGATGAGGCGGGCTTGGGGATACTGTGGGAGCACATCGCGCGTCACCTTTACCATCGCAGCTTTGGTCATATCAGCTGCAGAGCCCTGGATGGGGAAGTTTTTGAGTATCCGCTCCTGCTCACCCTTCAAAAACTTCGCAGGGGTGCCGAGGGAGAGTCCAGGGATTCCACGCATGCGACCATACATCGTCTCTACTTTGCCATGTATTTTGGCACCTGTCAGGAGGTTATCAAAGTACTGCTTCACTCCTGAGTAGGTCTCAAAATATTTCTTCAGTATCTCACTGCACTCTGCAGGTGACTTATTTAGTTGTCTGGTGAGACCAAAGGCAGTCTCCCCATAGACGATGCCAAAGTTGAGTGTCTTGCCAATAGTTCGCGCTGCTTTATCTACCTGGTCCAGAGGTATGCCCAATATCTCACTCGCGGTGACCACGTGTACATCGATCCCTTTTGCAAAGGCTTCATGCAGCTTTGCATCCCCAGATACATGGGCGAGGATGCGCAGCTCCTGCTGGGAGTAGTCACAGCCGATGAGAAGCGAACCAGGGGGGGCGGTATAGTAGCTGCGTACCATGGCGCCGTACTCGCCGAGGATAGGAGTGCTTTGGATGTTTGGATCTTTGCAGGCAAGGCGCCCCGTGGCTGCCGCGGTCTGGATATAGGTAGGGTGGATGCGTCCATCCTCTGCGATAAAAGTGTGGATCGGCTCGACGTAGGTGCCGAGGATCTTGTCCACAGCACGAAACTCGAGGATATCTCGGATGAGCTCGTGCTGGGGGGCGAGTGGAGTCAGTACATCTACTCCTGTCGACCATTGGCCAGTCTTCGTCTTTGGGAGGGTGACTTTGAGTGTCGTGACGAGTGCGTCTCCAAGCTGTTTGGGTGAGTTTAGATTCACCTCACCGAGTGTCTTCTTGATCTTTGCTGACAGATCAGTTCTCGTTTGAGTGAGCTGCACTTGCACCTCGTCCAACCGTGCCCGATCGATATGTATCCCCACCTCATGCATCTGTGTGATGATCTGAGATACGGGGAGCTCGATCAAGGTATAGAGCTTGGAGAGCTTTGGCAGGGTCAAAAACTGTTTCTCCTGCGCGGTGCGGACGGCGTCTAGGTCTGAGACTCCATACTGTACGAGGAGCTCTGCGTCATCGAGCGACTCTCCTCCTGAGAGGAGAAAGTGTGCGAGGGTGTGATACCACATGGTGAGTAGTATAGAGCAAAGCTGATAGCTGAGAGCTGAGAGTGGTAAAAGCACTGAGTGAAAATCGAAGAACTAAAATGAGGTTGTTATAAGATAGATGCTTTGTCGTTATCTGGAGCACAGAGACGATCTAATATGGCTATGAGCTATCTCATTTTATAATTTCACTTGCATTTGCATATATACCTGCTATAATCCTAGGTTAATGAATCAAAGTTATCATCTCATTCGCGCCTTTTTTGTCACCCTTCGCTGGGGGACAGGCGGGTATGTGAGATAACTTTAAACCAAATTTAAAAACTTACACCCCCGCCCCACAAAGGCGGGGGTTTTCAGTTTATACCTTGCACACTATCGAGCACGCTCGTGCTCAATACTGTGTAGGGTACAGGAAACTATCACGTACTCTTGCTGGCAATAGCTGCCAGTCACTCACGAAAGTGAGACATGCTCCTTTGATTGAAGGAGTAGTGATGGTTAAAACGGAGAGGTAAAATGATTAAAAAAATCATTACCTCGGTCCGCAAACTTGTGTGCAGCGATTATCGCTGCTCTGTTTGCGGCCAGCGGCCATGCGTTTGCTTCAAGAAGAAGTAATGCATAGCCTTAGAGGGGGTCTGTTTGTACAACGGGCCCCTTCTAAATTCTTTTACAAATCACATTTTTGATACATGGATGGAGCTTGGGAGCTATACCCATGTGCCAGAAACGAAATCAGTTTCGCCTACTTTGCTGGGCGATAGCTGATAGGTGGAAGGCTCCACCCTTTCTCGGACCTCATAAGATTTTTCTCATGAGGTCCAACTCAGGAGTATTCACCAAATCTTTATCACTTTCTTCGTCTGTCTTACTCTTTTTATACCTAGTGCGAATACAAACTGCCTGACATCTCCCTATCATCATTTGATGAGCTTGCTCCCTCACTGACAATCACTGCATTGTATGGTAGTAGACCTTCAGCATGCATTCGGTTTAGTATTCCAGTATCTCCTTCTGTGACTAGTAGAGCAGTTTGCCCCTCCCCGATGGGACTGACCGTGGGGTGCTGGATACCATGGCGTTGTGCCATCTCGTATATCGTGGTCGTAGATGTATTGTTTGTGACGAGATAGTAGTATCCATTGATGATAATCAGATAGGGCCTATGTGCCTCATCAACACTCGATGAGAGAAACTCACGTGGTGAGTAGACGAACTCAAGGAGGTTAATCATCGAGGTATCGAAGGCTTCCAATGATTTTGGCTTCTGCACTTGATCTGCATCATCGCGTGTGTATTCGGTGACGAATTGATGAAATATGTGGCGCTCAGGCACGTCCTCAATGCGTGCTTTACGGTGCGCAGGAGCATCTGATCTGAGTGTATGTATCATGCGCGGTGCTCGGGAGCCCACCTTGACTTTGCCATAGAATGTGCCCCCCTTTTCCAGTATGTATTCACGGAATGACCTTCCCGCAGCGCCCTCGAGCGTAGTGCGCAATGCCCCTTCTGACAGGCCAACGGGACCTCTCAATGTGTATCCATCCATAAGTGTGGTGATGGAGTTCTTGATCGGACGGTCTATATCGTTACTGGTGATGTACCACACAGGAGTGGGGAGACCATCAGTGATCTCAACAGTTCGCGGATCAGCCCAGGGCATCTGGAGAAACACGTTCTTTTGATCGGAAGCACCAAATGCCTTGCGGATAGGATCTGACAACTCCTTTTCGTCACGGAGCTTTGCCTCTATCTGTTGTGATCGCTGGAGTCTCTCCTCTGGCGAGGTAAGTATGCGGGGATGATTGATGTCATTGATGTTTTGGAGCTTCGCGATATTTTCAGTCATGCTCGATGCGACCTCGCGCATACCAAACATCTCGGCGACGTTGGTCAGGATGCGGGCACGGATGAGCTTCGTCACCGTACCTGCGTCCTTCTTTACGCTGGAGAGCTGTTTGCCCCAGAAGCCAGGAGTCTGGAGATTTTGCCAGGTGTCGAGGATCTTCACCGTGAGGAGAGATGGGTCAAAGGATTTGCTTCCATCGGCATTTGGGATGAATGAATCAGACATGAGCCGGTTCAGATCATAGAGCACAGTGGCGACTTCATTCTTATCTTCTTCGGAAATTGCTTCGCCACCGTTGCGTACGGTAGACAGGTAGTCGAGTGCGCGTCTGCCAAGCGGAGTATTGGCATAGTAATTTATTACCTCCTCTTTATCTTCGAGGCTACTCAGTGTCTCAGTTTTTTGCTCTGCACGGAGGATGCGCATGAGGCGTTCTTTGTCCTCATAGTCAACATAGGTATCCTCTATCATTCCGAGCCAGTCCTCAGAATTTTTCATCGTACCCAACTTTACATCCTCGGGTACATCGTGGAGCATGGAGGCGATGATGAGTGTCGGATCGAGCTGCATGCGCGCAGCCTCGATCGCCATCGCACGTGGGTGATCGATATAGGGCGTCCCATCGATCTTGCGTACTTGACCGATAAGCTCGTGTGAGAGCATGAGCGGGTAGGAACGCTGGATGTAGGCTATCTGCTCGGAAGTGTATTGCTTTGCAGTGAGATCAGCGAAAAAGTCGTTTCGTTCACGCTGAAGATTTTCATTATAAAAGATTGAAAGTTGCTCAGGTACCTTTGGTGAAGGTTCTTTGGTTCCTGGTGGCCAAGGAGTAAACTGCCCAACAAGTGAAGATATTTCAGAATATGCTTTGGGCAAAATGGTATCGGGCTGTGATTCCAACATTCGATATTTTACTACAGGGAGGGGGGAAAGTAGCTATAAAGCTACAAGCTATAAAACTATACCGTCGAGAGTCCATAAAGTCTATAAAGTGACCCCGCTGGGTCATCCCGGACATGCGCAACCGCGAGATCCGGGATCCAAGTACCTAAAGTCTATAAAGTCATAAAGCTTGTAGTGCGTCATCCATCTACTAGTCAATATTATCAGTGGCAGAAAAAGTATTTGCCAAGTCAGTCATCCCTCCTCTGGACGTAGTCCGACGGACGGAGTCCGGGCATAGCCCTACGGGCGGTGCCTGATCCCACGATAGTGGGAGAAGGATCTCAATAAGCTACTTTATATGAGATTCTTCACTCCGTTCAGAATGACTAGATGCAAATCATCATCGTATTAGTTGACTAGTCCAGGCATGGCGAGGCATGAGCATACAGCCATCACGCCCTCACTTTGCCCCGATGCGTTTGAGTGCGATGACAAAAGTGGCCTCGCGCATGGATATTTTGGTCTTTTGTGCGTATTTCCAAATCTCCTCAAATGATTTGACCATCATGGCTTTGAGTTTTTCATTTACTTGATCCAGCGTCCACGTTTCATCATTCATATTTTGATACCACTCCAGGTAGGAGACGGTCACTCCTCCTGCATTTGCGAGCACATCAGGGATGACTATGGCGCCACGTTTCGACAGTATCGCCTCGGCTTCAGATGATACGGGCCCGTTTGCCATCTCGATGATAGCCTTCGCGCGTACCTTGGGTCCGTTGTGCACCGTGATCGCATTTTCGAGTGCAGACGGGACGAGGATATCGACGTCCAGCTCGAGGAGGTGCTCGTTGCCGATGTTTTTGGTGCCCTTCATATCTTTGAGTGAGCCATGTGCATGCTTGTGCTTCATGAGGTGGGCGACCGAAGGGAGCCCCTCAGCCACATACACTCCCCCATGACTGTCTGAGACGGCGACGACTTTGCAGCCGAGCTGTTGTGCGATGAGCGCAAAGTAGTAGCCTACATTTCCAAATCCCTGGACTGCGACAGTAGTATCTGCGGGCTTTTTCTTCATTTTTTTGAGTAGTGCCTCAAGTACATAGACACCTCCCTGACCGGTAGCTTCGGTGCGTCCGAGTGATCCGCCGAACTCTATCGGCTTACCCGTAAAGGTGGCACGCTTTTGTGCGGGAGTATGGATCAGGTCTTTGGCGACTTTGATATATTCATCTACCATCCACGCCATCGTCTGTCCTCCCGTGTTTACATCAGGTGCGGGTACATCAACTTCTGGTCCGATAAAGGGGGCAAATGCGCGCGCCCATGCACGTGAGAGTTTTTCCAGCTCAATCACCGAAAGTTTTTTGGGATCGACGACGATACCTCCCTTGCCTCCGCCGAGCGGGAGATCGGTCACTGCACACTTGATAGTCATAAGAGTGGCGAGAGCCTGTACCTCATGTTCGTCGACCTGATGATGGTACCTGATGCCGCCTTTGTATGGGCCTTTTTTATTGTTATGCTGGATGCGATATGCCTGAAAGGTCTGCTCATGACCATCATCCATTTTGATGGTGAGGTCGAAGTGGTGCATGTGGTCGGGCTTCAGAAACGCCTTGATCTGTTCGGGGGTCCATCCAGCACGTTGGGCTGCCACGGTGATTGACCGTTGGGCGGTAGCGAGCATAGTGTTCATAGGGCATGAAATAATTGCTAGTACGATGACTATAGCACAATGCGAGAAAAGGGGAAGTGATTGTCGCCACACACAAAACAGTTATATGATCAGACTTGATCACACTCATACAGACGAGCTTGCAAATGTCGGAAGATGTGGATATGATTAGTCAACAGTCGTAAGTCATTAGTCAACAGTCAAGAGTCGTAAATGATAGTTACTATTCAAATTCTTCATTGTTCATTATTCATTCTTAATTAAATTTTGACTATCCACGAAGCTATTCTCCGCTATCTCGAGTATTGCGAACTTGATCGCAATCTGTCTGTCAAAACAGTCCGCATGTACGGGCAGTATCTCCAGCTTTTGGAGGCATGGCTTCTCAAGGTATATGGGAAAGAAGGACCCGATATGGATATGGAAAAGTTTGACGAGGCGCTCATACGCAAGTTTCGTCTTTTTCTCTCACATGAATACCGAAACCTCGTGACTGGATCACTCAAGCGCGTGACGCAGGTCAAGTACCTCATGGCGCTCCGTGGCCTGCTCAAATATTGTCTGAAGCAAAAGCTCAAAGTCGTCGCGCCTGATGTGATCGAGCTGGGCAAGCTTGGTGATCGTGCGATCAAATTTCTCCATGATGATGAGTTGACGCGACTTCTCGACGCGGTAGACACAGGTACCAAAAATGGCTTGCGTGACAAGGCAATACTGGAGACACTTTTTTCGACAGGCTGTCGGGTGAGCGAGCTCACCGGTATCGATCGTCACCAGGTAAACCTCGAGACAGGAGAGTTTAGCGTTCGGGGTAAAGGCGACAAAACGCGAGTGGTATTTCTCTCTGAAAATGCAAAGCACTGGCTCAACTCCTATATGAGTCAGCGGAGCGATCCCTATAAACCGCTGTTTATCCGGACACGGGGACCCAAGGGCAACAGTGAGCTGACTGATGAAAAGTTCCGCCTGTCTCCCCGCTCAGTCGAGCGGATCGTCGAGTACTACCGGGTCAAAGCAGGGATCGTCCAACGCATCTCACCACATGTACTCCGTCACTCCTTTGCAACTGATCTCCTCTCGCATGGAGCAGATTTGCGTGCGGTACAGGAGATGCTCGGACATGCAAATGTGTCCACGACCCAGATCTACACCCATGTCACCAATGCAAGACTCAAGGAAGTCCATGAGAAGTATCATAGTGGGAATAAAGAGGGGAAGTAGGAGATAAGAAACTGGAAACAAGAAATCGGAAATAGAGAAATAGAGAAATAGAGAAATAGGGAAATAAGAAATGGTGAAATGCATCTCTCTGAGGCGACACCATTTACCTTGCTGCGCAATCACGTGATCAGCAAAAGGGAGATCAGGTTTATCCACATGGGCGGATCAATCGCAATGCTGCTCTCGACAAGGAATGCTGCACGACATGCTGCGCTGCCTGAGGGTGACTATACGAAGCTGAGGTGGTAATCAATGTGGCAGATATACCACGAGCAAACATTGGCAGATCCAAGCTCAACGAGCAAGTGGAGTCATGAGTTTATTGCAGAACTGTCACCACATTTATATCCAATCGATCTGTATCTGGCGTATTTGTTTCTGGGATAGCGCCACGTGGATACCCGAGTATTGAACTCGGAGCAAAGTTTACGGGCCCGACAAACATAGGAATATTTGTACTCATAGGCTCTATAGCATTTCCCCATACATACTGGTAACTCTTCCAATCTTCCATGTCAGTGCTCGGTATAGTTATAGTAAGGTCAAATATGTCATACGAACGACCTGCTTCGGTTACTTTCTGCCACGAGCATTGATATGGATAACGTCGAGGGGATAAGATTCTGTTTGGATAAAGTCTTTTTTCTTCCTCAATAGTGATAAACTGCTCATCATTCTCGGGAAGTCTACCACAGCGTTCTTGCATCATATCACCTCGCACCTTATCTTCAACGCAAAACCATGGTCGCGCACTACCGGCAAAGTAATTTGCAGGTATCCCTCCATTTCTAACTCCACATTGGTCCTCGAAGGCAACTGCGCATTGTCTCTTTGATGGCAACTTAATACAATGGTAGTCGCTCTCTTGATAGATGCCAACCAAAGTTTTCATAAATGGTGCAGAGGGTCCCTTGAGCGGGTCAGACTGAAACTTATAAAGATGGTGAAGGGCGATTTTCTTCACTTTAGTCGGAGGGGAAACAGAAATGCTTGGGATGGGGGTAACAAAGGGATGTGCATTTGTATCAAATATGTTATAAGGCTTGTCATAGGCAGGATTGTTAGCTGGTGGCGGAGTATCTCCAGAAGCAATGAGATTCATGACATAATCAGGATTCATCATTTCAGACCTTGAATAACAGTCATCGTCACCGCTACACATATTCTTCCCCCGAACATTTCTCGGTAAGCTGAAATACATATCAATAAACTTTTGTTCGAGCCGAACAAGACCTATCCCTGGAGCAAGATACCAATCCTCACGAAGGACGTGTGGACATGCGCCCTTATCGAAATTGTGTATCGAACAACCGGTGTCAGTGAGCATTTCGTGCATAGATACAATAAGTGGCTTGCCCCTGTAAAGTTCAGCCCCAGAAGGGCTATAGAGTACCAACTCCTTGGTAGCATAAAATGCATAGTTGACATATCGTGTATGAAAAAGCTCAACATCTTGCCTATCAGTGCGACGGGGGATAGGGTCAATTATAGTGCTTGATAAATTTTGTTTGATGGAGCACAAGCTTGATCGATTGCCAGTCCGCATAAAAAGCATATTCTCAGCTGCGAGGTCGGCTCCCTGCATGTTTGCTGTGTTTAGTAGTTTTGGTAAAAAAGGGTACCCTACAGTTGTACCTCGTATGGGATCGTGAGTGTACACAACATCATACGGTTGCTGGGATATTCGCTGATAATCTTCAGGCTGTTTGAGCGATCTCGGATAGTTCTTTTCCATATTGTCATACTGTTTTTTTGTGAATGCGGCGTAGGTCAAGTTTGAAAGTGAGGATGCGCTATCACTCAAAAATTTGCCATGACCTTCGATCGGCTGAACAACAGTATCAAAAGGTAGCGTCATCACTTGTTCCAGGGCATTACCACTCACTGTGTAGTACTTCTCGTACGCAAAGACCATTTCTGAATTCGGTGAGGCAGTATCGCACGCGCCAGATATACAGGGAGTCCAGTACATAAATGCATTTGATTTTGTAAATCTGTAGTTATCGCCATCTATTCCGCAGATGTTTGAAGGTAGTATATCCAGCTGCATCCTTCCCTCAATGGGATTTGAATTGCGATCCCCTCGGTAGTTATATCCTTTGTATAGATATGATCTGCCTCTTTGTGGCCAGTAGCTTGTTGTGTCAATGATATTTTGACTCAAAGGAGGGTTGGCAGCTGGAGGAACTGTGGGTGGTACTGATGTTGGTACAGATGTTGGGCGTGGGGAGATTTTTTCTGTGCTAACTGGACTAGGTGCCACGTAGGTTGCTCTATCGGCAAGTGTAATTCGTGCTACGCATGCGGTAGTGCCAGCTCTCAGCATCGGATCTGCGTTCGGATCATCTAGTTGTCCGTTTAGTTGGAGATAGTCTCTCGCTTCGTCACGACTATCGTTTTTGAGATATTCTGCGATTTGATCATATGTCAGGCTAACAGAAAATACACCAGGCCACGCCGTCGATGCCAGCAACTTCTCGCTGAGTGGGCCGATTTTCTCATATTGAAAATTTGGGCTACTCCCAAGACGTTTATATGCAACAAAGTTCGGTAGAATGGTGGTTTGGCTTGTGTCTACGGTGGATATGCCAATAACTACATTTATCTTTTGGCCGCGTTTAATCGTTACATTTTGCACTGGTGGATCTTCAGCCTTTTTTGGTGGAGGGCGTGGGTCAATGAAGTCAATATTTATTGAATCTACTGGCCGACAGGAGTATTTGAATTGAGGAACCTCAGCTCTCGTAAAAAATGGAGTAGTTTGTTTTTGACGAGACAAGAAAATACCCCCCATCAGTGACGCGAGGAGTGCGACCAGCAGAAGTGATTTAGTCATACATTTATCATGCCTCAAAGTGGCACGTAATTGAATAGTTTCATTCTACTTGGATGCAATTTTAAATACAACCCCAATAGCTGAAGGCAAATTGTAGTTGCCTAGAGATCTGCTACACTTGACCGTATGCTCGTCACTCGCTCACATCGTCCGCAAATCATAGTCTGGGGAGCAATCGTCATATTCATCGTCTACTTTTCCTTCCTCTCACTCGGGCGCATGCGTCAGCTCTGGACCTCGTACTTTGACCTGGGGATCATGCACCAGACGGTATACAACTCGTATATGAGTCTGCGCGAGGCTGACGCCTCGCGCATGCTCGAGCTCACCGATCCACATGGATCGGGCCGTCAGATCAAGCGGATGGCGATACACAACGATGTGATATTAGGCCTCCTCGCGCCACTCTACTTTATCTACGAAGGCCCTGAAACGCTGCTGATTCTGCAAATCCTGGTGTCGGCGAGTGGAGCATATGCACTCTACAAAATCGCTCGGAAAAAACAGCTTGATACGATGGGCAAAGGCACCTGGGTCTGGCTCATCCCCCTCCTCTATCTCTTGTACCCTCCCCTGGAGCGGGCCACATTGTATGAGTTTCATGCGGTGACACTGTGCTTGGGGTTGGTGCCGTGGATGTACTATGCGTGGATTTGTAAACGCTATCGCTGGTTTGGATTGTTTCTCATCTTAACGATGTTGACAAAAGAGCACGTGGGGCTGACGATCGGCGTGTGGATGCTCGTCGAGCTGTATCGGAGTGTGGGCAGATCGCATGTTCCCCTTTCTCGCTGGACTCGGCATCGTTGGAATATCGGCAAATGGCTCATCATCCTGATGGGTCTTAGTGCGGTGGCATACTCACTGTGGTCTGTATTTATACTCATGCCATCGTATCGGTCTGATTCGCATTTTGCGCTCAGCTACTTTGGTAAAGACCCTGTGTATGGGCATATACTTTTCCAATATCTGACAAAACTCTTCTCCACTGAGACGGTTAAATACAGCTCATTTGTTTTTGGGCCTCTTACATTCGCCTCACTCCTTTCACCGTTAGCGCTCATTGCACTGCCAGACATCCTCATAAACTTGCTTTCAAGTAGTCCGCAAATGCAAAGTTTCTATTTCCACTATACAGCCCTTATCACACCGTGGGTATTTATAGCCTTGATCGATGTGTTGGATCGACATAAAAATGCGCAGTGGATACGTTTTTTACCCATAGTGTGTTTGATAGGCACACTTTTATTTTGCTATATAGATAGTCCGCTCCCTCTCTCGCTCAAAAATGAGACTGCACTTCTTGGTTCATCTGCATCTGAGCTCGCAGATATCACACTTTTTCGCCAGATCGTCAGCAGGGACGACATAGCAGTCTCGGCGACAGGACAATTGGCTCCATATCTGACCAGCCGTAGATATTACTATGATTTTGGACCACACTATGTCCGCGCTACGTATGCCATCCTCCGCCTCCGCGAAATATATGAGTATGCAGAAAAAGAAAAACTCATACCAATATATGAGAAGTTGCGCAACGACAAAAACTATAGCCGAATTTATAAAAATGGCGATGTTGAGGTGTATCAACGAGCAAAGATGTAGCAGTGTGTATGAGATCCCGTTATCCAACGCCGCGCCTGCAACGCGTATGCGTTGCATTGTGGGCATGATTGAAATAGTTAATACTTCCGGTGACAGGGTTCCTGCGCGTCATCCTCGTGGACACGAAGATCCAAAGGCACCAGACGCATTACCTTTCGCGTTGGATCCCCTCGTTCCCGCCTCATCGGCGGACAGGCGATGGGATTGTAATAGTCAACTATTACGATGTCAGGATTCTGCATCTTGATTCCTCTGTCATCCCGATGAAAATCGGGATCCAGTGCATAACAACAGTATAAGTGGGTAGATCCCGTGTCGGAGCACGGGATGACATACAAAAGAGTCCACCATCAATTTAGTTGGCTGGCGCAGAGTAGGTATTCCTAAACAAGACACTTCATTCAAACTTCTCTCTTTGTGACAAATGGCTTATCGATCTGTATACTGTCCCTCATGATTTCCCAAAAGTACTTTACCTACTTTTACTTTACCGCCCTAGGCGGAGGGAAGTCTCTTGGCTAAAATCCAAGTACAAAAGACAAAACCCCCCGCCCACGAGGCGGGGTTTTTTTTAATTAAAAATTTAAAAGGTAAAATTTAAAATTACTATTTTGCTTGAACACCTATGAAACCTAAATCACTTTCTGACGACGTACGACTGTCGACTGACAACTCTACTTGTTTGATCATTGCGGGTCCGTGCTCCGTAGATGAGAAGAATAAATCTGAGATCATGGAAATATCGACCATGACAGTCACCTCTCTGTCTGGCAAGAAACAAAAAGCTATAGCAGGTACCAGGGTGGTAGGTATCAAGTCTCGCACTGAGCTCTCATCTGATGGGAAGGGCATGGGTATGGACTACGATGTATACGCTGCAAATCTCAAGAAGCTCCTAGCGGGCAAGCCCATCACCTCATTTGAGATGGCTCCCAGCGCAAAAATTTCCATTGATATATTTGAAAAAACAGGATTTATCATCGCGACTGAGGTGTGCTCACCGCTGATCCAGCTCACTCCCCTGTCGGGCAAGATACCTGCGGGCAAGCTCCTCCCCTGGAACCCTGCGGTGAACCAGCTCGGATGGCCACTCCACGAGATGGCTGCTATCGCAAACGCAAACCACTGGTGTATCGGTATCAAAAATGGCAAGTCTCTGGGTGAATCAGTCACCAGTGCCGAGAGCTCGCACCATACTGCCAAGACCCCCCTCGAGAAGGTGTGGGGAGGGCTCGTGGCATATACACAAATGCCAAAGGATCAGGTATATATGATCCAGCGTGGCATCGAGGCACACCAGCGCGGAGACTATCGGAGTATGCCTATACATCAGACAGCACGACGCATGAAGACGAGTGCTGGTACCCCCATGCTGTTTGATCCGAGTCACTCGCTCGGACCCAAGATGCGCGTGCACATAGCAGCAGCCACGATCGATGCGATGCAGATGAAGATGCTAGATGGGAGCTATCTATACGATGGCGCGCTGATCGAGGCTGGTACCTCCAGTACTGACACTGACCAGCATGTCACTCTCGACGAGCTGCGAGATATCGTCGAAGCTGTGGCGAAGTTTAGAAATTTACAAACGCCTTAACTATTACAATTGGATCCCGGATCCCCCTGTCGGGCATGTCCGGGATGACTTACTTATGTTCGTCATTTTAAATTTTTAATTATTCACATGTCTCTCATCGCACACATTGGCAAACCTGGTTCATTCAGTCATCTCGCAGCGCGCGCGTTCTATGGTATCGATCACACCTATATGGGGTGTGCATCATTTGATGAAGTATTTCAACTCGTATCAGTTGGGGATGCAGAGATAGGAGTGATACCTGTCGAAAACAGTCTCGCAGGATCCATCTATGAAAACTATGATTTGTTTAACAAGTATCCCCTTTCCATTTGCGGGGAGCAATACCTAAAGGTGGAGCATTTTCTTTTGAGTAAAAAAGGCTCAACTACAGGTGAGGATAGGATGAAAGAAATCAAAGTAGTCTACTCACATCCAAAGGCACTAGAGCAATGCAAAGCATTTTTTGCTGCCCATCCCTGGATGAAGCCTACGGTAGCCGCTGATACCGCGACTGCAGCAGCACTCGTCGCCGCATCAGATGATTTTTCAATGGCAGCGATAGGGAGTGCAGACTCTGCCCACCTATATCGACTCGCCATCCAAGCTCGCAACATCGAAGACGACAAGAAAAACTACACGCGCTTTATCTATGTACGCAATACCCCTCGCGCTGTCATCCCGGACGTGATCCGGGATCCAGTTATTGCCAACGCAAACAAGTGCTCACTCCAATTTGAAGTAGCACACAAGCCAGGCAGTCTCATACGTACCCTCCAGGTCATCAGTGATCACAAGCTAAATCTGACCAAGATCGAATCGCGCCCCATTCATGGGAAACCATTCGAGTACCAGTTTTATGTTGATTTTGAATTCTCACATGAGCAAACCGCTCAGATGCATAAGATACTCGAAGCAATCAGAGCAAATTGTGACAGGCTTCAGGTCCTTGGGATATACCGGGCAGGAGTGTTGGAGATGTGAGGGGAAATTTAAAAGGCAAAAGTGAAAAGGTAAAATTGAGCATATCTTGCACTTCAAGAAAGGATACGAGGTCTGGGACAAGTAAATAATTAATCTCATAGTAATTGCTCTTGACTTTCCTCTCTCTCTTATACTTGAGATTCACAAGTTCACCGGAAGCATGGTGAGCAGATGTGGCTCACTCTATTGCTCCGGTGAGGATAAAGTAAGGAGTAAAATGTTAGTAGATTTCAAATGTTTGGCTTGCAATGGTGAAGGAACACGCATGGTCTTGAATACTGTCGTAGACAGGCGCTCATGTGAGACTTGCGGTGGCAGAGGCCACAACCATGGACGAAAGTGTACCACTTGCAACGGAGCCGGTACAAAACTAGTTCGTTCTGAAGAATACAAATCAGAACGTTGTCAAGCTTGTAAAGGCTCAGGAAGGGTCTAACCCTTCAACACCCAGATACGTGAAAGCGCATCTGGGTTTATTCTTTTTATATGGTCATTCTGAGTGGAACGAAGAATCTCATATATACCAGGGATCTTTCGACTTCGCTTATGCTTCGCTCAAGATGACTCCGCGCCACGCTTGCAACACTTATGCGTAGCATTGCGGGCAGGCGCAAAGACATATGAGCGTATTGTGCGAGCATTACGACTCAGTGCCTATACATCTTCAACTTTTACCATCTTCGCCTCTTTTTCCCCTCTTCGTTTCATCTCCACCATCCCATCAGGTGTGCGTTTTGAGATGACGAGGCGCATCGGACAGCCGATCAGGTCTGCATCGGCGAACTTCTCCCCGGCGCGCACATCCCGGTCATCAAAGAGCACCTCATCCCCAAACTTTTCCTTGAGATCTGTATATACGTTATAGACTTTTGACTTTACAGACTCATCTTGCATATCCAATCCTATGAGGTGTACTTTGTATGGTGCGACTGACCCCGGCCACATGATACCGCGATCATCACTCGAGGTTTCGATGATCGTCGCGAGTGTGCGGCCTATACCAATGCCGTAGCATCCCATATAGTGGGGTACTTTTTCACCTTTTTCATTTACAAACTCTGCACCTTTCATGAGGGTCGTATAGTGATGACCAAGCTGGAAAATATTTCCGACTTCTATGCCCTTTTTTTGGTGGAGCACTTTCCCATCTGCAGTCCGGTCACCGTCTTTGGCGAGTGCGATATCAGCTATCACCTCACACGTGAAGTCTCGACCATAGTTCACATGCACACTATCGGTCGTCTCCTCCTTTTGACCTCCGATGAGGTTCCGCGCATCCTTTAGCACCACATCCCCTACATACATTACTGACTTTTGACTGTCGACTGTCGACTGGCGACTGGTGTCATGTCCCCACGAATGTACATAGCCTGTCTTGGTTCCCATCGCTGCCAGATCTTCAGCAGTAGCGTCTTCGAGCTGTCCTACGGCCTTGATCGCCTGTTCGAGTTTGGTCTTATTTACCTCCAGGTCCCCGGTCACCACAGCGATGACGATCTGTCCCGTGACGCGATGTTTGTAGACGACATTTTTCAAATAATTACTCAGTGGCTTGCCATAGTGCTTCACATTGTGCTCCATGGTCTGCACCCATGCAGGCTGAGCGATGATCTCAAAGGGCTTCATCTCCTCTCCAGCGTTTGCTGGGACACGTGCAAACTGTGCAACATCCTCATGCGCGACATAGCTCTCATCATCTGTGGTGAAAAAAGTACTCTCCCCCGCCGCACACTCGACTACATACTCATGACAGTACTCACCGCCAATGTATCCATTGTCAGCAGCGACCACATAGGTCTTGAGTCCCAGCCGATTGAAAATCCTCGTATATGCCTCGCCGTAGCGCTGGTACGTGATTTTAAATGTTTCGGCATCGGTATCAAAACTATATGCATCTTTCATGATAAATTCACGTACCCGCAAGAGCCCACCACGGGCGCGCATCTCATCACGAAACTTGGTCGAAAACTGGTACAGGTCTACGGGGAGGTCGCGATAGCTCAGGTTAAACTTACGGATGAGATCCACAAACATTTCCTCTGCGGTACCACCCAGTGCAAACTCAGCACCCCGACGATCTGTCACCTTCATGAGCTCGAAGCCTGCGGTATTCGTCCTGTTCGTCTCCGCCCAGAGCTCGAGTGGGTGAAGAGTAGGTGCGATCATCTCCTGAGATCCGATAGCGTCCATCTCCTCCTTGACGATTTTCATGATCTTTGACATGACGCGCCAGCCCAAAGGTAGGATAAAGAAGCGCCCCGCGACAGACTCGCGGATATATCCTCCCTGCACCAAGTATTTGGTAGAGATATTTGTATCATCACTGACGGTCTTGGACGTTTTGCCGAAAAGTTTGGAATAGAGCATGGGATGTAGTCTAATTAATAATGAAAAATTAATAATTTAAAATTTGTATAGACATAATACATGTTGATGGTGGTAACGAAGGACACAGAGGAAAAATCCTCTGTGTGAAGTCCGCCGATTTGGCGGAGGTGCCACCTCACTTTTTTCTTGATTTGTTGTGTCGCAGGTCTTGCGGAGGCGGTTTGCAAAGCACGAATGCTTCTTTTCCCGCGGGCGGTATCCTGATGGGAGTCAGGAACAGATGAAAGTATAACACATGACTACTTGAGTAAAATGAGCCCCAAAACACAAAGGATCGCCGAGAAAAGCTTGGTACGCAGATGGGTGCGCTCATGCAGAAAAATGGCAGCCAAGATCACGGTGATGATGACGCGAGATTGGCTGACAATGGATGGCTGTGTGGCGGTGGGAGCATACTGGATCGCACGCATGAGCAAGACTGATCCGACAGCCAACGTCGATGCGACGATGAGACCAGCGCCGAAGGTGTGTCTTTTACGCAAGAGCGGTCTCCGCTGCTTCGTATACTGGATCAAAAATAAAGCGCCTGATGGTATGCAGTAGGCAAGGCAAAGATAGAGATATATATTCATGTGATGTGAGATATAGCGCTCAGCAACCTGACCGAGACCCACACAGAGTACAAAAACCGACACGAGTGCCAGCGTATGAGTTGTGAGGTGAGTGCGATGACGATGCTGGGTGACAATGATACCCAAAAACACCAAACACATACCAATGAGCTGATGTAGATTGAGTACCTCACCAAACAGTGCATATGCACCAATCAGCGTACAGACACTTCGTAGTGAGCCAAATATCGTGAGTAGTGACACATCTGTATAGCGCAACACCGCAAAATACGCCGCGGTGCTGAGTATATACCCCACGCAGACTATGAGCGTGAGCACGAGTGAAAGAGTAGTATATGTCCATGCAAATTCACCCAAGATGATGCCTATACATAGGCTCAAAACACCTGCTAAAAAGTTAAATAGACAGCCGGTGAGGATGCTGTCGTTGAAGTTTTTTGAAATATGATTTTTTTGTACCAGCCCACTTATGGATTGTGCAAATGCTGATGCAAATGAGAGCCAAAGCCACGACATACGGTCGCATCATACCAGATATTACTGCACAGTTTGGTGATTATGATCGATTGAGTATGCGCTCTACTCTCTCCCAAAAACTCAGAGAAGGCAGCGGAGGTGTGAGATCCATTGTGTTTGCATACTCGTAGCCAATCGCATAGATCTCATCCAGCTGATGGAAGTCAAAGATGCCATGGTCACTCAACTGTGGAGGCTCGACAAAGAGAAAGCACTCGGAGACTGAGCGATGTACGATGCCTCGTGTGATCAGATGGAGCGTCCGGTCGAGCGTGGCCACGGGGTCGTTCGTCGCTACATAGTTTTTCACCGGGTTTACATGAACACACACCATCTCGCCTTTGTGATGTGAAAATGGCTCCACCGGCAAATTGTTTGAAAGTCCCCCATCGACATAGGGCACCTCATCGATGATGGTAGGTGGAAAAAGAAGTGGGATAGACGTAGCGGCAAGCACTGCATCAATGATGCTGCCTGAGCTAAATATTTTTTGGCGTCCATCATTGTAGTTCGTCGCCGTGACATGTAGCCGTATGGGGAGGTCTTCAAACCTGGTGATTTTGAGATTTGCCTGAAGAAAATCATCGAGATTTTTGAGGGTATAAATCCCTTTGGCGATCTCGACCCAGGGGAGTCGAGAGGGTCTGAAGGTGGCGGAGATACGCTGGCGTATCTCCGCCACCGTATACCCATTTGCTAAAAAAGCACCGATGATTGCTCCTGCGCTAGTCCCTGATATCGCCGATGGGACGATCCCGCGCTCAGAAAGAGCCTGTATGACACCGAGATGAGCGTATCCACGTGCACCTCCACCCGAGAGAACAAAAGGCTTTTTGAGTATCATGTGATGATTATAGTACAAACGAAGTCACTCTTTCCCAGTCCTCTACTCTACCAGGCACTACATAAAAAAGTGGATGAAGTGAGACACTGGGCGTACTCATATTTTTGTGTATTTGTGTGGGTCACGCGTGAGTAGCTTCTTCATCAAATGATTGTGTTCGTAATCGAGTTGTCCTTGTGTGACAGGCAGAGATATATGTTCATTGATGATCTCAAATATTGTTTTGTCAAACGAGTATCCTCGTCGCAAAGCTTCTTCATACACTCCTTTGAGGTATAGATGGATCGCAGCGTGTGGGTTTGATGATGATTTGAATCTCTTTGGTTGCGGGTGATTTTGGTAGCCGGCGGTACTCCCGCTGAGTACGTGCTTTGCGAGGAGTGCTTCGCGCCATAGTGCCACGAGGCACTTTGTATCGAGGAGTGTGGGGTGGAGTGACCAGATGCGCATATGACTTAAACTCTAAAGTAGAGCCCCACCATGTATGCAAGTGTTGCACAGGTCCCCCCGATGAGAAGTGTTTCACTGATACTACGTCTGATCCCCTCACGCGTCACCACGTATCTGAGTCCTCCAAGTAAGATGAGCGCAAATGCAGTGGCGATGATTGACAGACTAAAAAGCCCCTCAGATTTGAGAAAAATATAGGGAATCAAAGGTATAAAGCCAAAGAGCACAAACGAGATAAACGTCATGAGTCCCATGAGGCCTGGCTTGTCATCTGTTGGATCATTCATCTCAAGCTCATGCTTCATCATATAGTCGATCCACGCAGGTTTGTTTGTCGCATACATACTCGTGAGCTGTGCTGCCTGATCATGAGAAAACCCCTGTCTCATAAACAATTGTGTGGTCTCTGCTTTTTCCATCTCACTATTGGTGTTTACCTCGCGCAGTTCTTTTTCATATTCTGATTTGTAGAGGTCTTGTTCGGATCTGACAGATAAAAAGCTCCCGAGCCCCATCGCCGTCCCATCAGCGAGCAGATTTGCAATGCCAAAGAGTATGACCGTGAGTGGTCCGAGTCCGCCACTCATCGCCGGTGATCCTGCACCTGCAAATCCTGCAACTACTGCAAAGGTCGTCACGATGCCGTCATTGCCTCCATACACGATCTCGCGGAGGTAGGTAGAAAAGGGGGACTTTTTGTGCTCCATTTTGATATGAGCCTCGAGGTCGAAGTGGGGGTGGGACATGGAATCATTATAAATGAAGAATGAATAATTAAGAATGAAGAATTAGGTACAGATTTAACTTTTCTCAGCACACTAGTCCGTCATCCCTGTACTAGTCAATAATATTGGTGACAGGGTTCCCTGTATGTCATCCCGTGCTACGACACGGGATCTTGCATTTGTACTTTTACAGTGAACTGGATCCCGATTTTCATCGGGATGACAGCAGTAATGCATGATCTGTTTTCGACATCGAATTAGTTGATTATTGCAATTATGACAAATTGATTTGCATGTACCGAATCACTTCACCCGGTAGTGGATCGCATCGAGCACTTTGCCAAGCGTTTCCATTGGCCCGCTAGAGTAGGTGTCGATGATCAAGTCAAAGTTTTTTGGATCAAAAAAACCCTGATCACCATAGAGCCGAGTCCATTTGGAGAGGTTTGCCTGCTCTCGAGCCTTGAGGTGTTCTTTTGCTTTTTCAACTGTGCAGTTGTCACGATTCATAATACGTTCAACGACGACGTCTGGGTGGCTGCACGTGAGGAGGACTTTGAGGACTCCGGATATGCCGCGCGCATTATAACCAGAGATCCAAGACTCGATCACCTGATGTGTCTCATGCATAAAAATATCCCGCATCTTTTGATCAATTTGGCGATCTGTCTCATCTGAGTAGTCTTGGGCAGTATGGTGGTGCCTATTTTGCACGATCTGCGCATCATAAAACTGGGGTGCAAATGAGTGCGCAAATGCACTTCCTGAGAAAAACTTCCACCCAAGGGGCTCCAAATAGGGCTTGAGATTGCGCGCGAGGGTGCCTTTGCCTGAGCAGACAGATCCAGAGATGGCGATATGAGTCGAGGTCAGATTCATGGGAAATTGTACTACACGAACTCAAAAATAAATTCCAAAAAATCACAATCCGCCCCGCCATGGCGGGGCGGACCAAATAAATTCCAATTATCAATTTTCAATTATCCATTGTCAATTATCCGTTACCTAAACAGGTTCCATACGTCTTTGAAGGTGACGAGGATACTGAGCCCGATAAGCACAATAAATCCGCCGATATTCACATAGTTTTCAAACTTTGCATTATTTTTTCGTCCGGTGATCATCTCAGGGATGAGGAGTGCGATACGACCACCATCAAGTGCGGGGATGGGCAAAATATTCATAAAGGCGAGCGAGAGGCTGATCAGAGCTGTCAAGCCGAGAAGGTTTTTTACTGTATCAACCCCAGATCGTTTGATCGTGTCGTTTACGACGCTGGCGATCGCGACAGGTCCCCCCATCGCATCTCCGGCGATCCGTGGATCTCGCGCGCGGAACGATTCGACAAATATATTACGTTGTACTTGATAGTTATAACTCAAGAGGTTCCAGGCATGGAGGGGGCCCGAGAGAAGCTTTTCCAACATAGATTGCGAGTAGTCGAATGAGACAAACTTGATGAGCTGGATGCCAATCATCGCACGATTTTCCTTTGCATCATAGACTGGCACAACAGTCACCACCTCACTGTCGGGATTCATAAAGTTTTTTTGTACTTCAATCAGTATGGCTTGCCCATCGTGTTTTTTGACCATCTCAATGAGATCAGTTGTCTTTTCTACCTGTTGCCATGGTATGAGTGATATGTCGCATGGTATACCTACCTCACAGGTCATGGGCTTTATGCGCTTGATCACTGATTGCGACTTGATACCTGCTTTTTCTGCGGGAGAGTCAGGTCGTATTGCAATAGCACCCACAGACTCGATGATGTGCCCAAATCGAAAAGTCGCATCTCCGATGAGCGGGAGCCGATCTGACCTAAATCCATTGGTGCCCAAAAGGCCATAATAAATCATCGTCGCAAGGATGACGTTCATGACGACACCCGCGATCATGATCACAAAGCGACCCCATACAGATGCAGAACCGAGTGCGAGTTGTTTGTACTTTGGATTTACCGCTCCCCCTTCACCACCAGCGCCGTCTCCATAGAGTCTGACAAAGCCACCAATGGGTAGCCAGTTGAAGGAAAATACGGTTTGTGTAGGATCAAGAGGAGCCGCGTTGCCCTTCGTGACCTGCCATTTGCCATCGACCTTTTGGACTCCGCACATACGAGGAGGCATACCAAGTCCAAATTCTTCGACGAGTACTCCATTTTTACGGGCGGCGAGAAAGTGCCCGAGCTCATGTATAAAAACGACCACCATCAAAATCAGCAGAAAAATGAGGAGAGATATGACAAACATAGGGGTATGATTTTTGTTTCAAGGCACGCTGATTAATAATTACCAACGGATGGCTTCCTGCGTTTGATCATACGTGCGTCAGACGGTCATGACTTCTTTTTCCTTATTTGCGCGATGAGTTTCGGCGACCTCATTTATTTTTTTCGTTTCCTCATCTACCTGTTTTTCAAATCTGAATTTATCGTCTTCAGTGATCTCTTTTTTATCAAATGCTGCGCGTATCTTTTTGCGGATATCATCACGATACCCACGAATGACTCCTTTTGATTCTTCTACGATCTGTGCAGCGAGCTTTACATACTTTTCGCGCTGTTCTTGAGAGAGTGGTGGCATGCGCACTACCAGTCGCCCGTTTTGATTTGAAGGAGAGATGCCAAGTGGTGACTTGAGGATGCCTCGCTCAATATCTTGGATCGTTGAGGGATCAAAAGGTGCGACGACGATAGCGGATGGGCCATCCGTCGTGATCGTAGCGAGCTCAACCAGACGCATGGTGGTGCCATATGCCTCGACTGAGATGCCTTCCAGGAGTGCTGGTGATGCTTGGCTCGTCCTGATAGTCTTTAGCTCATCTTTCAGGTGCTCCATGGCACTTTCAAAGTGTTTTTTGAGATCAGCGATTGGGTTCATATGGACAAATTGTAGCACACAGGAAAAAGTGCGCTATACAAAATGGCGTCGTATTCTCCGGTACCCATTCATCATTTTTCCATTACACTTCATGGTATGTGGTTTTTTACCGTTGGGCCGAGTCAAGTCTATCCCACTATCCCCACGTATTTGCAAGCAGCTGTCGCTGAGGGAGTCATGTCTCTGTCGCACCGGAGTAGTGAGTTTAGCGCACTATATCGTGAGACGCAGAATCGACTGAGACAGCTACTTGGCATACCCACTGATCATCGAATTTTTTTCCTGGCGAGTGCAAATGAGGCGTGGGAGCGTATCATCCAAAATACCGTCGCACGCGTATCTGCTCACTATGTCCACGATGCGTTTGGAAAGAGATTTGCTCAGATTGCTACAGAACTCGGCAAACATCCTCTCTCATTTACCTACTCTCCTGAAACATGCATTGATCTCGACCATATCACCGTCCCCCCTGAAGCTGAGCTTTTATGCTTCACCCATAATGAGTCCTCAACAGGGGTGATGCTTGATATCCAGAAGATTCACGAGGTAAAAAAAACCCATCCCGACAAGCTGATCGCCCTCGATGCGGTTTCTTCGCTCCCCTACCCCGATATCGACTATACGCTTATCGATATGGTGTATGCCTCAGTCCAAAAGGGATTTGGACTCCCTGCAGGTATGGCGATCCTCATCGCGAGCCCTGCCGCAGTCGCAAAGTCGCAGCAGCTACTCACTTCGGGAGCCAGTATCGGTTCGTATCATCGTTTCCCGACACTGGCCGCCTTTGATGATAAAGGACAGACCCCTGAGACGCCAAACGTGCTCGGACTCTACCTCCTGCATCAGGTCCTCGGTGATATGTGTGCACAGGGCATCGAGTCCATACGTACTCAGACCGAGGAGAAAGCAGTTCTCCTCTCTCGCGCCATCGATGCGCACCCGCTCCTCACACATGCGATACCCACACCAGCTGATCGCTCGCGCACAACCCCGGTAGTCGCCGTGCAGGGAGGTTCGACAAAGCTGATAGAGCACTTGGCTCGACATGGGTATCTGGTGGGAGAAGGCTACGGAGACCAAAAGGACACTCATATCCGTATCGCAAACTTCCCCGCACATACCAAAGATCAGGTGCTGCAGCTCATCAGAGAAATGGTGAAGTATAGCTTATAGCAATTGCTCTTGATAAATCTCTCTCTCTCTCGTATACTACAGTTTCGTTCTCACCGCAAGCATGGTGGGCTCGGGCTCACTAATCTGTCGCTCCGGTGAGAAAAATAAAAAGGAGTAAAATGGTTGAATTTAAATGCCCAGGTTGTTTCGGTAGAGGCACAGTCACCGGTGAGATTACCGAAGAAGAAGAAGTTGATTGTCCCAAGTGCCGTGGTACGGGAGTCGCCCGCATGGGCGGCGAATGTACCTTCTGTCGTGGAACTGGTACTAGAACTCTTCGGATCAGAATAACCATTGAGGAAACCTGTACCATGTGCGATGGTACAAAGGTGATTTAAGGTTATTTAATCTTCCCAACTGGCCGGATGCGCGAAAGCGCATCCGGCCCATTCTTTTTATTGACTACAAACTCCCCCTCGTTTCCGAACGAGGGGGAAGGCGAATGCAATGAGCCAGGGGGTGTAGAGTACAGAGTACACCCCTCCCCAGGCGTGGAGTGTGTAACCCCCAAGGGATGTGGGTGAGTTCGTGATCTGCTGAAGTGTAACCAACTGTGACTTATCCGCTCACTACACCCCCACTTCACTTCGTTCAGTTACCCCCTCATTTCATGAGGGGGAGTCACACAGCAGACTCGCGTACATATCGATTCGATGGACGAGTGTGAGTTTGAGTCAGACTCAAACAAAGGTTATAGAGTGTAGTTCAGATTGTGTCAGATACAGTAACAGGTGTTCATCGTCCGATCTCCCACCTTTGGATACGAAAGATTTTGGTATTTTCACCAAACTTCAGCACTGCATCCTTCAGTAGTCCATCGATAGTTTTGCTGGTCTCACGAATATAGATCTCGCTATCATATCTTTCTACCGCCTAGCCCATGTAGGTTTTGAATACCTTCGTCTCGGATATCAGGCGAGCAATATACCTGCGAATGCTCACATAAATCATAAACCTAAACTATAATACTTATAGTATCTTTTCATCTTACACAATGTTGTGTTTGTATGGGTGGATACTATGGTGAGGTTTATACCTCGCACTTTCACATTACAGGAATAGAAAGAATAGAAATATAAGGAGTAAGTGATGACAAATAAATACAGTAGTGATCTGGCAAAGTTAGCTGAAAGGCTTACAATTGGAGAAGTAACAAAATTACTTCAGAGCATAGGTGTGACTGAGCAAACCGCTAAAAACTGGATTCGAGGGGGGAATGTGCATGGATCGCATGAGGTTCAGTTGATCGCATTGCTTGCAGCAGAATGCCAAATACGTGCAGATCCCATTCTGCTCCTTTTGGCACACATGCTAAGTCAAGCCACGCGAGAAAACATCCAAATTGCAGCTCGGTTGCAAGTGACCCGCGATCATCTAGTACGGGTGATACAAGGGGGACGAAAATTGACCCCACGACTTCAGAGTGACATACAGTCACTTGCACGTGAATATTATGGACAGATTACCAAAGAGCATGACAGACTAAAAAAGTGCATGCAAGATCTCGCTCATATGAACAACATAGAGATTGCGAGTATGCGCAATGCACACAGTGAAGTATGGTCGAAGTTTGTGCACACTGTCCATGCTCTGAGGTCTGAACATTCACACATACACCTAGTGTGGGAAGGAGGATTTATCACAAGACCAACAGATATCATTCAGGAGGAAGATCATGATGATTTGCTGAGTGCTTTTATAGGCCTTGCCTCAACAGTTTTGTATGATCCAAAGAAACTCGTGATCATGCGCACAACTTACAGTGCAGCGATCGCAGAACTATCGAATAGGATTCTTGCAATAGAATGCTACAATAATTAGGCCTTTCAGACAATCAAGAATGTGTTTGAATGGCACAATGAAAAAGGAGTCAAATGAGTAATTCAGTCAATATTAAAGTAGATACAAGTTCGTTTCTGAAGTTTATCATTGGTCAATATGGCCCGCTAACTGCGATAGTCGAGTTGTTGCAAAACGCGATCGATGCCTGTGTAGCAATCGGTGTACAAAAGCCCGTTCATGTCCTGTTTTTGAATGGAATGATGCTGGTTTGTGACCCAGGAATAGGAATGAATCAGGAACAAGTAAAACACGTGCTCGAAAATGTGGGCAACTCACAAAAGCTCAACATAAGGAAATTTGCTGGCAAGCGAGGAACTGGTCTCATTGGAGGTTTGGCTTGTGGCAAGGCAACAGCATTTTATACCCGCAAAGGTGCAGACTTATTTACCAAATTTGTTCTGAGAAGAGACGCTTTAGAAAAAGGGGATATAGCGGTAGAGATTGTGGAAAATGTTTTATTACCCAAGAGTGTGCCCTCACAGTACGCAAACTATAGCACAGTAGTGGCAGTCGAGATGCCCAGTGCCCTTATCACATTTACAGTCAAAGAGCTCATAGACGCACTGTTGAACAAATATAATAGGTTGCTCGTGGAGAGCGGTGTACCAGTGTGGATATATGGGCCATTAGGCGAATGCCACATCGTGACACCGCGTGAGTTTGCTGGAGAGCGACTCGGTGAGTGGCGTCTTGTAGATGGGTTGATCCGCTTGTATCATCAGGCTGATGGGAGAAGTCCTAACTTAGTCGTGTGTCCGGAAGAAAAGCCTTTTGATATACCATGGAGAAAGATTCGTGCCCAAATGAAAGTTCAAGATATCTATCTCGACGACTTTCTCGTCGAGCTATTGGACCAAGTTGATGGGATAATAATCTTACGTGAACTAGACACCAACCAAGACAGGTCGGGCTATCAGCTTGCAGGTCTTCAACGGCTTGCTGATGCACTCAATGCGTGGATGGAAATGCACGGAGTGAAGGTATACGATCGTGTGATAGATCGTAGAAAGCATGACCAAACCAATCGCATCAAAGATATAGCACAGGCACTGCTTGACGATCTAGTAGCGCTCCCTACCCTGCAAGAAAAACTGCAGGCGATGAATATAGGTTTGACCGGTGAGGCTGCCCCCGATCGAGGCATACATGGAAACGGTAAAGTCTCAACTACTCCGAGTCCTACTGTTTCACGTAAAAAAGATTATAATACTGCTCCAGAACGTGATAGACCCGTCCAAAAGCCTCAGACACCTGCACTCAGTAAGTTGCGCGTTGTGTTTGCACCAACTACAGCAACGGGATATAGATGGATGTATCAAGAGTCGATACATACGATCTTGATAGTGACCAATCACCCCGACTACATTCAGGTGTCGAGCTTTAAGAATCCAAACTGGACTGAACGTTATGCCGAGAAGTGTATATTGAGTGCGCTGCATGCCATCGTGGACGGCAACGCATACAATGATGCTAGTAGACGCTCCATAGCCGAAATCATTTTGGGTCTACAAATCAAAAATGATGTGTTTGAAGCCAGATCAAAACAGGGTCAAAAAATCTCTGATGGTCGGGCAGCAAAAAGATTGAATAAGTAATGTGCCGAGATGCATATCTCGGCGAATCTATTCCTGTAGTGTCTTCCCCCCGTGTGCGCAAGCACGCGGGGGGATTCTCATATATCACATGTATACATGCGAACAAGTCTCCTTGTCACCTCAGCTCTACTTCGATCCTGATAGGGAAGATACACCCGGGAGACGATGATTGTAATGTAGTGAAAAGGGTATCAAAATACGAGTCAGGTGTATCAGCATTTACGGACATTGATGTATCACTACATCCCGTCCCGGCTGGAGACTGGAAGTTGCTGATCAAATCGACATTTGTAACGTTGTACTTTTTGCGACCCAGGAGAGATGCATATGCCGAGATTTGTGGGTCAAGCTGACTGACCAGAGAATCGCGGATTTGATTTTCTAAATCTGGGATCGTATATACGAGTTCGCTCAGACTGAGCTGATATCTCTCTTGTCGCAATAGTTCCAACACAGGAGGAAGTGACTTAGTGGACTCAAACTCGATAAGGCGAGAGTAGGCGATCTCGTCAGTATGGTTGCGTGTATCAGGCTTCAGCGCGTACGAGTTTGGCTTTTCGATGATTCCAGGTATTTGACTGAGTCTTGCCGAAAAGGTGGCGATAGAGCTCTCATATGCACGCTTCATCTGCTCTGTATCGCTGTATTGGGAAAATTTGCCTCGATACTCAAGCTTTGCATTCTTGATGGTGACTGGTACTTTTACCGTAAGAGTTGACTTGAGCGGAGGTTGAGCAGTAAAAGACATGTATGCGTATACCAGACCCCCTGTGAGTACAGCTATCCCCAAGCCAACCAGTACGCGCGTGATGATTGAACTATGCCGCTTTGCCATATGATAAAGACAAATGATACACTGCGAGCACTTTCAGCGTCCGATCTCCCACCTTTGGATACGAGAGATTTTGGTGTTTTCACCAAACTTCAGCACTGCATCTTTGAGAAGGCCATCGATGGTTTTGCTGGTCTCGCGAATGTAGTCCTGCTTGAGGAGTTCCTCGACTGACTCAGGATTCATCGTCGCGACCTGCATAGCGATCTCGCCCGCGAGCTTGCGGAACTCGTCGTTGCCTGAGACGAAGTCAGTCTCGGAGTTCAGCTCAACCATGGCGGCGACTTTTTTGTTGTGATGGACATAGGTCGCGATGACGCCCTGTCCAGTTGCTCTGTCTGCCTTGTCTGCTGCCTTTTTTTCACCCCATTTGCTCAGGAGTTTTTTGGCCTTCTCAATATTATTTTCACCTTCTTCGAGGGCTTTTTTACAGACTGAAAAAGAGACGCCTGTCTCTTCACGGAGTTTTTTGAGGAGTACCAGATCGAGTGCCATAAAATGCTATAAAATAGATAAGTGCAAGTATTTTACAGGAAAAGGGAGGAAATAGGAGGGGAAGGGATAATTAATAATTAATAATTGATAATTGACAATGAAGAATGAAGAATGAAGAATGGAGAATGAAGGATGGAGATGGATCTAGGTGGCTGACGTTCGCAGGTCGCACATCTAGGGCAACAGTATGCAGAGTGTTACTTTGCTTTTTTCTTTGTGGTTGAAGCTTTTTTGGCAGCTGCTTTTTTCACCAGTGCTTTTTTGGCTGGTGCTTCGACTACTACCTTTTTGGCTGGCGCTTTGGGTGCTTCGACCTTTTCAGCTTTGACTGGTTTTGCTTCTACTGCTTTTTCTGGAGCTTTTGGAGCAGGCTTTACACCTTCGGCTACCATGTGCTCTGAGATAGTTTCAGGACGTGTCACTACTACTTTTGGAATGCGCTTGTACACTGAGGCGACCTCAGTCAATACTGCTTCGAGTGCACCTGGAGTATCGTCATTGAGGACGATAGGATAGGTGACCTCATCTGGATTGCAGTTGGTATCAACTATGGCAATGGAGGGGATCTTGATCTTGTTGGACTCAGTGACTGCATTTTTCTCACGCTTTGTATCGACGATGAGGACGACATCTGGCGTTTTGTTCATCGTGACGATGCCTGAGTAGAGGCGCTCGAGCTTGCGCATCTCTTTTTCGAGAGCGACCTGCTCGTGCTTCACAAATTTGCCCCACTCACCAGTGAGCTTTTGCTCACGGAGGGTGCGGAGCTTTTTGACGTTTTTGGCGATCGTGTCAAAGTTCGTGAATAGTCCTGGGAGCCACTTGGTGGTGATAAAGTGTGCGCCGACCTCACCTGCGAGCTTCATGGTGTGTGCAGCGATATTTTTCTTCGTGGCACAAAAGAGCAGTGATTTGTCCTCGGCTCCAGCCTGCTTCAAAAAGGCTTTTGCGGTGTCGATCTGTCCGATGGTTTTCTCAAGGTCGATGATGGAAACGCCATCTACGATCTGAAAGACGTATTTGCGTGCACGAGGGTGGAGACGGTTTTTGCGGTGGCCCAAGTGGGCTCCGAGGTCAAAGAGTTTTTTTGCGCGAGATAGAGTGTCTGACATAGAGTTGAATGCTAGATTGTATCAAAATAAATTTAAAATGCAAAAGGTAAAAGGCAAAATTGCAGGCGATTATCGGTACCTGCCTGGCAGGATGTGAGAGGGCAAATTTAAAAAGCCAAAGAAAAGTACAGATAAAATAGTACTTTCTCCAACGCCATATCATGTGTGCCTCTCACCCAGTGAGTCCATTACCCACTGCCGTTAGAGCGAAATGCTTTTGAGGTATGCGCGGAACTCCTCTCCCACATCAGGATGTCTGAGGGCGATCTTTATCACTGTCTTTAGATAGGTGAGTGGTGTGCCGGAGTCGCAGTACTCGGCATTTTTGAGCTCAACTGCGGTGAACTTTTTGCCATCTCCAAGCATGAGGTTTGCTACATCGTTCCAGTAGAGTTCTGAGCCGTTTGCGGTGTTTTTGATCGCACTTTCGACATAGTGAAAGATATCTGGAGTGAAAATATAGGGGGATATCGTGGCGAGATCTGAAGGTGCTTTGTCCTTGCCTGGTTTCTCCACCATCACCTTTACATCCATCGCGCCGTCGCCAATGGTGGTGCCATCTACATATCCAAATCTCGTATAATCTCCTTCAGATGAGGCGCGTATGCAGCCGATACAGCTTGTCCCATAGGTCTCATATGCTCTTACCAGCTGTTGAAATGGATTGGGGTCTGCAAGGAAAAACTCATCACTCCATGCGTATATAAATGGTTCATCTCCGACGAGGTGTCGTACATTCAGCAAAGGCGTACCATTACCGTAGGGGCCCTTTTGACGTACATATGCAAAATTTGCAAGCTCCGACACCCGCTCTATTGCATCGAGAAGGTGCTTTTTCTTTGGGCCGCCCATACGAAGATTTTCTACCAGATCACCGTGGGGTCGATCAAAATGATCCTCAATCGCGCGCTCGTGGTAGTTTGTGACAATGATGATGTCCTCGATGCCAGCTTCAACCAACTGCTCTACTACGTATTGAATAACAGGTTTATCTACGAGGGGAAGCATCTGTTTTGGCATTGCTTTGGACACAGGGAGAAAGCGGGTTGCAAATCCAGCAGCAGGAATGACTGCTTTGGTGATTTTTTTGTTCATAGGTGTAAAGATGATAAATTGTCAACTTGACTGTGTATGAGTATACCATGGGGGAATAAGTAGCAAATAGCTATGGCTAATAGCTGACAGTTGAGAACTGAGAGCTATGAGCTAAGAGCTATGAGATGAGAGTCTGTGTTTGTCACTCACTACATCACTCAGTGATCGTGAGTTGGACTGTAGAGGGATACGCTTCACCCTCGATGAGAAAGCTCACCTCATCGGTGCCAGGACTTGTGCCGGTGAGTGAAAATGTCGCTTGGCCATTTGCATCAGTCGATACATTTTGCGGCTCGACTTGAGTGAGTCGACTTGCAAGGGTCACTGGTCTGCCCTTTATAGGTGCGCCATCGAGAGCTGTCACAAAGACATCCACTTTACTTCTGTCACCAACTTTGAATACGAGCGGATAGGCTATCAAAAGTGACTTTTCTTTTGAGGGGACTTGGTCTGCAGCACGGGTAAATGTAGAGAGTGGGCCACGGAGGACAAAGAGAGATGTCACGATGACGGTGAAGATCAGAAAAAGGATGCTGAGCACCTGAAACTTTTGATCCATACTATTAGTGTATCACGAGAACAAGCTGTCAATCAATGTCATGAGCTCGGTATGAATATCGGCGATGGTTCGCAGCCCTCCCCTCGTTGATACGCAGTCTATCCGCCTCCAATGTGCGTGGAGCTTGAGGAGATCGTGATAGTTTGCATGTGACTTGATCTGATGTGAGAGGTTTTTTTCTGCATCATCCTTTGCTTGTACGCCCAGATAGGTGCGAACGTCCTTTTTGGATATGAGCGTTTGGCTGATCTCAGGAGGCACGTCAAGATAAATGACCAAGTCCTCTCGGGGGAGTTGGTACTGTCCATACTCGAGCTCATCGAGCCACTTCCAGTAATGGGCGCGATCATCTGGTGATGCGAACTTTGCGCCTTGGTGTGCAAAGTTCGCACTCGTGTATCGGTTTGAGATGACCCAGGTACCATCTGAGAGCCATTTTTTGATTTGCGCGGCGAGTCCGCCCCGATCTGCTGCATAGGCGAGCGAGATGAGGTATGGTGAGATCGACTCGATGGGGCCAAACTCTCCTTTCAAATATCTCCCCACCAGTGCGCCAAAGAAGGTATCATAGCGAGGAAAGTCTATGTACTGCACGCGGACCTTTCGCTTTTCCAGGACCTTAATTAGCAGCTCTGCCTGGGTGGCTTTGCCCGATCCATCTCCTCCATCGATGACTATGAGTTTGCCGTGCATGATAAATAGTTGATAACTGATAGTTGACAGTTGATAACGAGAGACTGGGATGACTGAGAGCTAAGAGAAGGATTAGGGAATAGTGTACAACAAAGAAGTATTTTCACCTTAGTAAGATTAATCGTCTTCCTTTACATGTGCTATACCTGCCGTTTTGAGTTCTCAACTATCAATTATCCATTAACTATATCTCCACCGTATCTCCCGCATGGAGCTTGCCAGCGAGGAGCTGTCTCGCCACTTGGGTCTCTATAGACTCTTTGAGTGCGCGCGCGAGATCGCGCGCGCCATACGCAGGGCTGTATTTTTCCGTTATGATTTTGCGGAGCGTTTGATCTGATACCTGGATGGTGACGCCATGGAGCGCATGCATGTCGACGCAGATACGCGCAAGCATCACTCTCCCTATCTGGACTGCGGTATCGAGTGAGATGGAGTCATAGGCGACCACGCCATCAAATCGATTCAAAAACTCCGGCGAAAAGTAGTGCTTGTCGATGAGAAACTGCATGAGTGATTCGTTCGTCTGCGTCGGATCTGCGTGTCTCACGCGCTCAAAGTCTATCGCACCTGCATTGGAGGTCCCTATGATGATGAGCGATTTGCAGTCTACCTTGACCCCCGTGCTATCAGTGATGTATCCCTCATCCAGCAGCGAGAGAAACACATTGAGTAGCTCTGGTGCAGCCTTTTCGATCTCATCCAGTAAAAGTACACCATAGGGATGCTGACGGAGTGCGGAGATGAGGAGGCCGGGGTCACCCGTTGAGGCGTCACCGATGAGTTTTGGGATATCACTCACCTGCTGAAACTCTGACATGTCAAAACGAATGAGTGAGTCAGTCGAGGTGAAAAAATAGCTGGCAAGTGCTTTGGCTGTCTCAGTCTTGCCTACGCCCGTGGGACCCAAAAGGAGAAATGTGGCGAGTGGCTTTTTCCGTTTGCCCAGCATGACAAATGATCGTTGGATGGCAGAGCTGATCTGGGCGATCGCAGTGTCTTGACCGATGACGACAGATCTGAGCGTGGACTCGACGTCGAGGAGGCGCTGCTTCATCGCGTCGTTTACCACGGTTGGGACATGGAGCTTGCTACTGAGCACTTCATCAATCACGGTAGGACGGACGACATGATCTGTTTTTTGATTGTTTTTTACATACACACAGGCATCATCGAGGAGCTGGAGGGCTTTTTCTGGAAAGGGAATGGTGGTGATAAAGTATGCAGATTGTCTGATCGTGGCTTGGAGTGTCTCGTAGGGGATCGTCACCTGGTAGCGATTTTCAAATTTGTGATGATGATTCATCAATATCTCGAGCGCTGTCTCAGGCGATATCTCATCTATTTGTACGGGGGTAAAGTGATGGGAGAGATTTGGTCGAGTACGTATATAGCGCTCGTAGGCGGTGGGTGTGGTGACTCCGATGACCTGTACCTCCGGCTGCGCGAGGTACTTTTCAAGTGGTATCGTCAGATCAATGCGTCCGATATCAGTGCTCACGTACCGATCTATATTGTTTATCACGATGATGATGTTGCCCGCACGGTGTGCTTCGTCCAAAAGAGTACTGAGGATCTCCTCGCGCACTTTCATGTCGGTATGTTGTGAGAGTATCCGCTCGAGATTGAGCTCGACGAGACGCTTAAAAGACAGGAGGGGGTGACCTTTTCCTATATATATCCTATAGGCGAGCGACTCGATCACGGTCGTCTTGCCGACACCTGGTGCACCAGTCATGATGATATTTGCATCTCGTGACTTGCAGAGGATATCCTCCATCTCCAGGAGCTCACGCTGGCGGCCGATCGTCATCGGCCGCGACTCATGATGACTCGCATCAGTCGAGAGATCGACCGAGTACTCATCAAGTGTCGGGGTATAGCCCTGTGCCCAGTCGCGGGCGAGAGGTGGATGTGCCATCAGATTTTTCAGATCCCACCACCGTTTTTTTATCGCGAGCGTGGTCGCGATCCGGTCATACCACGCTGATACCTGAGGCTCATTTACCGCATCGAGGGTATGGCTAAAGACAAATGCTTTCTTGCGCCTGATTTCTACGACCTCAGGCGGGGTCATGATCTGTGCGAGTGCCCATTGGAGGGGCCATACACAAAAAAGATGGATGATAGTCAGTATCGCGATGGTTGGTAGGTAGAGCACGACGATCATGAGATAGGCCAGCAGGACGCTCCCCCGCATCACGCTCCCAATCCAGCGCGACACGAGGTCGAACCCTACATCAGTCGCCCAGTCGCTGAAGGAAAAGCCTACCCGTTTGGTTTTGGGTGCGATACGCTTCCACGGTGCAAAGAGCGTCTTCACCATCACATCAACGGAGAAAAAGTACGGGAGAAATATAAAGACATTGATACACTTTTGAAAGTAGTCGCTGATGAGGGAGAGCAGGAACATGGGATAATAGTAGCAGAAACAAAGGAACGGATAGTTGAGAACGTATAGCGTAGAACGTAGTACGAAAGTTTAAAAAGTCGAAAGTCCATAAAGTCAAAAGTCATAAAGCGTAGAACGCAAAGCGCAAAGCGCAAAGCGTATAGCAAAGAACGAAGTCAAAGTCTATACAGTCGAAAGTTCAAAATGCACTAAGGACACTATTTGCCTGCATCCCGGGTTTATTCCGGGATCTCCTCCCAATTTATCTTGAGATTCCGGCATTCGCCGGAATTGTACTAGTCAACTGATTCGATGGCAGTTCTTCACCAGGTCATTCTGAACGAAGTGAAGAATCTCACAATCTCAGCTCACGAGATCCTTCTCCCGCCACGGCGGGATCAGGATGACTGACTTGACGAACACCGATCCTGTCACCGATATGATTGACTCGTACAGGGATGACAACAGTAATAGATGATCAGCTTTTGTCATCGTATTGGTTGACTATTGCAATGTCACATGTGGACAAGATGAGCTTTTTATTTTGAACTCAAAATCAGCAATGATATACTCTCACTATGGTCCGCGCACAAGATCTAAAAAATAAACTTATAAACAAATATCGCGATATCGGATCGATATGGTGCCCCGCATTTCAGGCACAAGTGCACTTCACCATGAAGGGCTGGCGACATATTCTCGGAAGTGAACCCACCCAAACCAGACGAAAAACCACTGAAGTGATCGCACGTCTTCGGCTTGTACTAGAATGTCCTATGCTTTTGGGCAGAGCAACAACCTCCTCGTATCGAAGGCAAAATAATCGTGATTACTATGCATGTACCTGTGTGCATGGAGGGGAGACTGTGATGATAATCATTGAAAAGGATATCAAGCAGATATATAGATTTCACTCTGTGTTTTTGAAAAAGAGGCAATAAAAAGAGCAAGTTGTCTTTCGGCTTGAGACGGATATCCGCCATGTCCGATATGGAGTGTGAAGACACTCTCAACTTGCTTGAAAAAAGTATACCACCTGTATTAGTATTTACAAGAAGTAAATCGTCTTGACCAAGCCATCTGGCTACTGACTATCAGGCTTTTCATGTACTCTTGCACCCCCCTCCTCACTTCGTTTCGGAATACCCCCTCATTGCATGAGGGGGAGCCAGGCTGTGAACTCCCCCTCGTCCAGGACGAGGGGGAAACTGAACGCAAGTGAAGTGGGGGTGTAATGCCTGCCACAGGACCCCCTACACTACTTTCCTCATCTTCACTTGCATTCACTGACTCCACTCCTGTATATTGATATTATTGTACCCGCCATGCACTCATCCAACCTCCACCCCTCACAGATTGATCAATTTCATCACATCGCCCGTTTGGGGGTCTACGCTCTCCTCACCCTGTCTGTCATCGCAATGACTGTATCCTTGAATCGTCCCGGTACGAGTGTGGGGAACAGTGGTGCGCGGGCAACAGCTAGTGATAATGCTTGTAATGATAAAAATTGTATAAGTCCAAGTAAATGCATCAATGTTGTAAATGTGACTAAATGTCTCAGTACCAAACAGCAAGAAGCTCTTACCAAATGTCAAACTATTTGCAATAATCATGATGAAGACATAACGTCCGATGATTCATGTACCAGCAAAAAAAGATTTGACAAGTGTGATTCAACCAAATGCACTGAGAACAATCCTGGAGAAGTTCCTATGTCAGACGAAAGTTGCGTCATAGTATGTAATTTGTATAACAAATTAGTTTGCGGAAAAAGAGTAAATGAAAAGGAAGACTCCACCCCTCATTGCAAATGGGACGAGAATGCAAAAAATAAAGCTGGCGAATGCGTGAATATAGGTGCTCCCGCCACAGCACCTGCCTCCCCACCCGCAGGAGGAGCCTGTCGCAGTCAGAGCTGCTGTCCCTCACAAACTACATATAACGATGGAACTGTGATGGGGCAAGAGCAATGTATGGGTCTAGGACTCCTGAATGTATCGTGGGAGCCTAGTACTAGTACATGTTATGGATGTCAGAGTAACATTCAAAGGGAGGGTTGTAGCGTATCATACTCCTATGACTCGACCTTAAAAATGCTTCTGATCCAGGGATACCAGGATGCTCCGAGCGTACATGCAACACGATCAGATTGGGATAACGGCAGTGCAAGAGTCATCATCGATGGAGTGATGTATTATCCTCAGAGGACTGGGCGTCAAGGTGGGAATGATATCTATCTCTATGGAGTCAAAGTCTCAGGAGAGGTGAAGCAGCGCAAAGTCACCTTTCAGCTGGTACATAATACCACATTCAACACCTTTACCTGCAACTCAGAAACCTTGTCACTCCCGAGCCCCGAAGGTCCCACTGGCCCACAGGGAAACGGTGGAGGTGCTGGGGACACATCCGGAGGCACGAATCTTTCAGACTACAAAGCGGAATATAGTAATGGAAACGTTATTTTTAGTTTCAAAGGGACCGATGAGCCTGTGGCACAAGTCATGATAGGAGGTACTGACTTTGGCGATATAAAATCAGGGACACGTAGTGTCCTTGTCACTGAATCAAACAGATCCTTGATCTGTGGCAATGTCAACTGGTATGTGCAGACAAAAAAAGCTGACAGTTCTATCGCAGGCCGTTCCGACACGATAACCTCAACTGTCACCTGTCCCTCGTCAGGCACAACTGCAACAACACCCACTCTGGTGAGCTATTCTGTGAGTTCAGATGGTGGCAGGGTATCAACTGACGGACACACATTAACCATTTCGAAAGGTCACACAAATGAAATCACCGTAAAAGCAACGACGAGTAATCCGAGCAAAACAGCAGCAGATGTCTGGAATAAAGGGAAGCTCAATGTATACAGTTCAGTTGATCCGAGTGGTCTTCCCATAACCGCTCTAAGTGAGAAAGAGGTATCGCCTGAAGTTGCAGGTACTACTGCGGTCTTCACCTGGAAATTTGTAAAGCCAGCTGGACAGGAGACTGACTTCCAAGCGAACTTCTATCCAGGGACAGATAAAATCCAAGAACGAGTGATCATCAAGGTCGTGGATGATCCGAAAACGTGCGTCAAAGTAACCTGTGCGAACAATGCAAAAAATGAGTACTACCATGCCGAACAAAATGGAGTCGCTATAGGGGACTTCGAAGATAGCACATGTACTGAAAGTAAGAAAATTTCAAATCTCGTCACGTACTGTAACAAAGGCGCCGTCTTTAACCCTGGCACTGGAGGTGCGGTAACCATCCCGAAGAGACTCATTATTAGATCGCACTTTAAAGTCGATCGAACAAAGTACAATGGTGATACTCGCTATGTGTTTGGGATAGTTAGTCCGACTGGCAATACGGTATATTGTGTAAAGAATGAGAATCCAAATGGAGGAGCATTTGTACCGTCTGCTGGATCTGGACACGAGTGCACAGTGGATGTGAGAAGTGACTCAACATACAAGGATTTTGCCTTGAGTGTATTTATCAATGGACAAGATGAGGTCAGGTCCTGGCTCACGGGATTTGGCTATGTATGGGGGAAGCCTACCGAGGGCACAACCACAACTAACAGCGGGGTACGTTTTGTGACGGGACGGGGGTCATCGAGCGAGAGTGTCGATGGTCTTGTTGGACACTTAGACTATGAAATTGCACATGAAGGCATCGCTTATGAACGACTCGACGTGCTTGCTTTAGAGATCAAATAATTTATATTCCACCCTATGCCCCACCTCATCCGTCGACTCAAAATCATCGCCATCATGGCAGTAGCATTTGGCATATCGAGCTTCCTCTCAAAGGACTACTTTATCAATGGTACTCCCATGGCACGTCTCCCCTTTGGAGAGTATGTGAATGAAAAGTACATTTCGCTCAGCACACGCTTTGGTAAGCCAGCTGCTCCTGCCGTAAACGAAGATGGACAGCCCCTCGCCCCGACTGACCCAGGATACACACCCCCTCCACAAGACTCGTTTATCGCTCGCTTCCTCCCCTGGACCCAGCCTGCTCCTGAGACTCCCGCCACTACACCAGATGGTCAGCCAGTCAATCCCTCTGTTCCTGCAAATCCAGATCAGATCGCACAAAATCCTCCCCTGAACCAAAATGGCTCCAATCCCGGCATCGAGACACGCACGACAGCCACTGGACAGACAGAGACTGTGGTACACATCTCCGAGCTCGCCGTAGATCAAATGACCTTTGTATCTGCATCAGGACAGCAAGTCCAAGTCGAGTATCCCAAAGGTCAAGAGCCTCCTCCCCAAGAGCTCCTCGAGCTGCTGGCGAGGTAGAGATCAGTATTAATGAATAATTAATAATGGAGAATGGAGAACTCACCTTACGCACATGTCGCGTCATGCCTTGATGTTTGTCATTGCGAGGAATGAAATGACGTGGCAATCTCCCAATGCATGAGTTTGTCGCCCGCCTCAGAGGGGTAGACTGACAAAGTATAGACAACCTCCTTCTACGCTTTGTGTTGAAGACCCTCCCCGAGCGTAGTCTTGCTTCGCAGGGGGAGTTTCTGGAGATCCTCGCTTTCACGAGGATGACGAGTTACGCTACTCCCCCACTTACTGGTAATTTTCAATTCTCAATTATCCATTATCAATTATTTCTCACTTTCCCTTGCACTCCTCCACTCCGCTCCTGTATATTGATGGTACTGTACCCCCATGCACTCATCAAAACTCCCTCACACCCAAATTGATCGATTTCATCACATCGCCAGACTCGGGGTGTATGCCCTCCTCACCCTCTCTGTCATTGCGATGACTGTATCCCTGAATCGTCCCGGGACGAGTGTGGGGAGTAGTGGGGCACGGGCGAGTACGAGTTGTAATTATGGTACGAAGGAGGAATGCGAAAAAGTTCCAAATAGCTTGAATTGTTTTTGGTTACAGAGCTTTGATTGTGAAACACGTAAGGGAGTGAGAAATCAGAATCCAAATAGATGTTATGACCGCGACACGCAAAAAGCGAACAATGCAGTGAGTGCGTGGTGCATGCAAAACGATGTTGTGCCGACATCCACCCCTACAAGTCCAACCACGACACTCACCCCACCCACTACAACACCTCCCCCATCACCAAGTGATCCGCAAAAAATATCCTGCCTAAACCTACAGATAAATCCAGGAAGCTTGGAAAATGGCGTTTCGGCAATCACGATGAATCTGAATACATCTGCGAGCATCGCTACTGTTCATTCTAAATTTAATGTATATTGGAACCAAGAGCATCTTGGAAGTCTATCTGTAGTAGGCATGAAAGATGCGATAACCAGAGACACATTGATTGCCGTGAACAAAGCCAGATTTGAAGATTTATTTAAGAGTAACTCTGCGCTCGCGCTCCAGATCAACGCTCAAATCGTCAGCATCGAGCGCACACCAGGATCGACACCGATCCCTGTAGATGACAATCTGTTGTGGGGAGTAGACCCAAACTGTAAGGCCAATCTGATCCTCAGGGTGCCTACCACTCCTCCACCCACACTCGCTCCGAAAGCATCCAACACTCCCTCCCCATCGCCGGGGAAATTGCCATGTGATCCACCCTCACTCAAAGGTTGCGATCCCAAGGGAAAGGGTACTAATGCAGATGACCCAACACCCACTCCAATCGCCGTTCCGACACCGACACGTGTAACTCTTCCGCTTTTGAAAACTGCTCCACCTGGGTCCTCACCTGCCTTTTCAAAAAAGCTCCTGCCAATTGGCGTGAAAGCAACATATGACTTCGCTTATCTAAAGGCAAAATATCCGACGATGTCAGACATAGTGGTGTACATACTCCATGCACCAAGTACGCTTCGACTATCTTCTGGATGCAAGATAGATCTTGTAAAGAATGTAGCATATGCATTTGATTCAGATTGGAGTGGTGTACTCAAATCTGGAAAAGAGCCAAAATGTGACCTGGATGCTACAAGGTCAAAGATCACATTCACCAACATCATCATTCCCTTTGATGGATTTGATGAGGTGAATCGGCCAGCATATGACGCATTGTTCAACACATTGACTCAGGTAGGTATGGTCTATAAAGTCAGTTCGTCCGACCCAGATATCGATATGGTATCTGTAGGGCAGATCATCTCTCAGTTGCCACCACAGTCAATAGAGCAGGCACATATCCAGGAAAATGGTCAGCGCCATACAGTACCGGTATACAAACTTGATGATCTTCGAGTCCAAGAGTAAATGCGGATAGGAATATAGTAGAATAAGTACGTTATGATCTCTGTCATCATCCCATTCAAAAACGAATCGGCGAGCCTCGCAAAGCTCATCCCACAGCTGCAGACATCACTGGATGAGTTGGGTGTCCCCTATGAAGTCCACCTCGTCAGTAATGGATCGACCGATGACTGGGAGCAGCTCCTCGTCGCTCCCTCTCCTGCATTCACCTTTCACAAACTCCGACGCGGGGACAAGATAGTCATTGCAGCGAAGAAACAGGGATCGAATGATCTCAAAGCATGTGCAGGAACACTTGGTTACTCAGGATTTGCAATGAATAACCAATTTATCGAGTGTCGCCAAGGTGCTGGTTCACGCACGCTCATCGTGAAGCTCGTAGGACAAGAAGAGATCAAGTCCTGGCTTGCAGGGAGCGAGCTCCTCTGGGGAGTCAGAAAGGCAACTGATACTAGCACGATCGGTCCTACTCCGGATAAAAGCAAAGGCATCTCCGTCTTTACTGGTCGTGGACCAACTGGTATCGTGGGCAACATCAAATACTCAGGAGAAACAGAACAATATGTTGAAATTCCCTTTACCATTGATCTCTAATTTTTTCCCCCTATGAATCACCTCATGCGCCGACTCAAAATCATTGCCATCATGGCGGTGGCATTTGGTATCTCTAGCTTCCTCTCCAAGGACTACTTTATCAATGGTACTCCCATGGCACGTCTCCCCTTTGGAGAGTATGTGAATGAGAAGTACATTTCGCTCAGCTCCCGATTTGGATCACGCCCTCCCCAAGTAAACTCTGAAGGTGAGCCACTCACTCCCGCAGATCCAGGATACGTCCCTGAGCCATCTCAGTCCTTTATCGCACGCTTCCTCCCGTGGACTCAGCCTGCTCCTGAGACTCCTGCCACTACACCAGATGGTCAGCCAGCCACTCCTGACCAGATCGCCCAAGCCCCAGGACAGAGCAATCCCCCACTCAATACTAACGGCTCCAATCCCGGCATCGAGACTCACACGAACGCCTCAGGGCAGACAGAGACCGTGGTACACATCTCAGAGCTCGCCGTAGATCAAATGACCTTTGTATCTGCATCAGGGCAGCAACTCCAGGTCGAGTATCCCAAAGGTCAAGAGCCACCACCCCAAGAGCTCCTCGAACTGCTGGCAAGGTAATGAATAATGAATAATTAATAAGGAATAATTAATAAGGAATTAATGGTGAGTATGTACCACTCTTGATTTCTAATTCTTCATTATTCATTATTAATTACCGTTTCCTCCGACTATACTGATTATGTTCATCCATGCATTCATCCAAACTTCATCACGCTCGGATAGAGAGGCTCCATCACATCGCCAGACTCGGTCTGTATGCCATACTCACTCTCTCCGTCATCGCGATGACACTAGTGCTACGGAGCTCGAAAACTCCCATACAACAAACCAAGGTTCGTGCAAGTGAGCAGAAGAAAAAAGTATATCTTTTAGTATTTAATCCGGTCATAAAAGATGGGAAGAAACTTACCACCTACCAGCAGTGGGCTGAACCTGAGGTGATCACTTCGCAAATCATCAATTGGTTCAACGAGACGAGCAATGGAAGACTGCAATATGAGATAGTCACCAGAAAAGAAGTAGATGGCATCCCAGTCAAAGAAAATGGGCAACGGTATACTCTAGAATCCTATCTTTCTTGTCTATCGAATAGAGCTAACTGCATAAGCCCTGACATTGCGGACTATCAGAAGATATTAGATGAGCACCAGATATGTGAAGAGTTTAATGCTGGACGTATGGATGAGCTGTGGATGTGGGGCGCACCCTGGTTTGGATTTTATGAATCACGACTTGCTGGCCGTAACGCATTCAGTTTTAACTCCCCTCCTCTACTCACTTCAGGATGTATCAAGCTTCTTCCAATCATGGGTTTTAGCTACGAACGATCATTTTCTGAGGCAGTGCATAATTTTGGACATCGCATGGAGGATACTATGAGGGAGGTTTTTGGGAGCTGGCAACAGAATAACATCAATCATGCATGGAACAAATTCGGCTTGGTAAAAAAACAGTCGCCTAACTTTAGCTTTTCAGGATGTGGATCGATACACTACCCCCCCAATGCGGCGAATGACTATGAATACTCAAATACAACTACCGTTGATTCGATCTGTGATGATTTTGGCAACTATCCCAATCTCGGTGATCCAAACTCGACAAAAAAGAGCATCAGTTGTACTGCATGGGGGTGCACGAGTGATGGGTACTATAGATGGTGGATGAGGCATCTCCCTCAAAAAGCAGGGCAAGATGCAAGTGGCAGGCTAAATGATTGGTGGCTCTACTTAATCGACCCAAACCAGGTGTTACACCCTGATCCAATATCACCACCCCCTGCTACCAAGATCTCTTGTGGCGATCTAGTGATAGATAAATCTGAAACTGCTGCAGTTGGAAGTGTAGAAATACAGAGTGGACGCAAATCTGCAAACGTAGCTCCGGGAGGCGTAGTTCGGTTTGTGCTGGGACTCAAGGACGCGCCAACTGAGCCTACAAGATCACCAAACCTAATTGCGTTTTCTGATGGGGTAAAAGTCGCTGAGGACATGCTTATGATGCCTCAGACAGATGGGTATAATGGTGTTTATAAAAGAGAATACACCTATGAAAACATAAATTCTTTTCAGGCAAATCGAACAGTTTTCCAGTTCAAAGCACAGCTCAAAGATGAAAATGCATCTACTGACTTTGCATGGGGCACCGTAGCAAACTGTACGGCAACTATCACCCTGCTTCCCCCGATCCAGCCGACACAGATTCCCACTTCCATTCTCACGCCCATTCCTACTTTATCTCCCACTCTAGTACAAGCAACAGTTCCGCCTCCCCAAGAGACTATCAGCATTGCACCAGAATCAAGTCCTACTCCTGTGCCCCAGGTGACAGTATCTGTAGAAAGAGTTTCTATCCAGTTGCGTGTCAGACCTCAAGGAGTGTTGACTGATCGTCCACTTCCTTATAATAAATTGAAGGTGATGGTATCAGTAGGAGGGGGTAGTGGAAGCAGCGTTCTCTTAAAAAACACTGAACCTGTAGAAAATGAGTTCGTCGCAGTTGGGGAAGGGATTTTTGAGGGTACGGTGTCATTTGATCCAAAGGTGCTCAAGCCAGGTACCGGATACAAGATCGTGGTCAAAGCGGGCAAACATCTTGCAAAGCGTTTTTGTTCTCCCGAACCAAATAAGGGCAAGCAAGAGCCAGATGGCTCATATACCTGTCCGCAGATCAATGCCGGAATCATTCAACTCAAATCGGGTTTAAATAGCTTTGACTTTTCCAAAGTCTTTCTTCCCTCGGGAGATCTCCCCATCAATGGAAAGCAGGACACAGTCGTAGACTCGACAGACTTTACGTATATTCGCAAAAAGATTCCGTCCGAGGATCCGGAAATACTTCGGATAGCCGATATCAATATGGATGGAGTTCTAGATACGCAGGACTATGTACTCACCATCACAAACCTGGTAAATAATATTGATGAGATCTAAAACGGACAACGTAAAGCTCATAGCGTATAACGATGAACAAAATCCAAAGTCTATAAAGTCGAAAGTCCGTAAACTCATAAAGTCTGAAAGTTTGCATTTGCATGTCATCCCTGTAATAGTAAATAATATCGGTGACAGAATTACTGCATGTTCAGTGCCCGGTCAGTCATCTTGAGCGTAGCGTAAGCGAAGTCGAAAGATCTCATAGACCCACGTTGCATAAGATTCTTCACTCCGTTCAGAATGACCAAGCAATAAACGTCATCGAATTAGTTGACTATTACAATCCCGTGCTACGTCACGGGATCCATGAGTTACACCCCCGCTCATTTGCACTCGCTTCCCCCTCGTTCTGAAATTTATCCCGCTCTGCGGGACGAGGGCGAGTTGATGCATCATTTACTCCATTGGATCCCGATTTTCATCGGAATGACCGCATCAATGGATAGTACTGGGGAAATGTTGAATTGATACAATCAGTTATCAACTATCAACTATCAACTATCCGTTATCAGTTATACTAATCTCATGATCTCTGTCATCATCCCATTCAAAAATGAGTCGGCAAGTCTCGCAAAGCTCATCCCACAGCTGCAGACATCACTGGATGAGTTGGGTGTCCCCTATGAAGTCCACCTCGTCAGCAATGGATCGACCGATGACTGGGAACAGCTCCTCGTCGCTCCCTCCCCTGCCTTTACCTTTCACAAACTGCGTCGCGGAGACAAAGGGCGCGCGCTCCGCCGCGGTCTGGATAGGTCGACCGGTGACATCATCCTGTTTATGGATGCGGACCTGGAGGATGATCCACGGGATATCCCGCTGTTTTATCAGACGATCATGCGTGGGTATGACTTTGTAAATGGCTGGCGGAAGTACCGCCGCCATGAGTGGCATCGAGTCCTCCCTTCATTTATCGGCAACACGCTCATCCTGCGCAAGCTCCTCGGATCGACATTTCACGATATCAACTGTGGATTTAAGATGTTCCGCCGCGAGTGTCTGCATGATGTGGTGCTCTATGGTGATAACTTTCGCTTTCTCCCGCTCGTGGTCGAGCGGTTGGGATTCAAAACTATAGAGGTAGTCGTCAGACACAAAAATAGACTGTATGGGCGGACGAAGTATGGATTTTTTAACCGGCTTACGGTCTTTGCAGATATTCTCACGTCATACTTTATCTTTCGATTTGCTCAAAAACCGTTGCACTTTTTTGCACCTATCGGCATGTCCTTTTTCATCCCTGGCCTCGTGATCACTATCTGGCTGGGCATAGAGCGCATATTCACCGATGTACTCCTGAAGGATCGTCCCCTCCTCCTCGCGGGCATATTGCTCATCGTCGTGGGGCTCCAGATCGTGATGACTGGCGTCATCGGCGAACTCGTGGTTTACACCAGCAAAAAGCTGGAGAAGGAGATAGAGGAAGAATGACGAGCGAGCATGCTCTTCTGCTATGCAGTTTATAATGCTCTAAGGTTTGTAATGGTATTAAGGTTGTATCTGTGCGCCATCCCGACAGGGAGATCCGGGATCCAAAGTCTCTAAAGTCATACAGATTGGTGTGCGTCATCCCTGTACGAGTCAA
>JBAXII010000008.1:0-64036 GCA_037138475.1 bacterium | reverse complement strand
AGCAACATCCTGTTGCTGGGCCCCACGGGCTGCGGCAAGACCCACCTCGCCCAGGCCACTGCGTTTCGGGTGCTTCAGCTCAACAGGCAAGCGCGTGTCTTTTTTTGTGGGGGAGACAAGTTTACCAATGAGATCATTGAGGCTATTCGGGGGAGAACCACCGACAAGTTTCGCCAAAAATACAGGCGGCTTGATGTGCTCATTGTGGATGATATTCAGTTTATTGCGGGCAAACAAACGGTCCAGCAAGAATTTTTCAATACTTTTAACGACATTGTGGGGAGGGGTGGCCAGGTGATACTCATCTCTGACCGTCCCCCTATGCAGATCAACGACATAGAGGATCGACTGAGGTCGAGGTTTGCGGGTGGACTCATCATAGATATCTCTCCCCCTGATTTTGAGCTCAAAACAGCTATCACTATGATAAAGGCCAAAGAGCGCGGAATCGAGGTGGATATTGAGGTCGCCAAGGAGATTGCGGGTCAGGCACAAGACAACCGCATGCTTGAGGGTATCCTCCTCTCTTCATATGCCCGCGCGCTCGTGCGTCCTGCTACTAGCCAACAAGATGTTACCCTCAGGCTCCAGGACGTTCACTCTTCGTCGGGCTCGGGCGCGGAGAGTGGTGCGCCCCCTGCTGAGAAAGCCATGCAGACCGTGTGTTTGTTTTTTCAACTAAAGCCCATCCACCTCAAACAATTAAATAGAACTGAGAAAGTTGCCCACGCGAGACACGTGCTTATGTATGTGTTGCGAGAGAAAAACCACATGGGCCTCATCGAAATCGCCCGATTTCTCAAAAGAAAAGATCACACGACCGTCCTTCATGGCGTCCAAAAGATCCAAGAATTACTTATCCATGATACCAACACAAAGAAAGAGATTGATACGATATGCCAAAACCTTGGTCTGTCCACGAGCACCTAAAATTACCCACATGCGCCTATGTGCTACAAAGAACGCCTTGTAAACCCAAAACTCGTCTTATACACTTACCCACACGCCCTACTATGACTACTATTAATATATCTAGTATTGAGACCAAGAAACTCTCACTTGTGTTGTCTGATCTTCGAAGGTTCCTCATCGGTCAAAAGACACACAAAGAATTCTTCTCTCTCAAGAGCGACAAACTCACTGCCTTTGCACAAGGAGAAACACGAGAATTCGAGTCATTTATTCCAGTCCAGTATGTTGGGGAGGAAATGATCTTTTCCACAGACACAAAGAAGCTGTATGACTTTCTTCAAACTCTCCAAGAGGACCACGCATCCATAGAGATTAGTGATCAAAAAATAAAAATCAAAAACAAGCAAGTCACCGGAGTGTTTCCGCTGACAAAAGAGGTGGGAGAAAAAACAGAACTCAAAAAAGGGACAATCAAGATTCCCACAAAAACATTTTCTTCTGCGCTCTCACCTGTTCTTTTTGCGTGCTCTCAAGACACGGCTCGCCCCGCACTTTCCTCTATCAACTTTATACCTCTCACCCAGGACACCACTCGCATTGTCGCAACAGATGGCTTTAGATTGTCGCTTGTCCAGATAACCCAAAACCTAGGTATTGAAAGCCCCATACTCGTGCCCGCAGGCTTTTTATCTGAGTCAATAGGTATTCTCAAATCTGCAGACCAATTGTTTTTTGGCATAGATGTAGAAGGAAAAAAAATAAACTTGTCCCAAGGAAGCACATCACTATCCTCCCAACTCCTCTCTGGAGACTATCCCGCATATGAAAAAGTATTAGTTCAATCACACCAACACAGTTTTGTACTGCAAAAAAAGGAGATAGAGGCCGCACTAAAAACAGTGGGTGTATTTGCTCGAGACCACTCAAACATTGCTGTTTTTTGTATTGAAAACAAATCAATTCTTATTAGACCAAAAAAAGAAGCAGGGCAAGAGAGTGGAGTTTCTATTCAACGAGTAAATACAAAAAGTGAAGAGAAGCTAACAATTGCATTTAATATCCGATACATCCTGGACTTTTTGGGAAGCATAGAAGACGAGCAATTTACCATTAGAGTAAATAGACCCGAAACGCCCATCCTATTTCTCTCAGGCGTGGTCGAAGACGATGAGAAGACAGACCAGTTTTTCTATCAACACGTGATCATGCCAATCAGGATACAAGAGTGAGAGAGGACGATGACCAAAGAATGAAGAAATATGAAACTTGAAATAACAAGGTAAAGTATCGGGAGAGCCAAATGAAAGGGTGTGGTCCGTGGATTAGAGTTCTCCCAGCGCCTCGCGCTTGTCAACATCCTGCTTTACCAGGTGGAGGAATCGCTCAGTCGAAGAAAGTCTACGATGTCCTACGATGCGCGCTATATACTCGAGGCTCACTCCTGTCGTGAGTTGGTGAGCTATGAAGGTATTTCTGAGATCGTTCACCGTGGCGGCTTGTATGCCCACCTCTGCAAAACATCTATCAATCACCTGGCGGATATTTCGGATAAGCATGGGTTTGCCTGTGCGGGTGATAAACACATGCGCATCGGAAAACTTTGGGCGAACCAAGAGATATGCTTTGAGGGCAGCCTCAGAAGGCTTGTTGAGGGGGATTTCCCGCTCAGGAATATTTCCGGTTTTTGGGATATACAGGTGCTTTTGCTTAATGTCGTCGATTTTCAACTGAGCCAGCTCGCCGATTTTCATGCCTGTTTGCAAAAGGAGCTCAACCAGCGCAAACACGCGCGGGTCTTTCTTTGCCACATCTCGCAACCCACGATACTCAAGTTTGGTGAGTATGCGAGGAGCTGCAGGCTGAAACTTGGGGTGAGATATCTCTGATGCAGGGTTTGAGGGGATGACACCCTGGGCCTTCAGAAAGCGGAACAAGGTACGAATGGAGTTGAGCTTTCGTGAGGCTGATTTTTTGGTATATTCCTTCACGGTCACCAGCTCAGTGATAAATGACTCAATGACCTCTGAGGTAATTTTGGTAAAAGAGGTGATGCCTCGAAGGGAAACATACTCAAAAAACTGCTCGAGGTCTTTTTTATAAGCTATGGTGGTATACGGAGACTTTCCCTTTGCCTGAAGGTCTTTTATGAACAGTTCTACAATTTGGATGAACGTAGCGGGCATAATCAAGAATTTACATTAATAGCCCATAGTCTATCAGAGGGGGTGGCTTTACGCAAGCGCAATGTTAATTTGACTAAGCTCAGGGTGAATGTAGATTTTACCCCACCCCCCACCACTTCCTTGTATATAATGGTCAAATGGTACACACACTCACCACCCAAACCTTTGATGCATTTATAAACAAAAAAGGCACCTGCCTTGTCGATTTCTACGCCGAATGGTGTGGTCCCTGCAAGGCGATAGCACCTCTGATAGAGGAGCTCTCAACACAAATGACCACCGTGTCCTTTGGAAAAATTGACGTAGATCAAAACGGAGAAGTTGCGGGCCAACAAAATGTCTCATCCATCCCCTGTGTGTTTATATATAAAGACGGCATGCAAATCCAGCAGCTTGTGGGAGCACAAAGCAAAGATGCGTATAAAAAAGCCCTTGAAGCAGCAATGTAGGCGATTACGCGCTGATCAGCTGCCGCTCCTCGTCGCTCGCGATCACCCTGAACCCTACGTGGTTTTGTGATGCAAAAAAGAGCCCTTCACCCACCCCAGCCGAAAGGAGGAAGTGTTTTTCTCCACCAGTGAGATAAAAGGTCTCGGCGATTTTATCCACCGCAGCTGTTGATTGCTTTAATATGATCTGTAGCGATGAGTTGGTGATGATGGCCTTCCCATCCTCTGTGGAGAGGAAGTCCTCCACATCCTGAGTGATGGTGGTCATACCCATGCCATATTTGCGCGATCGCTTTGCGAAGTTGCGCAGGTATGCAGCCGAGTCTTTGTGTTTGATCAGGTACCACGCCTCGTCTACGATGAGGACCCTTCGCTTTTTTTCTTTCTTGATTCTGTTCCATATAAAATCGAGTACGATATACATGGCGATTGGACGCAGATTTTCTTCTAGATCACGGATACCAAACACCGTAAATGGATTTTTAATATCAAAGCTTGACTGTTGGTTAAATATTCCAGAAGCCGAACCCTTCACATATTTTTCCAGCCGATCAGCCATCTCTGCCGCCTCAGTAGTCTCCATACCCAAAAACACCTTATACAAATCCTCTATGTATGGTGCGGGGTTTTTAAACGTTGCGGGGTCTGGGGTGATTCCTCTATTTTGATATACGCTCACGAGCGCCCTATCAAGCATGGCGTCTTGGGCAGGAGTCAACTCGCCCATCATAATCTTGAGGAGGCTGTGAAGATCCAAAATCTTATTTTGCAGATCATCAGGCTCCACAGACTCTTGAGGTAGTTCAAATGGATTTATTTTATAGCTCGACGTGGCCGAAAACTCCACAAACTCCCCACCCAAACTCTTACATGCGGCCGCATACTCATTTTCTGGATCAAGAATGATCACTTCGACCCCTATCATGAGGAGCCGAAGCGCCTCTAGTTTGACCAAGAAGCTTTTCCCTCCTCCGGATTTACCCAATATGACGGAGTTTGCATTTTCTAGTGTAAACCGATCAAAGATGATGAGACTTCCATCGTGTTGATTGATGCCATAGAGTATCCCCTCATTGCGCGTAAGCGACGCCGTTGAAAATGGAAACGTCATCGCGAGCGAGGTGGTGTCCATATTTCGCCAGACCTTGAGCTTGTCAGAAAACATGGGGAGTGTCGACCTAAATCCCTCATCTTGTTCGAGTATGGCAGACTTTGCGACGATGAGTAGTGATGCGAGCGAGGAGTCAACCTCTTTGGTTACGTTATCAAGCTCCTCCTTGGTGTCTGCAGGTATGGTGACATACAATCCAAACTGGAAGAATCGCTCAGACCCCTTTGCAAGCTCTGATTGGAGCACTAGAGCGTCATCAAGCTGCACCTGTACCATAGGATCCACCGCTTTTCCTGCATGGAGATCAATCTCGATAGTTGCCTGCATCTGAGATATTTTTTTCTTCAAATCATCAAGGATCTCTTTACTTTCGGTCGGGTAAATGAACATGGACACAAAGAGCGGGTGATCAAACGTGATGAGGTTGTACAACCAGTTTGATGACACATAGCGAGGATACCCCACCACATACAACGTACGATAATATCGCGAATCAATCTTGATGTGCGAGTAATCTGTTTCTATAAACGAAGGCGCAATCAAATCTTTGACAGACACCTGGCCCTGCGCCATGACTGCGCCTGCAGACTGACTCTCGGGTACCACCGGAGCGGATTTTTTTTGGGGAAAGAGTGAAAACATAGTTATTGGGTCATGACAACATTAGTATAGGTTGGGATCGGCGCAAGCTGTCTACCTGTGGAGGAGGGGTTGTAAATATTGTAGTAGAGCTCCACCACCTCTTGTTGGTGTAGGACAGTGGCACGCAGACCCATCTTTGCGAGCAAGCGCAGGAGGTGGTCGCGCTTTGGATACAGAGATGTCTTTGCGCGAGTCACCACATACTCCTTCTGTAGTTTGCCCATCCCCGACGCTCCCATTTCTAGAGGGTTAAATGGAATGACAAAAAAGAACCGCTTTTCAAGCACGGTGTTTTTTTTGATAATCGTCTTTATGTAGTCTTGATAGTGCTGCAAATATGTTTTTAAAAGTTGTTGGGGCTGCGTTGTCACCTTGTTTTCGAGATACTCGAGATAGTTGGACACGTCCATTTTCTTTGACAATATAACGATTTGAATCGGAAACGAGAGAGAGTTGAGCAGGTTGCTATATGCGTAGATGATAGAGCTTTGCTCCTCTGAAGACAAAAGGTAAAAGTTCACCGCGCCCACTTCGACGACGCACGCTGCTCCATTGCCATGCAAAAGGACGATGTCATCCACCACATCCTCAAGCTCGATAAATTTTTGTGTCCAACCTTTGTTTGGATTGGTTGGTTTTGGTGCGGGCATAAGTGCTATATCCTATACAAAACTGATCAAACTATCAACCCAAGTCGACATTTTGAAATCACAAATCACATCATCTCTCGTGAGGTGAAGGTAAATTGGTGATTGGCTGGATCGATGGTCACCGTCTTAGAATCAAACTGGTAGCTCTTGCCCGTGTCTGTCACCTCAATGAGATATTCACCAGGCGGTAGCGGATGAAACGACGCAAATACTCCATGTGGATTGGTTTTGAGTATGCGCAGGCTCTTTTTAGTCGCCACATCCTTGATATAGATGAGGACTCCAGGAAGCGGAATAAGTTTGCGGTTTTGCACCACTCCACTGATCCAGGGGTGCTCACCCGTAGGCGCAGGTGTCGCTGTGGCTGTAGTCTGTGGTGCCGCTTGGGCCACTGTCCCCACCTTCGCTACAGGCTTTGCACCCCTCATAGGTAGAGGAAGTGGGAGGGGTTTTTTTACTTCAACAGGTGGGGGTGGATTTTTAGCAGCTATATATGCCGCCAGCTTTTCGCGACTATCCACATGTGCCAACAAGACATGAGGATCTTGTTCGTAATACATTCCCTCCAGCACCCTGAGGGGCAGGTTCTCCTTGTGATAGATAAACTGGGTAGGGTTTACCAGCTTTTTATAGAGATTTTTGAGAAAGTAGTCGAGTGGACGGTCGTTTATGGGTATAAATGCAAACGCCAACCCCACACCAAAGACCAAAAGCCCACATATGATGTCTATATAAAAAGCAGTGACAATGCTCCCCACGATCATAGTCATAAGGTAGCCGAACAAAGCGGCGACCACGAGGTACATAAACTGCCTCAAAGTCATCGGACCAATGAGTTTGAACTGAAAGCCGGTAATATCACGGGGGATCGCGTGTTGTTCCATAGGATGCGGTCACAGTGTAGCAAAATAAATCATCCGAGGCTAGTCGCCTCAAAGCCGTAAGAGTGAAGGCTAAACATATCAAAAAGCATCAAGCGTGATCTATATCACACAAAAACTCGCTTCATCAAGTATACTATAGGAATGTCAAAAGAATGTTTTTCCCCAGCCAATCAGAAAAGCTCTGAAGACGTGATGTTGAGAGCACTAAATAGTACTTTTCAGGATGCCAATCTCCCAGCCCCCACAATATCTGAGCTAGAGAGCAGCCTTCTCCTATAAGGAGCCGCGGCAGAAGTGACAGTGAATATACATATTCCCGAGTTTATTTACTGGTCAACAAGAAATTCTAGACCAATTGCCCCGGTGGCCAAAGCGTATCACAGAATGCTCGGCCCCAACACACACCCATTAAGGTTGCCAGGAGAAAAGGGACCACTTACTAATATCAACTCTATTAATGCTCTTTGGAAGCACTGGGTGGAAACCCTCAAAAACGTAGAGCTCTCAAACGAAGAGTACGATGCACAATTCGAGCAGGTGTTAGAAAGAGAAGCCCAACTTCTAGGGAAGAGGTTGCTGCTACAAGTAGAAGAAAGAATGAATCACCCTGCGGGGTGGAGACCCACTAACCCTGAGCAAAAAAACACCCCACACCTCCCCAATTGGGAAGAACTCGAGATTTCCATTAGCACAACCAACAAATCGTCCAACGTGTATGGTGGTGATCTATTTGCCCCCACCACCTCCATCCACCCCGTTGATTCACCCATGTAGACACAATAATGCGCAACAACAATAAAAAATAACCCCCCACTTTCGTGAGGGGCATTTTAATTCAAACAAGGTGTCATCGATACATCACTGGCTTTTGGGCCTCGGGGAGGACCAGACTCATGCGTCTTTCGGCGGTGTTGATGCGCTCGATATAGACTGAGACTTTTTGTCCTACATTCAGATTCTCATTTCCACGGAGTTTAGATACATGGATGAGTCCCTCGACTCCAGGAGCAAGCTTGATAAAGTATCCATAGCGCTCTTTGCGCACTACTTCGCCCTCAAACAACTTGTCTTTTGGATAGGTTTCCTCGATGTTTGACCATGGATCATTGGTCAATCTCTTGAGCGAGAGGTTGAGCTTCATATCCACATCATTCTTTTCGACGACATATACCTTGATGGTTTCGCCGATGCGAACAAATGCTGACGCATCAGTGACCTTTTCCCATGAGATTTCAGATATGTGGATGAGTCCCTCGACTCCGTGTACCTCACAGAAGATACCAAAGTCAGAAGTGCCCAGGACGAGTGCGTCATAGGTACCTCCGACTGCCACATCACCAAACTGAGCAGTCAGCTCTTTGTTGGTCATAGTGCTTAGGACAGCCTTTTCAGATACTACGAGGCGGTTTTTAACCTCGTCTACCTCGAGGACGCGGACTTTGATCTTTTGTCCAGTCAGTTTCTCAGGTGAGTTCATGTGCTCAGGGATGAGTTGGATCTTTGGGATGACACCACGGACACCCATAAAGTCTATAAATACTCCACCTTTGCCATATTCGCCACACATGACGTCGATCGACTCCTCAGCGGCTTTTTTATCCGCGAGGATTTTCCATTTGCCAGTGCTAAAGAAGCGCGCAAGTGAGACGACTGGATAGCCATCTTTACACTCAGGGGACACTACGCGGACGTTGATCGACTCGCCCACCTTCAGATAGGGCAGGTAGGTACTGATCTCGCGAGTTTCGCGATCACCAAGGACTGCAAGCGCCTTGCCTCCGACATTAAACTGTACGTTGTTCCGAGTTATACCCACGATCTCTGCAAGCATCTCAGCATTCTTCTGGAGGATGGGAGCCTTTTCGGTCTTCTTCCCCATCAGTTGAGACATGATTGAGTTGGATGTGGCGGTGGTTTTTTTTGTCATAGAGTAAAATCTCCTTTTGCAAAGACGAAGCTTCGCGATTAGGCGTATAGTACCGCACAAACATCAATAATTCAAGGTGGATATAACCGCATATTTACCGCATTATTCCAGCACCTCCTCCTATGTCCCCCTCTAAATGGGGCACATTCGGTATACTATGCTTATGAAATACGCCATCGACACCAATATATTTTTCTCTTTTCAAAAAGACATCAACCTGGGTGCGGGACCATTTGAGGTTATGGATGCATTGGAGGGAGCCATACAACGCAAGGGAGCAGAGTTTTGTATGCCTCCCGAGATAGCGGAGGAGCTCCTCACCATGTTTGAAAAAAAGGACTTTGCGCGAGCCCAACAGTTCCTCGCGCGTATTACCGTACAATCTCCGCAACTATCCCGCATGACCATCCCCGCCTCGGTATTTGCCCAATATATATCTGAGGGGAGACGACGCTCGCTCGATGGACTTCATGTGGCCGAGGAGATTCTGGAGAAAACTACCCAGTCATCTATGGGTCAACCACCCCAGTCACGGATGGAGTGGCAAAAATCCCTCCAACAACCAAAGGAAGCCATGCGTGCACGCTATCGCAATGCCACTCGCACCGGATATTTAGATAGTCTCGCTGATCTCCAGTTGATCCTACTCGCAGTCGAGCAGGGCGCCACACTGGTGACAGAGGATGAAGGTGTGCGTACCTGGGGAAGACTTCTGGGAGCGACAGAGATGACGGGAGCTGTGTTTGGCAAGTCCATCACACAGGCTGCGTGACCATTACCTCATCTTCAGGGACGAGTTTTGAAAACAGATCAATCAACCTGTCGGTAAACGTTCGTGGCGGCTGGTTCATATACATGAGGTGCTTATTCAAAATCTCCATAAGCTGCCTTTTTGTCGTTTCGTCAGGTACCACAAAATAGCTGTGAGCAAAGTACGGTCCATGTGTCACCGTCACCAGGACGGTATAGCCGAACCGCTTCACAAAGTAGTAGTGCGAAAGGATGTCCCATCGCATGAGGATCCCCGCACTTTCGATTCCAAAACGAGTGACGTGAGTCTCAGTCAGGGGAGGAGGGGTGATCGCAAATACATAAAAGAGGAAAAGGAGCGCCCACATAGGCAAAAGCGTGACCATGTCACCTACAAAAAAGAGTATGAGAGAAAGGAGCAGTGCAACAGCCAAAAAGAACCTCAACAAACCAGCCGACTGCTTTTTAAACGGGCGGAGGGGTGCCTTCCACGAAAGTAAAATTTGATCCACAGATTCTTCCATATAATGTGGCTCTATCCTAGACCGTTTTTGCCTTGCTGTCAACTCAATTGCGCACCAAAAGAGCATAAACCGCCACCACCAAAGCCACGCGATGGTATACTAACTAAGCCATCATCAATTGGTTTCATACTTATGATTTCCCACAACATATCCACCAGAACTATTGTGAAGTTTTTCCTCATACCTCTCATTGGGTACGTAGTATGGGAGAATAGAGATGTGCTGTTTGCACTCCTTATTGGATTTATCCTCATGTCTGCACTCCGTCCCGCAGTGAACTACCTGCACCACAAAAAGCGCATAAAACGACACATCTCAGCTGCGGTGGTATATGTAGGATTTATCACATTTTTGAGCGTGGTGTTGGGCACCATCGTGCCCCCTATCATCACCGAGACGATGATATTCATCCAAAAACTTCCCGAAACGCTTTCCAGCCTCCCTCCCAACATTCTCAAACTTATACGCCTCGAAGAAATCACCCAGTACATACCCAACTTCACCAAAGATCTAGTATTCATAGTTGGAAGCATCTTTAGCAATACCATGCTCGTCATCACTACCCTTGTATTTGGATTTTATCTCCTCGCCCAAGACAAGATCTCGAGCCCACTCATTGATGGATATGTTTCGGCACACACACAAAATCACTTCCGCAGATTTATGGTTCGCCTCGAAGAGGGACTGAGCTCGTGGTTCTGGGGCGAGTTGGTTCTCATGCTCGCAGTCGGCTCATTATCCTATATAGGTTTTCTCGTGATTGGCCTTCGTTATGCGCTCCCCCTTGCAGTCCTCGCGGGGCTCTTGGAAGCCATACCCACCTTTGGACCTACTATAGCCGCGATCCCTGCGGTACTCATCGGATTTAGCATCTCGCCCATCGTAGGATTTGCGGCACTTGCGTGGGGATTTGTCGTGCAACAACTCGAAAACAATCTCCTTGTACCATATATCATGAAGCGTGCAGTAGGCATCAGTCCCATCGTCACCATGCTCAGTATTTTTATAGGTTTGAGATTGGCTGGCCCACTCGGAGTATTGCTCGCTGTACCCACCTATGTGTGTATCTACGCGCTTCTTGCCTACCGACTCGAGCACAAAAACTCACCCACCACCTAATCAATACCTATGACCCAACCACCAAAGTCCTATGACGTGGCAGTTCTCGGTGGAGGAATCACTGGCCTGGTTGCTGCATATAGACTTGCACAGCAGGGCAAATCAGTGATCCTGCTCGAAAAGGAGCAGACGCTGGGAGGACTTGCCCGTGGATTCAAAGCTCCAGGGTGGGACTGGTCCCTCGAGTATGCATATCATCACTTGTTTAAGAGTGACACAGATATCCTAGACCTCGCACGCGAACTCAATCACCCCATGGAGTTTCGCGCGCCCATCACGGCCAGCTTGTATAGGGTGGGTGGAAAGCTCAAATCACTTGCGCTTGATACCCCACTCGACTTACTCAGATTTCCCCTGTTGAATATGTTTGACAGGCTTAGGGTGGGAATACTTTTTGCGGTCCTCAAAATATCGCCCTTTATCTCCACTATTTATGAGAAGCTCACCCTCGCTGATTTTATGCGAAAAACAGTAGGGGAGAAGGCATACGAAACCCTGTTTGGAGAGCTAATGAGGAAAAAATACGGTAAATATGCGGAAAATATTCTCGCCTCGTTTATATGGACGCGCATCAACAAACGGAGCAAATCCCTAGGCTATCCGCAAGGGGGGTTTCAATCGCTCATAGACACGCTGGTTCGATCCCTAACAAACTCACAAGTCACCCTTCTATCCGGAGTTACCATTACCAGTGCCACAAAGGTGGGTGAGGGATATGAGATCATATATGACAAATCTGATACGCCAATCCACGCAACCAAACTTATCTCAACACTTCCCACCCCCACCATGGGTAAGGTCTGTGGAACACTCTTTAACCAACAAGAGAAGGACCGGTTTTCAGGCCTCAAGCACCTCTCGGCTATGACCCTCATCCTTGAGACAAATAAACCCATTCTCAAAGACACCTACTGGCTATCATTGTGTGTGCCCGAGATCCCCGGGCTCGTGGTGATTCAACACACAAACTACATAGACAGTGTGCACTATGGGGGCAAGCACCTGTTGTATATCGGAAACTACTTGGAGCCCACAGACAAACTATTGAGCATGAGCACTGCGGAGCTGATGGACCTATATACTCCACATCTCAAAGAAATTGCTCAGACAGACTTTGTCATCACAAACACGTTTTCTTTCAAAGCACACTTTGCTCAGCCCATCTTTGATAAGGAGTTTGTATCATCAATCCCCACATTTAAAACTTCATCAAAAAACTTTTTTGTAGCAAACCTGGACATGACGTATCCCTATGATCGGGGGACAAACTATGCAGTAGCTCTCGGAAACAAGGTAGCAGCACTCTCACAAGCTACGACATGAAGGTGGTGAGTACAGGGAAGTGGTCAGAACGCCTAAAATCATCGAGTCTAACAGAGTCAACTAGCTCAAGATCTTTATAAAGTACATAGTCAAATTTCCATCGTAGTTTCCAACGCAAGATATTCATTTTCCATGTAAAGAACACACTTGCCGTCGCCTCAAAGAGTCCGTGATAATGAATGATCTTCTCAAGTCCGCGCTTACGAAATGGATAGTTAAAATCACCCAACACCACCGCAGACTCTTTGGTATAGAGCTCAAGATCCTCAAGAGTTTCTTGAAGCTGCTTGTTGCGGGCTTTGTTTGTCGCGACCAAGGCTGTGAGATGGAGGTTGTATATCGAGAGATTTTTTCCGCTTCCCTTTATGGTGAAATCAGTGCGCAGTGCGGTACGAGGCCCTCTCCAAGTGAGGATCGAAATGAGGATCTCATAAAATGTCCGGGGCAAAAAAACACTTTTTGAACCACGTTGATAGAGAGAGCTAGTTTTGTAAAAGGTGGCGAGTCCAAATGTCTTGCCCATACGATAAAACGAGTTTGACGTAGCAGCCAGTGCATATCCTGGGAGGAGTGGTTCGTACAAATTTCGCTTCCCCAAATTGATCTCTTGGAGACAAACCACATCTGGTGAGTGTCGCTTCACAATCTCCACCACATCCTCAAGCGCCTTATTAAACTGCACATTGTATGTGACGATAGAGAGTGGTGAGGGGTTCATGATTGTTGGAGAACTGTACGCGTTGCCTTTTTATATATCTCTACCTGAGGTTGGTCAAAAGGGTTGATGCCCATTGCGTGACCAACCAACATAGTGCAGATCATCTGAGATTGCATCCAGGCACCGAGGTGCCACTCATTGAGTGCATCAAAGTGAAATGTATTGTACAACCTCTCTGTTTTTTTATATGCCTCGACAGTTCCCGAGAAGATTGCATGATAAATATCAGCGATCTTTTTTCCTCCGATATTGGTAACCAGATCGATACCAGGTTGTATCGCCAGCGCCTCATCTTGTTCTTGATCTGCCCATACAAATGAGGTAAATCTATTGTTGAGACCTCCCAAATAGAGCTGGGCTACCGAGTGCAGATCTGTGGATCCAATAGACACGGTGGGGAGGATACCCTTACCATCCTTGCCCAAACTCTCTGCGCAGAGTTGTCTGTACCATTTGCCCATAGTTTCAAGCCGTGGATCAAAGAGGAATAGATCATGGATGACGAGCCCACCACTGAGCGCACCCAACAAATCATTGGCACAACCGACTGAGATGGAAGTATCAGCATTTTTCATATCCTCAATCGCATACTGCGCACCTGCCAAAAGAGCATTGACGTCAATCCCCAAACACATCAAGGGAAAGATGCCAACAGCAGAAAACACACTGTACCTCCCCCCCACCAACGGAGGCATATGCAACACTCGAAATCCTTTTTCAATCGCAATCTTTTCAAGTGGACTATTTGGATCGGTTATGGCGACCACTCTGCTGGATATCGAGGGATACTGTTGCTCGAGTCCTGTGATGAGAATATTTGCATTTGCGATGGTTTCTGTCGTGTTTCCAGATTTACTGATGACACAAATCACCACCTCTTCAGGTCTGGAGGTATGAGAGAGTAGGTGTTGTCTCACATGGGTGAGTGTAGCGCTGTGTACAGTGTCCAAACAAATCAAGCGAGGAGCATCATCAGAGGTGGGGTAGGAGTCAGCGAGACCACGAAGCGCATCATACACAGCTTGAGTACCTAAGTTTGAGCCTCCGATCCCCACAACTACTACGTACTTTAGTTTTGCTTCACCAACAATCGAATCACACAGAACCCTTGCATTATGGAGGTGGGTTGAATCGTGGGGGAGACTGATAGAGCAGGCTGGATCGGAGTATGCCTGTTGATGGGCCAGACTTTGGAGTTGAGCTAGATACTGAGCAGACGCGCGCTGACCATTTAGAGTGTTTTTTGAGGCAGAAAACTCAAGGTGTGACATATGTAGTCATAGTAGCGAAACGACCTGTATAATGCAACCAACAGACATGTACACATTCAATGTCATCGCAAGACTTCTGCGGACAAATCAGTGGATGAAAAATGCGGTCATCTTTGTTTCTATCATCTTCTCTGGTAAGTTATTTGAAATCGAGCCATTTCTTGCTACTCTCACCGCCTGTATTGTGTTTTGCTTTCTCTCCTCTGGGCTATACATCATAAACGACATACTTGATGCTCCCTCAGATCGCAGACACCCAGTCAAAAAAGCCCGCCCCATTGCCTCAGGTGAGGTATCAGTGAGGGCTGCTTTTATCATAGCGATTGCGTTATTTATCGGAGCGCTTACGACCGCAGTGTATTTTTCCCCTGCATTCTTTCTGTTGTGTCTTTTGTTTATTTGTTTAAACGTCGCCTACTCCACGATTCTAAAATCATATGCAGTGATAGATATCTTTGCCATATCTTTCTCATTTATGGTTCGCGCCTATGCAGGAGAAGTAGTGACTGGATTTCACATCCCTGTGTGGCTCCGACTTACGATATTTTTCCTTTCACTTTTTATCGCTTCGATCAAACGCAATGCCGAACTCGCGGTCATGGGAGCTGAGGCGCGAGACACACTTGCCAAATATAACAAGCACTTTCTCGACTTTTTGACCTACACCTTTGCAACAGCAACCATTATTGCCTACTGTCTGTATAGTTATATCGAGCAAACCCCCCAAGTCAGTACAGCGGCGAACTCCTTTATAGCATCCATTATCCCAGGTATTGAAAACCGCAAGCTCATGACCGCCACCATACCAGTGGTTGTGTATGCGATAGCTCGCTATGGACAACTCTTTTACACCCGTGTCCAAGGAGAGAGACCAGAAAAACTTATCGTGACCGATATCCCACTTGCGGGCACCATGATCGTTTGGGCTATCATGACAATCTCCATCATATACCTCCTGTGAAAACGTGATTTTTTTGGTGTACCACTTTGACCTCTTGCTTTTAGGGACCTATTTTTTGCATACTGCTCTGCAGATAAATTTAATTAATAATTAAGAATGAACAATGAATAATTGTCTTTTGTCAGTTATTCAGGTATCCCCTCTTAATCTTTAATTATTCATTATTCATTATTCATTATTCATTTTCTTCCCATGACTACCCCCCCAAAAGATCCTCGTCAACAAGCGGTTACCTCTGCACTTGAGGCAATTCAAAAACAGTTTGGCAAAGGCTCCATCATGCGCTTGGGCGATGCGCCTGCTGAGGTGATGGAGGTCATATCCACCGGAATCATGCCGCTTGATGCCGCGCTCGGGGTGGGGGGCATACCCAAGGGACGCATAGTGGAGATTTATGGTCCTGAAGCATCAGGTAAAACTACTGTATGTCTTTCCATAATCGCTGAACTGCAAAAAAGTGGCGGAGTAGCCGCCTTTATCGATGCTGAGCACGCACTTGACCCCACCTGGGCAGGCACCCTTGGCGTGAAGCTCGAAGATCTCCTCGTCTCACAACCCGACACCGGCGAACAAGCACTCGAGATAGTTGAGACACTGGTCAGATCTGGAGGTATTGACCTCATTGTGGTTGACTCTGTCGCTGCGTTGACACCAAAGGCCGAGATAGAGGGAGAGATGGGAGACTCTGTCATGGGCATGCAAGCGCGCCTTATGTCACAAGCGCTCCGTAAGTTGACGGCGATCGTGAGTAAATCAAAATGCACCATACTTTTCACCAACCAACTCCGTCTCAAAATAGGCATCATGTTTGGTAATCCAGAGACAACCCCCGGAGGTCTTGCTATGAAGTTTTATGCATCTGTGCGCATGGATGTGCGCAAGATCGAGACCATCAAAAAAGATAATGCAGTCATTGGCTCTCGTGTCAGAGTAAAGGTCGTCAAAAACAAAGTGTCACCACCCTTCAAAGAGGCTGAGTTTACCATCAATAGCAGTGGCATAGATCGTCTTGAGGCTCTTATTGATACTGCGGTAGCACTTGGTGTATTGACAAAAGCGGGAGCATTTATAAAGCTCGCCGACAAAACACTTGCGCAGGGCAAAGAGACACTTCGTGAGATATTGGTGACAGATGATAAACTCAGACAGCAAATCGTCAAAGAGGTGCGGGAGAAAATGAAGAAATGACGAGCAACAGCGAGTCATCCCTCTGGGCAGGGCGGTGCCTGATACTGTGTGTATCTCCCCTACGTGTCATCTTGAGCGAAGCGCAAGCGGAGTCGAAAGATCCCAGATGCATGAGATTCTTCTTCGCCTCTGCAGACAAGTCTGCTAAGTCGGCGAATCAGAATGACTGGATAGGATTAGTCAGTGAATTTATCGACGAGTACAATCCAGGATCTAAATTCACACGTGGGAGTGGCCCATCTATTAAAATGGAGGTGCGCAACCATTTTCAATACTCACTCTTTCTGTACTATACTGCAGTGCTATGAACTACCAAAATGGCATGAGCATCCTCGTGGCGATACACGACCAAAATCTACGGGAGACATTTCAGACCATACTCGAGAACGATGGATTTGAGGTGGTAGCCACCAAGACGGGCGAGGATACACTTCGCGCCATGGATATTGAAAAGCCTTTCCAGATCATGTACCTAGACCTACTCATAACCAAAAATGATTTCTGGAGCACCCTAAACTCTATAAAAAATCTTGCTCTCCGAGGTAAGACCAAAAAACTAATCATGCTCATTGATGGAGCCACCGAACAGCTCAAAGATTATGAAATGCGCAGATATGGCATAGATGGTGTGTGTACCAAAATCGACATGGATCCCTCGACACTTCTTGCGCGCTCACATGAGTATGCCGACAAATGATATGAACCCCTTCACAAACAGATTACAAACCAGTACACTAATCTTGTGATATCACAAAAGTCATCCTTCCAATCTGGACAAACCCTTCTCCTGGTAGTTATGTTGATGGCCACACTGGCGACCATTGGAGCGTCCATAGCTTTTCGTGGACAGAGTCAAACACGAGTAACTGCGAACGCCCAAGACAGCAAGACCGCATTTCAGGCCGCAGAGGGCATCCTCGCCCAGGCACTAAGTGGAGTGTCTGCGGGAGCAGACATTAAGAATCTTAGTAAAAACACAACGACTTCTGTAGAACAGTCTATAGATTCATTTTCTACCACAGATGTGGTGCCCAAAGATGGCCAGTACAGCATATATATGACCGATTATGATCTCAAGACAAACAAGTTTGGCACAAAGTATTTTACAGGAGATCTTACAGTCTATTTTGATTCTGAGGGAACCTGCCCGGTTTTGGAACTCACTGCAGTTGTCGCCGGCTCACCAACCACCCTCAAAAGAACAGTAACAAAAAAACCTTGTACCAACAGCAAGAATGAGGTAGCAAACACAGAATTAACGGGGCTAGAAGTGAAGTCTGTCACACAAGAAATAAACAAAACCAACTTTACAAAATCTACAAAATATACGGTTCCACCAAACACAAAAATGCTCATTGTCCGTTCACTTTTTGGAGCGACCAAGATCGGGGTGAACCAAGCAATACCAACTCAAAGTATTCTGGTTTCTGCTACTGCACGCACCACAAGCGGATCGCAAAAAACTGTCCAGGTGTATCAACCATACCCACAAATCCCTGCGGAGTTCTTTGTAACGAGATTTTGAGATTGGCGCAATCTTCATTCCACACCGCCAGCACGAGAAAGCGTTTTCATTTGAACCAGTAATAAGGAATTCCCTCAATTCGGCTCCGTTATTACTCCTCCCTCCGGGCGTAACCCTACGGGCGGAGCCGCGTTCAGCAACGAGGGGGTGATCCTGTTCCACCAAGACGGGACAGGATGGGGGTGTAGAGGCAACCCATGCCATGGATCCCGGGTCAAGCCCGGGATGACAGACAAAAAGGGATTTTGATGCATCTACTAGATGACTATGAATATCGCTCAAACAAGATCTGTTTTGGATTCACCCCATTTGCGAGGAGCAGTTGGCGAGTTTGTGTGACCATTTCTCCAGATCCACACAAACTAAACAACGTATTGGCACTAGTGCCGATTTTTTCAATTAGGACAGGTTGTACCCGCGACCCAAACACATTCCATTGTTCATAAGTTGTACCCGCCGCTACCTTTTCTTGAGACACACACAGCGAGCACTCCACGCGCACTCCTTTTTGCAATAAACTTTCAACAATTTCCCCAAACGAGGAGACCAGATACAAATCTGATAGTGTTCTCAGGCCCCAAAAGAGATGTATGGTGGGAGGGAGCTGAAATTGATAATTGATAGTTGATAATTGAGAATTAACAATGGGAAATGGAGAATTTAAAATAGAGAGTGACTTGAGGATGCAGTGGATAGGTGCGATGCCGGTGCCTGTAGCGCAAAACACGAGGGGCACGTGGTTTTGATCACTGTGTCGTGTAGTGGTGTAGTATCCCGCGGGACCCTGTATAGTCACCATGTCACCCACCACACAATGAGAAAGATAGCTAGTAGCCACTCCGCCCGTATCTTTATATATGAGCGTGATTTGATTCGCGGATACAGATCCATCTGAGGTGATTTCACCCTCAAATGAGGCAATAGAATAGGCGCGAGGGTAGGGTTTTTTGAGTGTAGGGTCAACCGTGCCGCCGATATGCACGAGTACATACTGACCAGCCTGAAATACAAAATTCTCCTCACAATCCAGGCGGATTTCGCGTATCCCAGGTGCAATTTGTGAGTGGGCGACCACCTTCATTTGTTGTGTGCGCATAGGATGTGTCATTGCAAATAGGGTCTTGCTTGGTACAATAAACCAACGATTACTATTTTCACATAGTATATCGGGCGTTTTCGCTCCGAAGGTGACAGATTTAGAGCACTTTAGTTGGCACATCACGTTAGATATGTTCAAAAAACACCCAAAAACAGCCTTGTTCCTACCTCACCTGCATTGATTTTTGAGGCTGTCGTGTTTGATGTGGTCAGCTACGCTCGTATACTCCGTGAGTCACCGTCCACCTATGTTCCAATTTTTACAGAAGCTTTTTCTCCCTCAAGAAGCACTTACCAAAATCACCGATGAAGCGCGACAGAAAGCTCGCGAGATCGTACTCAAAGCCCAAGAAGATGCGGTCAAAGTCAGACAAGCCGCAGAGCAAGACAGTCGTCGAATCACCGCCGATGCACTCAATGCTGAAAAGGAGCTAAATAAGGCGCGCTCCCAGTTTGGACAGGAAAAGGCCGAGATCGCCAAAGAGCGTCAACTTACTGAAACAGAAAAGAAGCTCGTTGTTGCCGAAAAAGCCACACTCGTTACCACAAAAAAAGAGCTTGATGAGACAAAGGAGTCATTACTCACAAAGCTCGAGCACATTGCTGCGCTTTCAAAAGAACAGGCTCGTGAAATGATCATAAAAGGTGTTGAAGATCGCATGAGCGAGGATGTCGCAAAGCGCTACACCACATTTGAAACCGAGTTCAAGGAGAAGGCACAAGAAAAAGCAAAGCAAATTCTCGTCGACTCTATGCGATTTGGAGCTGTTGACTACGTCACTGAGTACACACTCTCAGTAGTTCACCTCCCTAGTGAGGACTACAAGGGGCGCATTATCGGCAAAGACGGACGCAACATCCGCGCTTTTGAGCTCGCCACCGGCGTGGACGTAAATCTCGACGAGGAGGGAGTGATGAAGCTCTCTAGTTTTGATTCTGTCCGACGCGAGATCGCGCGGATTTCCCTTGAACGATTGATCCAAGATGGCCGCATTCAACCTGCTCGTATCGAAGAGATCGTACACAAGACGCGCAGTGAGATAGAAAAAGAGATGACAAAAGCTGGCGAGGAGCTGTGTCACAAGTGTGGAGTATTTAATCTGCCCATCGATCTGATGAAACTACTTGGTAGATTCAAATACCGATTCTCCTATGGACAAAACATGATCCTTCATACGATGGAGGAGACAAAGATCGGCATCGCACTCGCCCAAGAGCTCAAGTGTGATGTAAACACCGTGAGACTTGGCTGTCTATTCCACGACATCGGCAAGGTCATTGCTGATAAGGAAGGAAATCATATAGATCTCGGCGTTGAACTATTGACCAAATATCGATTCCCACAAGCAGTCATCGACACAGTCGCATCTCACCATGAAGATGTGCCATTCAAATCTATTGAGGCGGTCATCGTATACATCTCTGACGCAGTGTCAGGAGGACGACCAGGTGCGAGACACGAGGATGTCCAGCAGTACGCACAGCGTATGGAAACCATCGAAAAAGCCGCAAAGGATAAAAAAGGTATTCGTGAAGCATACGCACTCCAGGCTGGCCGCGAGCTCCGTGTCATCGTCAAACCTGATGAGGTGACCGATGCTGAGGCTACCATCATGGCCCAAGAGATCCGTGCTGACCTTGAGAAGCAATTTGAAGTATTCCCCGGACAGATCACCGTCACTATCATCCGCGAAACGCGCACCAGTGCGACGACACGAATCTAATAACGTAATTATTTCCGAGCAATGTTGCACCACATTGCTCGGATTTTTTTTGCACAAATGTATAAGAAATATTTTTTTATACATGATAATCCTACTGCAACAACCACCAGATATTTTTTTTTGATACGGATTGTTATATAAAGACGATTTATAGAAGGCTTGACAGGACGCGGTGCGAGTACTATCATGCGCACGTATCGAAGGCATTAGAACTTTCCAACATATAGGAAAAGGAGGTGAACATCACATGGTAAAGAACGATTTGCAAGCCCACGTCGCAAAAAAAGCAGGACTTACTGCTAAGGCAGCCAAAGAAGCAGTTCAAATCGTATTTGATACGATCGCAACAGCACTGAAGCGCAACGAAAAAGTTGTCGTAACAGGATTTGGTACTTTCTTAGTACGCAAGCGTGCAGCACGTAAAGGACGCAACCCTCAAACAGGAGCAGAGATCAAAATCCCTGCTACCAAGACTCCAGGATTTACAGCTGGTAAATCACTCAAGAGAATGGTAAAGTAAGTCCCCTTTTGTTTTGTGATCCGTCTCACTTCGGTGGGACGGATTTTTTTGATATATTGGTGCAAATTTGGTATAATATCACCATATATGCAGAGCCTCAAAGTTTGGATTCTGACCGTAGCATTTTCGCTCCTCATTTTGCCAGGCATTTCTCGTGCAGGAAACAGCACTTCAACCACTGCGGCTGAGCTCGTCCAAGATGAAAAAGTAATTTATACACTCCCCGAAGCAGGTCAAGTAATCCCCACCCACCCACTTTTTATCATCAAGCAGATTCGAGATAGTATCGAGAATGTGTTGACCCGTGATCCGGTGCAAAAAATCAAACTCAAGCTACGCCAGGCAGATCTTCATATAGTGTATGCACAAACCCTCGCCTCACAAAACAAACCATCCGCAGCCATACAGGCTGTGGAGGATGCGATAGACCAAGACCAAGATGCCTCCAAAATACTTGCAGAGATGAAACCGCAGTCCATATCTGAAGATGAAGAGGCAGCAAAAAATGACATGAAGGATATACGATTTAACTTGGTACAAAGCAATATCAAACATGCTGAGGTGTTGAGGAGTCTCCTCACCACCCTACCTAAAGGTGAGCAGGAATCAGTACTTTCTTCGCTCGAAAAACTTACCTCCATCCGCAAGGATTTGAATGCTCTTTGATCTCTCTGAGACACCTCTCTCCCACGTTTTTTTGTTTAAGGCTTTTTACCAAGCAAAACATCACTTTTTGCATTTTCATATAACCTATATTTTTTTTAGTAAAACAGAGTCCAGAGATTCTTTCCAAGTTCTCTTGCCTGCAGCAACATGCTAAAACCACAGATGTGTATACCTTCTGTAGACACGGCCTTTCAAATGCTACAAGCCATACAGGCCCCCACCAAAACTGAAGAGTGATATATATTGATATATAAAGATACTGTTGCAAACCCCATCGCTAGTGTCTACGATGACATCCATACACTAGACAAAATGAAATGTATTTTTTGTAAATGTCCAGACACCGATGTCATTGAGACTCGTATCAGCGAGGATGGATCGACGGTCAGGCGCAGGCGCTCGTGTGCGAAGTGTGAAAAGCGCTTTACCACGTATGAGCGTATTGAAGAGGTTCCCATCCTGGTGATCAAGAGAGATGGGAGACGAGAGCAATACGATGCAGCGAAACTCAAAAGTGGGATAGTAAAAGCAGTAGGGAAAACACGGGTGACCTTTGAAGAGATTGATACCATCGTGAGCTATGTCACCACTAAAATTGGCTCGACAGGATCAAACGAAGTGTCATCGCTCAAGATAGGAGAGCTCGTGGCAGCACAGCTCAAAGAGATCGACAAGGTTGCCTATATCAGATTTGCAAGCGTATTCAAACGATTCGAAGACATTGAGCAGTTGGAAAAAGAAATTAAAAGATTATAATCTCGTTCCCCATCATTATTTATAACTTCATTTCCCTATATCACCTATGAAACTCACCGGCGTCTCAGAAAAAGTCTTTCTTGATCGATATGCAATGAAAGGTAAACAAGGTGAGCTCGTTGAAAAGACCATGCCTGAGGCATGGGCACGCATTGCAAAGGCAGTTGCTGCAAAAGAGAAGACTCCCGCGCTCCGAAAAAAGTACCAAGCCGAATTTTTTGACATCATGACTGATTTCAAATATGTGCCGGGCGGACGTATCCTCGCGGGAGCTGGCACTGGATATGATGTGACCTACTACAACTGTTTTGTCATACCCTCACCAAAAGATTCACGCGGCGGCATCATCGACACGCTGAAAAATATGGTAGAGATCATGGCACATGGAGGAGGAGTAGGCATCAACCTCTCTACACTTCGCCCACGCGGCAACAGAGTGCTCAAAGTAAACGGCACCTCCTCAGGTCCCATCAACTGGGCGGGGCTTTTCTCACTTGCAACGAGAGACATCATCCAACAGGGTGGGACGCGCCGTGGCGCACTCATGCTCATGCTCTGGGACTGGCATCCAGATATCTATGAGTTTATCACCGTGAAGCAAGATCTCTCAAAGATCCTTGGCGCAAATCTCTCCGTATGTGTCTCAGACACATTTATGGAAGCGGTCGAAAACGATGGCGACTGGGCACTCGTATTCCCCGACACCAAAGATCCAGAATACGACTTGTTGTGGGATGGAGACATGGAAGTGTGGAAAAAGAGAGGAAAAAAGGTCGTCGTGCAAAAAGTAGTCAAAGCGCGCGAGATGTGGGACTTGATTTGTCAGGCCGCATGGCGCTCAGCTGAGCCTGGCCTCGTATTTATGGAGCGATACAATAAGTTGCACAACAACTACTATTGGAACCGTATCAACTGTGTAAACCCATGCGGCGAAGAAGGTCTTCCACCCTGGGGAGTGTGTAACCTCGGCTCTATCAACCTCTCAGCCCTCGTAAAGGGCGATGGAGTCCATGGCCCTGGTGTATTTGACTATAAAGAGCTGGAAAAAATCTCCAGACTTGCAGTACGATTCCAAGACAACGTAGTTGACATGGATCCCTATATCTTTGAGGGTATTCGAAAAACTCAGCTCGAGGGTGAACGCCGAATCGGAATAGGTACCATGGGTCTGGGAGATGCGCTGATCAAGATGCACATGCGCTATGGCTCACCCGAGTCACTCGTGGTGATTGAGAAAATCATGAAGGTCATCAGAGACTGTGCATATGACTCATCAGCAGATATTGCAAAGACCAAGGGAGCATTTGGCAAGTTTGACAAAAAACTGTATCCCGCAGGAGAATATGTAAAATACCTCCCTGAAAAAATTCTCTCAAAGATCAAGAAACAAGGCATCAGAAACTCCATATTGACGATGCAAGCGCCAACAGGCTCTACCAGCCTCCTTGCAAACACCACCTCAGGCATAGAACCTGTGTTTGAATTTGAGTTCACCCGCCGTGACCGCATCGGTACCCACGTCATTCGTCACCATCTCTGGGATAAGTACTACACCGCGCACAAGGATGAGCTGACCATCAAAAATGAAAAGGGTGAAGAAGTCACCGTGCGTCCAGCCTGGTTTGTATCCTCTGCAGATCTCACTCCTGAAGAGCATGTGGATGTGCAGGCAACCATTCAAAAATACGTAGACGCATCGATTTCAAAGACAGTAAATACCCCAAACTCATTTACGGTCGAAGATGTAAAGCGACTATACATGCAGTCATATAAAAAGGGTCTCAAAGGAATCACTATGTTCCGCGACGGATCGAGAGAAGCAGTGCTCGAGCGCGGTGACACCAGTGCAAATTCGGTCTCAAAAGTAGAAGGGGCAAACACTCCTGCAACACCTGTGGCGCCAGTAATGCCGCATAGTACCCCCCGACCGATGGTTGCAAATGGATCAACTTACCGCATAGATACCCCCGTCGGTAAGGCATACATCACGGTGAATACCAATGCACTCGGAGAGCCGCTTGAGGTTTTTATCAACGTTGGCAAGCCCGGAGCGGATGTATATGCGATGGCAGAGGCGCTTGGACGCACCATCAGCATGTCGCTCAGATTTAATACACAACTTACTCCAGCTGATAGAGTTAGACGTATCATTGAAGAGCTTGAAGGTATTGGGGGTAGCAGAACACTGGGATTTGGCAAAAACACCGTCAAATCACTCCCTGATGCAATCGCCAAGGTGTTGGGAATGCATTACAGTTTGCACAAGTCTGATCAAGTATCAAGCGGGAATGGTCATGCAAACGGTACAGACCAAGCAGCGACGGACACCAAAGTGGTAGCGGATGCCGCATCGGCTATCGCCGCTGTCCAAGCCGCTGAGGCAAATGCATTTAGCAAGCCAACAGCCACCCTCACCCTCCCAAAAAAGAAGGCAGCCTTTGACCTGTGTCCCAAGTGTGGAGATGCAGCGCTCGTACATGAGGAAGGATGTAAAAAATGTTATACCTGTGGATACAGCGCATGTTAAAAGAGAGCGAATAGCTGATAATCTATAGCGTATAACAAAGAACAACACAAATTAAATGCATGAATGTTCCAAAACCTTCGAGTCATCCTCGCGAACGCGAGGGTCCAGTGAGAGCAAGACTAAAAGTTTACCTAAACAATATTCACAGATGAAAATATATACAAAAACGGGCGACTTAGGAGAGACGGGTGTCTTGACAGGGAAACGCATCCCAAAGTCTGAGTTGATTATTGAGGCAAATGGCGCTCTCGATGAGGCAACTTCATTTGTCGGCTGGGCGCGAGAGCAGGTAGAGGATGAGAAAGTTCGCGATATGCTCAGTCAGATCCAGCACGATCTTTATGAGATCATGGGCTACTTGGCAGGAGCCCTCCTTGATACGAAGAAATACGAGGCAAAAATCACCCAGTTTGAAAAGCAAATTGATACCACAACAGCAGCCTTGCCTCCTCTGAAGCGCTTCATCTTGCCCCAAGGCAGCGAGGCGACGACACGTCTGCATATCGCACGCACGATAGTGAGGTCTGCAGAGCGGCGCGTCGTCAGATACGTGCGCGAGAAGACTAAGTATGCAGAATCAAAAACCAACCAAAACGACCTTCTCATGATAAAATACCTAAATCGATTATCAGATCTTTTTTTCACTTTGTCGCGTAAGTACGCGCAGATTGAAAAAATAACCTGAGAAGAAATGTGCAATTTGCAGTGTCCAATGTGCAAATAGTGCAAATTTAAATTCAAATTTGTGTCTATGTGTCATCCGCGCGAAAGCGTGGATCCAATGGGACAAGTAGTTTTCTGATGCCTTTGGATGCTCGTGTTCACGAGCATGACTAGTAAGTTGACATGTGTAAGAAAATCCCAATGTGCAATCAATACAAATTTGAATTCAAATTTGTATTGATATTATTTGCAGATTGCAGATTGCAGATTGCAGATTGCAGATTGCAGATTGCAGATTGCAGATTGTTGATTTGTTATTACTTATTGCTTTCCACTGAAGGAATGGGGTGAGACTCCCCAGCAGTGCCGCTACCGTGATGTCCGCCGTTTGGGTGGAATAAGCCGGGTCTACAGTGTGAAGCCTCCCGCCCCGTCGCAGGGCACCCAGATATGTTTGTCGCTGAATCCCTTCGCACACCTGCTCAAACCGAGCCCACCATAAACTGGGACTCCAAAGAAATAGCAGATGAGATAGGGAGGCAAAACAGTGGAATTGGGGGTACTGTATTTGATTCAAGTCATCACAGAGAGGAACATTTATCTGTAGAAGGAGCAGGAAAAAAGGCCTCAGAGGTATTTCCTGCGTGGGCAGATATTAGAGCAATCCAACAACACCGGCTCCAAAGCAGAGAGCAAATCAGGTCGTATGCGATAGACCAAGAGCTTACCGCAGTAGACGAGCATGGCGCGCGCAGTAGAATCACTGAGCTCACAGGGCACATGACCAAAGATGGACGCGTTGTGATAGGTGGCATGGATATTCGTGAGCTTGCTGAGAAGTCACTAGCTCAAAACCCTACCGACTTGAGACTGCGCGGTGAACTAAACAGCATTATCAACCTAATCGAGTCAATTCACTCGGACCCAACAGGATCCCACCTGGTATTTTCACCGGCAAAGTTGAATTTTGGGGAGCAACAGATGAGCTACGGTCTCGCATTCCTTTTTGAGCCTGGCTATGTGGATGCTGGTGGCAATCGACAGATTACCCAAAAAATCATCTCATATGCAGAAAAGTATGGATTTAATGATGCAAGCAAGGAGTACCTCAAAAAAATCCTTGAATCTCAGGGAGGAGTTGGACCAGATATCCAATCTATCGATAGTCTATCTACAGAGGATCTGCTAACAAAGCCATTCCATCTAAAAAAACAAGAGGGCGATACGTATTGGGCAAAGCTATTTCAAATCTCTCCCGCAGAGCAAGAACTCTCTCGGCAGTTTAAAACTGAGCTGTACAGGCGTAGAGTAGATGATTTGAATCGGTACGCAGAACTGCTCTATGAATACAAAGATCTTAAGTTTACTGACTCGGCCAGCCTCAACAAATTTACATCTGAGGCAGACATGCTCAAAAACAAGTTATTCGGGTATGGTGTCCAACTGGCAAAAACCATGAGAAGTGGCGACTTCACCACTCTAGATGCATACGACCAATCAGAAACGGCATTTATCCAGAGGCAAACAGCGAATCTATCCACCTCGATGACCCTTGCACAGCGTAGCGCACTGGCCTATTTTCACCAAATTGGACAATTTGGTCAACCGCTTGTGGAAAGCACCCAGTGTCCCTCAGCATACCTACAGAATGCAGTTTCACAAGCAGGGGGATCGGTATATGGTGCATTTGGGTTGCTCGCCGGGGCCGCATTTGGTAACGTTCGCTCAGAGTCCAACAAAAAAACATCTATTTGGGTTTCACAACTAAGAAAATATGTGACGGTGGATTATAGCTTTGACAAGAGAAACGAGTGTGTAATGTGTAAAAGAACCGCCTCAGTAGGCCCCTGCAACATCTGCATGCACTGCACCGCAAATATTATCGCAAAGGAGCATCAGGGTCACCAAAGTTGAGATGCCCTTCTTATCGAGATGCGAATTGATATACTTTTTGTATGTCCCATACTCCTATAGATCACCTCCTTCCTGAGAATACACTCGCTGACGATCAAGTTGCAGTGAGTCCTACTCTCCAATACACACCCGATGATCAAGTACCGCCTGTGGTGAGTCAGCCACTAAGCGTCACGTCACATGGCAAAGAGTCGGCACCCATCAGGCTCGCACCAGAGCAGGCAGGTGAGGTAGAGGATGTGCCCGAAGAGGAGGCGAGTGCCGAAGACTCTAAAGAATCCGAAAAATCAGGTGAAAAAAAGCGCATAAAGATCAAAAATATCGACCCAAAGATCCCCGCAGACGCTGCGGCTGCAGGACTCAAGACAGCGCCTTCGGCAGCTCCTTTCCCAAGTGTATATGATGTAAAAGTACCCTTGCTGACTGACGAGCAGATCATCGAAGACCTCAAGACGAGTCCCTTGACAGGAACTCGTTGGCTTGCTGAGCTGGCGAGCTATATCCTCTGGAAGGCGCACATCCAGCTGCGCAAAATCGGCGACAAGATCGTCCGTCAACGCCGTGCCGATGACCCTTCACTCACCACCAGACTCAAGAGGATGTTTTGGTATTGAAGAAATCTGTGGACCTATATATACAACTCTCTCAAAATTGCTTCCTAATTTCCGTCATCCTCGCGAACGCGAGGATCCAAAGGGAACAAGACCAAGTATTTTTTCTATAGTCAGGCGGTGATCTATAGATTATCTGTCAAAAAGGTCTTGAGTGCAGCTAGATCTTTCTTTTCGTGGTCATAGTGATACGACGTGATACCAACCACGACAGCACTTTTAACGGCTGCAGGGTTGTGCTCAAAATAGACTACATCGTCTACTTTTAAGCCGAAATGCGTGAGCAAGGTTTCGAAGTATTTCGGATCGGTCTTTTCAGGGTCATGCTTGAGCGTAAACACTTCGTAAGGCATTTTATCCAAACCAAATTTTTTGTATTGCTCGTCGTTCGCACCTGTTACAATGATTTTTTTGTTCGGGAGAGTGTCCAAAAGGTCGCGCATTTCAGTAAAAATCTCAAACCCATTGGTGGCTTCTACGACAAAGGCATCCACAGCGTCTACGAGGATTGTTTTCATAGTTTTATTCGTTAACAAGTAAATCAGGCATTGATAACAGTTCATCGAGTGAGCTTATTTTATCAAGAATGTCTTTTGCGAGATAGCGAGAGTCGGGATTCTTGATGAGCTCCTTCACTTCTGCGAAATCTTTCAGCTCATTTTTGATTTTTTCTCCCGCATCAAGTGTTTGTACGGTTTGGTCTATAAAATCGGTTGCTATGAACGTATACACGAGCCAGTCGATCTTGACCTGCGGCTGCACTGCAGCAATCAATTTCCACGTTTTGAAACGCATTCCGGTTTCCTCAAGCAGCTCACGCTGGACAGCCTCCAGCTCTGTCTCAACCTCGACATCGTGGCGCCCACCAGGAAAATCGTAGAAAATGCCGAGTGTGGGTTGCTCCTGCTCTTGAACGAGCAGTTTCCCGTCTTTGACAGGAATTACTTTGACCGTATCCGGTCGCTTCAACATTTCAAAAGTCGCAAATGTTCCGTCATAGAGCTCTTGTTTCCATTGGTAGGCATCAAAGATCATTCCCTTGAAAACGCGCTCTGCGTTTTTTGGGAGGAGTCTCGCTCCTTTGGGTGTAAATGTCCTCATAGGGTATGATAGCAGTTTGCTCGGCAGATTTTAACAACAAGGAAATTTAGTGGACCTGAGGGGACTTGAACCCCTGATCTCCTGACTGCCAGCCAGGCGTTCTAGCCAACTGAACTACAGGCCCATGCACATATTAGCGACGTTATTATACCAGCCAAAGGGGCCTTAGCTCACAAAGTGGCCAGAGTAGAACGCCAGCGCAAACACCACCTGAAGCACCACACCTATCGCCACGTAGATCTTCCACATGTGTTTGCCCAAATACCTATTCAGAAGGAGTGGGACCGCCACAGAAGCGAGCGCATATCGAGGCATGGAGCTCAATGTCCCCGTGAGAGTGGGTAGGATGAGGTTGAGCAAGGAAAAAAGTACGAGGCCGAGCGTGATGACCTCTGCATGATCCATAGTTTTTATACGCTCACGTAATTTTTGCTTGGTGGGAACCAGGCGGTAGAGATAGTACCCGAGCACACCCACAAAACTTACAAATATACACAGCTCCACCAGGGCGACTAAGTAACCCAAATCGAGAGCGCTCCGCGTGAGTATTTTGGTATAGCGATAGAGGACCTGAGGTAGGAGTACCAGACTCGTAGATCTGCTATTTCCAAACCCTCGCTGAGCCGAGATAAACTCGAGCGCGTTTCCCGTCGTATACCAGAGGTAGAGCATATAGCACCCGAGACCGAGGATGGGAGTAGCGGCTGATTTGAGGCTCTGCAAAAGTACTTTTCTCCCATTCACCAGGTACTGATGGGCAAAAATAGCGAGCGGAATGAGAGCAGTAAACACACCCGCGAGTCGTGTCAGTCCCAAAAAAAACCCGAGTAACATCGCAAGTCGGTACCTTTTATGTATCAAGCTCCATATATATCCTCCGAGGAGCGCTAGAAACAAACTTTCGGTGTACAGCGTAGTAAAAAAGAACGCGCACGGGCTGGCGAGTAACAACCACATCGCAGGAGAGATCGTACAGTGATCTTTTTTGCCATCAAGCAAGAGATACAACTTGTTCCATATGTGCAAAAGTATCCCCAGACATAGGAGCGAGATCAGAAGTCCTGCAAAATATCTTCCCCCGGGAGTCACGAAGGTCACCAGATGCATGAGTGAGGGGTAGAGGGGGAAAAAAGCATGTCGATAGATCTCATACGCATCTTTGGAGATGGCCATATAATGAAGGCCATCAAAGTTACCATGGGAGCCGAGCCAGCGGGGCAAATCCACCGAGTACGCAGATTCTTCAGAGGTATAGCCCACTGTCCACCACTCCTTTGGAATGGTTGCAAGTGTAGACAGTACAAACTGAAGAAAAATGTATCCAAGCCATACAAGTTGCATAGGTAGATCTATTGTAGCACTTCACTTCTGATGCAAAGCGCGGCTGAGGCGAGATGACTTTATTTTTTCACCTTTTTCTTCTGTCAAGAAGCACTCTTCCATGAGCATGACAGGGGGACGCTTGAGTACCTTTTGCATATCCCCGATTTGCGTCTTATGACACTGCATGGCTAAAATCTTTGTCTCCCAGACATCAGACACCTCAATCACCTCGTCGATCTCGTCGCGTGGATAGCCAGGGGGGCGGTAAATAAAGTAGTCATTCATAAAATCACGAGTCTGACTCTCACTTTTGCAAAAAAGCATGAGTTTTTTCACGCATGGCGATCGGTGATAGACATAGTGTGTCACCATAGACATCACTATATGATCTATATGTCCTGTTATGCCACGTGGCTCCCAAGACATGAGGATAGATGGTTGGTACTTGTCAACATATACTTGGACCGCATCGGCGATCTGATGATATAGACTGTTACAAAGGCTCCCATCAATGAATCCAAGAAAGTGTACACCTTTTGCCCCAACTGTTTTGCAAGATGCAATTACCTCTGCAGAACGAAGCATGGTGAGCTGTGTGCCCTTATCATCAGTGTGATTTTCACCACCCTCACCTTTGGTAGCACATAAGAAGTACACATCGTGAGTCTGGGATAGTTTTGCAAGCGACCCAGAAGGGCCAAATGCATCATCGTCAGGATGGGCAAATATAAAAAGAAGAGTAGGTCGACGGTTGTCGGTGCTCATATTCTGAGGGAGACAGTATATAATATCTTATATTTTTCGCAAATTCGGGATGTTTTTGAATTCAAAATGCAAAAGGTAAAATGCAAAATGATTTCCTGAAGCTAGTTCAATATAGGTAGATTTAGATCGAATCGGGATATAGTTTAGGCTCCGTCCGTAGGGCGGACTACGCCCGGAGGATGGTAAAACGCAGTTGATAGACTGAGTACAGGTAGACTTAGATCGAATCGGGATATAGTTTAGATGGTAAAACGCTGGGCTGGGGGTCCAGAGACCGTGGGTTCAAGTCCCGCTATCCCGACACAAACAGTATTTGCTGGAGCACGAATCACATGATTTATATCATATGAAGCGAGAAGCACCTACACTTCATCCTACCCTAGCTCCAGAGTCTCTGCACCCAACGATCGTACGTGTAACAACTGGTTCAGGAGTATCATTTGTTGATCCTGATGCTCCTGATCCTTATCTTATAGTTGACAATCCCTTCAATGGTCTCTTAATTAGAACACATCTTATTTATCCATGTTCAGCCGGCACACTTGTGCGGCCGACTTATGCAGAGGATACAGCTTTCCCAAAAAAAATACGGGTCTTAGGCTTGGGAGAGAAAGAGGCCATGTATGTGACCTTTACCACTCCACCTCCCAACAAACCTACTATTAAACACCACTCTCCCCCTCAGGAGGAACTCCCTCAAAGTCTGTCCCAGATAACCATATTTGATATGGGAAGAGATAGTCGGTCACGAGCTAAAGTTGAGCCACCCGTCACAAAGTCAAAAACACCAAAAAAAACTAGCACTTGGCAATGGAAGCTCAATACAGATCTTGGAGAAGGACTCCTAGTGTCAAAGCAACCAAGCTCGAAGTCATCTCTATCCTCATCCCCTCTGCGTCCTGGGCATGAAGAAAGGATACAAATGAGTAAAATCGAGCATGGCGGGCAAGGAACGCTTTTTGAGAACCATGGTATAGCTGTAAATATCGGGGATTTGCCAGACGCTGTAGATGCATTATGGAATCACACTAATGCAGATGCAGAAAAGCCCTATCATAAAGTCCCCGTTTTGTACTCTGACGAAGAAACTGGTATACATAGGATCTTTTATCCAGCTCATAGCTATTGGCCTGGAGCGACGGGCTATCCACTGCACACAGAGAAGAGAAACTTTCCAGGCCTTGACATCCTCAATAAGGGATTTGTGACTGCAGGTCACACCTGTGGCATCATTCTGGATAGAGCGAACATACTCCTATTTCCCACAAATGGAGCAGAGCACATCTCAATATTTATAAAAGGCATAGACGATGAGATACATTTCCAAAATAGAAATCGGACTGAGCTCCCCTCTGGTATGAGCGTGAGACAGAGGCAGGGAGACTTGTGGGCGGAGCTTGCACAGGTGAAGCCGGGAGATTCATACTTAACATTTATATTTTTTGATCCAAAGTGTAGGACCCTCTCGTCCCACAGGAGTACTCCATCGAAAGTCATAGATATGTTTCATGTTGCATTGCGGGAAAAACGACGAGTACCTACCCCAGCGAGGCGAAGAGGTAGATGAGGATCACCACACGATCACTTATACCCCTTCGCCTGGATTTCGAAGAGCTCGGCATAGTGTCCCCGCTTTGTCATGAGCTGTTCATGACTACCCTCCTCGATGATACGTCCCTGGTGGAGGACGAGGATACGGTCGGCATTTCTCACTGTCGAAAATCTATGAGATATGATGATCACCGTCTTACCCTTTTGAAGTTTTTGGACGTTTTCAAAGATCTCATACTCAGCCTTTGCGTCGATGGAGCTGGTTGGTTCATCGAGTATGAGTAGGGGAGCATCACGAAAGAAGGCTCGCGCAAGTGCGAGCTTTTGCCACTGACCTCCCGATAAATCGACTCCCTTTGCAAACATCTTTCCCACCATCTGGTCTACCCCCTCAGGGAGTACTGAGACAAAGGGTTTTGCGCCAGACTTGGCGAGCGCGCTCAGAATGAGCTTTTTATCATTTTTTAGCTTGAGATTTCCGAACTGGACATTTTCCTTTAGGGTGAACTGATACTTTATAAAGTCCTGAAAGAGCGCGCCTACGAGGTGATGCCAGTGCCTTAGATTGATTTTTGCGATGTGTATACCATTGATACGCACCTCGCCCTCGGTTACATCATAAAATCGCAAAATGAGTTTGATAAGGGTGGTTTTTCCCGCTCCATTTTCACCTACGAGAGCAATCTTTTCTCCACTCCGTATGATGGCGTTGAAGTTTTTGAGTATATCCCGGTCTGTGCCTGGATACCGGAAAGTCACATTTACAAACTCGATGGTGGCGGGGTTGGGCAGTGAGGGTATGGCGTCCGGTCGCAGAGGGGAGGTGATGGTGGGGCGATAGTCCATAAACTCGTAAAACCGCTCTATAGTCTTGATCCGCATGAGCATGCTCGAGTACTGCTCATATAGCATGTGTGTCCCCGAAGAGAGGCGCAGTGTTTGCTGGAATTGGAGGGTAAATTTGCCCAAACCCACTGCCCCATCCATGAGTGATCGAAGCTGGAAGTACTGCGCGTAGATGCTCGCTGCCATCTCTATGAGATTTGCAGCGGCGACTTTGGCCACAAAGGGATCATATTCTTTACTAAAATCTCTAAAAAATGATCCTTGCGCCTCTGAAGTCTTTTTCAAAAGCACAGGGCCAGTGCCAAATATCACTGATTCTTTGGAAGTGCCATCTTGAGAGAGAAGCCCTTTGACATACTGAGATATGCGCTGGACTGAGCTCCATCGAGTGGAAAGAAATGGCCAGAGCTTATCTCGAGAGACATTGCCCAGGTGAAAAGTGGGGTAGCTGGAGACGAGTATGAGCAGTACTAGGAGAGGATTTGAGCCGAGGAGTACAACTGATGCAGTACCTGCCCTGATCAGGCCATCCAGAAATCCTATTACTCGATCGGATTGTGCCATGAGCGCCCCCTTTGACCCCTCGACTTGTGTGAGTAGCTCCTGAAATGCAACCTGTTCAAATGTCTGAGGGTCGAGAGAGTTTAGCTTCGTGATGATCATCTTCTCCAGGTGTGATTCGACGCGCGCATCCAGTACAAATTGCTGCATACTGGTCGTCACCAACCCATAGACGATAGCGGCACCTATATATACGATGATGTAGGGAGCAAGTTCGCCCAACTGAGTGGTTTTATGGAGCTGGATATGGTCGATGACCTGTGAGAGTATAAATACCTGCAAAAAAGGGAAGAGGCTACTCTTGTAGACCTTTGAAAAAATATTTCGGACTGCGAGCCAGCCTGCGGCATCCCACATGATCCGCAGTATTCTGAAGGCATAGGTAAACACTTTAACCATCGAGGATGAGTATAGCAAAATATGCTCCTCGAGTTTTCACTTGCAGATGGTTGGCTCAGTGACGGTGAGGGAGATATTTGGTATCAGTCTCGTGATCTGGGTCACTGCATGGTCGGTCGCCTTTTTCAAAACTCCTCCGTTACACGCTGATTCACGGATCTGCACGATAGCACGTTTGCGTGCCTCGGACTCGAGGTCAGTTTGGGGCGTACTCAAGATACCAGTTTTGCGATCGTACACTCGTGTCTGTGGCTCATTGAGCCCCACGCTAAATATCTCAGCAGGAGGGAGTCTGACTGAGACTTGATCACCTGATACCACGATATCGCTTTGGTTTATACGCTCTAGATCGATGCCCGCGACCACATCACCGGTGGCGATCAGGAGGAGCTTGTCCCCAAAGAGGAAGTCTTTTATGGCACCTTGTGGGGCAGTGGAGGATATGTCAATGATTTTTTCTACCGTATAGGTGACCGTCTCGAGGCGTGCGAGGGATCTCACGCTTTTGAGTACTGCATCGGGGGTGGGCTTCTCGCTGAAACGAGACGCAGGTACAGTCGACTGGTATAGCGTGTAGCAGCCATATCCCGCTGCCAAAACCAGGAGGAGGAATGCGAGCAGCTTGATTTGTTTTAGTGCCGACATAGATGACCACATTATACGTTCTTGAAGTAAAATGCATACAGATAGTATGAATCACCTTTTGAGTACGCGCACAAATCACTTTAGAGTGTTTCTATTGGATCCCCGCGTACGCGGGGATGACGGCAATCATGGAGCAAGAGAGAGGACTATGTATATAATCATGATCTTTGTTGTGGTGATGACCTTGCTTCTTTTTCCCTCCCATACCTCTGCACAGGCAAATAACAAGTTTGGAATTCACTTAGCAGTGACGAGTGATGAGGATATTCAAAAAGCAGCAGATTTGGTGAACAGTGCCGGGGGATCATATGGCTATGTCACCCTTGTCATCCAAGAAAATAACCGTGATGTGAGCTACTGGCAAGGGATATTTGAAAAACTGCGGGAAAAAAAACTCATTCCCATTATACGTATCGCCACAAAAGCAGAAGGGGAGCATTGGAGGATCCCACAGATTGATGATGTCGATGGCTGGGTTAACTTTCTCTCAACACTGAATTGGATTGTCAAAGATCGCTACATCATCCTTTTTAACGAACCCAATCACGCTGCTGAGTGGGGAGGTGCGACTGACCCAGTGGCGTACGGCAAAGTTGCCGCTGAATTTGCATTCAAGCTCAAACAAAAGTCAGAAGATTTTCGGATTATGCTTGCAGGATTTGACCTCGCTGCTCCTCAGGCACCCCCAAACTACTATGATGCCTATCAGTACTTGAGTGAGTCATCGAAATCATTCTGCACTGCCCTTTCTCAAAAGCAGAAAAAATGTAGTGACTATATAGATCTCATCTCATCTCACTCCTATCCCAATCCAGGATTTCGAGGGAGCCCCTATGACACGGCGCGCAACTCGATCCGCGGATATACGCACGAGATAGGGTGGTATAGCGAATTTTTTGGGCGCGAGTACCCCGTCATGATCACCGAGACAGGGTGGGATGTGTATAAACTCGGCCAACCTACAGTCTCCTCCTATTACACCGCAGCATTTCGCGATCTCTGGCTCGCCGATACGCGAGTCAAAGCGGTGACACCATTTGTACTGAACTATCAAGGCGAGCCATTTTTGCAATTCTCATTTCTTTCTCGTGATGCTGCAGAGCCCTATCCTCAATATACCGCCCTCCAGCTCATGCCCAAAATCGCGGGCACCCCGACGATCATAGACTCTGCCACTCTGTCTATCCAAATACCAGAAACTCTAGTTGAGGATTCTGTCTACCAATTTCCCGTGACGTTGACAAACGAAGGTCAGCAGATCTGGACTGCCGATGACTACTTGTTTAGTCTCGTTCAACCGTCTGGCCACCCACTCGACCTCCAACTGTACTCGTCCCAGATCCCAGATCTGAAACCATTCCAAACATGGAAGGGAAACATAGCCATCTATACCGGCAAATCTGACGAGTCTGATGGATCACTCAGTCTAGCGTGGGGCAGACGATCAGCACAGGTGGTAGCGACCGCAGCGCATGCGATACACATCTTCAAACAGCCATCACTTTCCATCCAAGCGAGCCTCTATGTGAAGGGCTTGAGTACCGCTCATGATTTTCAGTTTGAGCTCTACGATGAAAATGAAAAATTAGTGTACGTCCAAAAGGATATGCGCATCGTCCTGGGCGGAGGATACATCGAAGGTATCAAAAATATCGTGCCGGGCAAGCAGTACCGTGCTGTTTTGCTAAAGCCCTACTATCTCCCTCGTCAGCAAGTATTCACGATCCTCACTGGTACAAACAAGATCACCTTTGACAAAATGATCCCTCTTGACTTCAATCGTGATGGGAAACTGTCATTCGCTGATGCTATTGGACTGTTTAGCAGCTCGGGCAAGGACAACCTCTCAGTCGGGGAAAAGGTCAAACTATTACTTCCCAACTAAGGGCTCGTACCAAAATAATCTATCCACCTATTTTGGTATACGGCCCTTTGTGTCAGATTTCTCATGCATGTTGTGTTAATAATTATATTGAGATGTGACCTGACCCATGGATACCACGATCCAAACTCTCGCAGATTTTGTCAAAATCCAATCCGTTTCCTCTGATCCTGCTCGGTCGAGCGAAATGGCAAAGGCCGTAGATTTTTTGAAAAAGCAGCTCGCTGGCTTGGGTGCTGAGGTGCAGGTCATCGGGCTGACACATCAACTCATCTGTGGACTTATTCCTGTCGCGGGTGCCACTGAAACCATCGGTATCTATGGTCACTACGATGTGCAGCCTGCAGATCCCGTGGATGAGTGGGACGCTGACCCTTTTACCTTGACCATCAAAAATGCCAAATTCGTTGGCCGTGGTGTCGCTGATAATAAGGGTCACGTGATCCAAAATCTCACCGCTATCAGAGCACTTATCGATGAAAAAAAGCTTCGTGCAAATATCGTATTTCTCTTTGAGGGTGAGGAAGAGGTGGGGAGTGCTCATCTCGCTGACTATTTGGCTCAAGTCACTGTGGTAGATCTTTCTTCGGTCGATGTATGGTATGTCACAGATACCGGCATGCATGATGCTGATACCCCACAAATCTATACGGGGCTCAGGGGCTTGCTCTATACCGAGCTTTCTATCACGACAGGCACCCGCGATCTCCACTCTGGAGTGTATGGAAATCGAGTTTATAATGCTGCAAATCTCATCTGTGAAATCGTAGGCGATATCAAAGACAGTGCGACAGGCCACGTACTCATCCCTGGGTTTTATGATGACATCATCTATCCCAACGAGATCGAGTACGAACAGCTTTTGAAAATAGTAGAAGAAGATGAGCTTGTGCGTCACGAATCAGGACAGTTTGCGCTGCCCCCCAGTGACCACCGTCACCCTGAGCATGACGAAGGATCTAGGATCCCACGCACGCTTCTCTCCAAAATCCTTCCCTCATGCGATGTGCATGGTATCGAGGTCGGCTATGTGGGCCCGGGAGCAAAGACAGTGATCCCTCGTGAGGCCACTGCTAAGATCTCTTTTCGGCTGGTCCCGGGTCAAGATCCAGCCAAGGTGGAGCAGTCCTTCCGATCATTTCTCGACCACCTCATACCCACAGGGATCAAATGGGATCTAAAGGTGCTGAGTGCCGAGCCTGCATTTATCACCGATATCCAGAGTGAGTGGGCGACACACACCTCACAAGCGCTCGAAAACGTTTTTGGACATCCCACCATCTACAATAGGTCAGGAGGATCGATCCCGGTGGCGGGGATATTACAAAACTTGTTTGGTAAACCGGTGATTCTCACCGGATTCACACTCCCCGATGACTGCATTCACGCGCCAAACGAGAACTTTGATGAAGGGACGTTTTGGAAGGGGATTGAGGTACTAAAAAAAATTTATAGCAAATGATTACTTGGCTTTCCCCTGATTTTTAATCTCTGAAATGACGGTGTCAACCTCTGCATCTGAGGCGAGATAGTACTTTTTCACAAACTGCATCTGATCATCAAACTCATAGACGAGGGGGATGCTGTAGGCGATATTGAAGCCCATGACTTGCTCTTGTGTCATACCCTCAACATGCATACAGATAGCACGCATGCTGTTGTGACTAGCTGAAACAATGACTTTTTTACCCGCTTTGATGCTGGGCATGATTTCGTCAGTCCAATAGGGCACCGCTCGTGCGACGGTATCTTTGAGACTTTCACCAAGGGGTATCTCTGCAGCCGAGAGACTTGCATAACGCGGATCAAGCTTGGGGTTTCGAGGATCATCATCAGTCAATAGGGGGGGTGGGGTATCATAGCTCCGGCGCCAGATCTGCACCTGTTCCTCGCCATATTTCGCCGCGGTTTCTGCCTTATTCAGACCCTGGAGTGCACCATAGTGACGCTCGTTGAGTCTCCAGGTTGTTTTGACGGGGATATACATCTGATCGGTGACGTCAAGTACGGTCCAGAGTGTACGGATAGCACGTTTCAAATACGATGTATAGGCGAGATCAAAGGTAAATCCCGCTTCTTTGAGTCGAGGTGCAAACTTTTTCGTCTGCTCAATCCCTTCGGGAGTGACATCTATATCCGTCCACCCCGTGAACTTATCGGCCCACGAAGTTTTGCCATGACGGACAAAGACGAGTTTATACATAGTTTTCTTCAACTTCCAACAAGAATAGTATACCCTCAATGGTTATTCATTAGGCACCAAACCAATTCACCACCATGCCAACGCCTGATCCTATCAGATATGCGATATAGCCATACGCGATTCCAAAAAACAGAAAGATCATCCACCAAAACAACCGCATTATCGGACTGGGCATCTCATTTATATTTTTCCCGTGTTTTTTGCACAGTCGAATCAGGTGAAGAAGTGCAGCTAGGAGGAAAAAATAGGGGATATACGATGACATAGCTATTTTGACTTATTGATTGAGGGCTACTAGTACATATTAAACTCTTCCCGGCTCACCTGTCAGTCATCCCCTCGAACGAGGGGATCCAAAGGCATGTATTCTTGTAGATTGGATTCTCGCGTACGCGAGAATGACCTATCGATGGACACTGCGGGGAAGGGTTCAATAAGTACAGCTAGTACCCCGCCTCGATCTCGAGCAACCGATTGTACTTACTCAGCCTATCAGACCTACTCATCGAGCCTGTCTTTATAAACTCAGCACCACACGCGTACGCAAGATCTGCGATAAAGTTGTCTTCTGTCTCACCAGAACGATGCGATATAGCGATTTTCCATCCGGCGTCTTGTGCCATGCGGATGGCATCCACAGTCTCCGAGAGTGATCCTATCTGATTTACCTTGACCAGCACGGCATTTGCGGCTTTTTCGTCGATGCCCTTTTTGATCCTTTTGGGGTTCGTGACGAGGAGATCGTCGCCTACCACCTGGAACTGGTACTTCACTGCCATCTCCGTAAACTTTTTGAAAGCAGTCCAATCATCTTCGGCAAAGGGATCCTCAAAAGACTCTATATTGTATTTCTGCCCTATTTTCGCATAAAACTCAGTGAGCTGATCTGGGGTCAAGATCTCACCTGTCTTTTGCATCACATATTTACCCTCTTTGAAAAACTCAGTCGCGGCGGAGTCGAGCGCAAAGCCAAAATCTTTGGTATTCACATATCCTGCATCTTGCGCGGCTTGTGTGATCTCTCCCAACACTTCCTCATTGCTGGAGAGGGCAGGAGAGTAGCCGCCTTCGTCACCTACGAGCGTCGAGAGCTTCTTTTTCTTTAGATTTTTACCGAGCTGTTGAAAGATCTCAGCAGCTATTCGCGTAGATACAGTCGGGATGTTCGACTTTGGCACGATCATAAACTCCTGGATGTCAAAGTTCCATCCGGCATGTTTACCACCATTGACTACATTTACCATCAGTCGAGGAAAGTTGGCCGTACGATCTGCAAAAAATGCATCATGCAAGTATTCCCAGCGCTTTTTACCCTGGACAGCTGCTGCAGCCTTTGCCACAGCCATACTGACGGCGAGGATTGCGTTTGCGCCGAGCTTTGCCTTATTTTCGGTCCCGTCGAGCGCGATCATGTTCTCATCGATCTTTCGCTGATCCAGTACAGACATGCCCTTGAGTGCGGGGGCGATGATCTCATTTACATTTTTGACAGCGGTGAGGACTCCTTGGCCAAAGTGGCGCTTCATATCTCCATCGCGCAGCTCAACAGCCTCATGTGCGCCTGTGGATGCTCCAGAGGGTACCGAAGATCGGAATTGTCGACCATCTTCGAGCGTCAAAAATACACGAACGGTTGGCTTGCCTCGAGAGTCAAGGATTTCAAGGGCGTTGAGGGTGGAGATGTGCATAGGTTATCAGGTTGAATAATATAATTATTTGCCAGACAAAACAGCTTTCATTCATAGACTGGTATAATGTGACGTATGAAAAAAGCGTCTTTTATTATATCCCACAAACGCACTTCAATAGAGCGAGAGCGCAATATTGACATAGTGCTTAAGTGGTTTAAGCAAATTCTCCAACCAGAAGACGATATAGAAATAGTAATTGTCGAACAAGGAGAAAAACAAACACTTGACCCTTCAAATTATAGAGATTTGCCATATACATTAAGCTACCTGTTTGTTCAAAAAAGCGGATATTTTAATAAATCCTGGGGATACAACATTGGAGCAAACATGGCGAAGAGTGACATCCTCAATTTTATTGACAATGACATTATATTGCCACGTGCTTCACTTGAAGCAGGATTTGAACTCCTTGATCGAGTTGATGCTGTGCGTTGTTACGATAGATTGTATGCACTCACAAATGATGAAACCAATCAGCTTTCTGTTGATATCAACAGTGCTCAACTGAGTAAACACACACTTAGGGATTTCTCTGTGCCAGGAGGGTATATGTTGATAAGAAGAGATCTTTTTTATAATGTTGGAGGATGGGATGAGGAGTTTGAGGGATGGGGCGGAGAGGATACTGCATTTGGATACAAGCTGCTACCCTATCAAACAGCAGCAGTAACAGAAGTAGCTTTCCACTTGCATCACGAGAACTACGGCACGAGCACAGACACAGTGAACTTTGAGAGTGTGCGACAGGTTTATAAGCAAATTACCAGCCTAAGCCACGAACAAATACTGGAAAGAGCAAAGGCTGTCAGAATTGGGGACATACATAGATTTGTCAGACAGAGTCAAGAAAGGACATAATATCGTTTGAGTACATGCCAGAACGATTGGTGTTTATAACCTCTATATCCATTCCCTTTACCGAATCTACTGAGAAGGAGTGGTTGCTAAGATATTCATTCAGGCTTTTTGCCCCCAAATACCCCTGCGTAAATGCTTTAATACCGCTGATTTGGAAGATCATATCGCGCACGAGTTCATAATGAGTGCAGGCGGTATAGAGGGTGGGATTTGTATCGGTTACCAAAGAGAGATATTCCGTGAGGAGTTTTCTGATTCGTGGTGAGCTCTCACGATCAGCTTCTTCTTCGATGGCGGTCGCCAGGTCAGGACAGGCTATCTGCACGAGCTCGATGTTGCTCCCAAGCTTCTTGAGTTCGTGCCCATACGAGTCGGCATTGACAGTCGCAACCGTAGCGAGGAGATAGATCTTTTTTTTACCCGAGACGATCATGTGTTCGACGGTGGGCCTGATGATGCCGAGGACTTTTCGATCAGGAAAGTGGTGGGGGAGCCATTCTTGCTGGATCCGGGGGAGCACGGTGGTCGCGGTATTGCAGGCGAGCACTACGAGTTTACAATCCTGTGCAAACATAGCCTTCAGTGCATTAGTCGTGAGCACATAGAGCTCCTCGGGTGACTTTTCCCCATAGGGCAGATGAGCATTATCAGCGTAGTATAGATAGCTGTATTGGGGCAAATCATGCATCACTTGGCGGAGGATAGTGGTGCCACCGATACCAGAGTCAAAAAATCCAATTCTCATAGAGTTTGTATCAAATATGAACCACTATAAATATCCAGCTACTTGTTATAATCATCTGTAGATGTTTGTCCTATTATACCTGCTGACATACCTCACCAGACTCTTTGTCGTCGTGCTGAAGCTATTCGGCAGAAATGGCACTGCGCTCCCCGGACTCTGGGTCGAACGATACATGCCTTCACTCATCAAATATTACGCAAAGCAGTACAAAAAAGTCATTCTGATCACGGGGACAAACGGCAAAACCACCACCCAACATGCATTGGCTAGCATCTTGCGTGATGCAAAGATACCTTTCGTCAGTAATGCGAGCGGATCAAACATGTTGCGGGGTATCGCAGCTACCCTACTCCTTGCTGGTCCACAGCGGAGTCGGAAGGCAGTTTTTTTATGTGAGGTGGAGGAGGGCACCATGCCCCGGCTCACCAAACAAGTACGCGCAGACATCATCGTGATAACCAATCTATATAGGGATCAACTTGATGCCTATGGCGAGCTTCATACGACTGCACGATATATAAACGAAGCTTGTAAACAGAGCGCCCATGCAAAACTAGTAGTAAATGGTGATGATCCACAGCTTGTGTCTCTGGTAAAAGACCTCACTCACCATCTCATCACCTATGGAGTGGCGACTGAGCATCGCAAGACATTTGCATATGAGGGCGAGTCCCAAGATTCAAAGAAGCACGTGCAGGCGACACGCATACAGATCAATCAGGATCTCACCTCGTTCATCGAGGTTGACGACTGCATTGAGTCAAAAAACACGCTCCACACACAAATAAAGTTCCAACCTCCCGGCATTTATAATGTCTACAACGCACTTGCTGCATACACGGTTGGACGTATATTAGATATTGAGCCTGCTCGTCTTGCCGCATCAATACAGACCGTCAATCCGCCTTTTGGGAGAGGAGAGAAGATTCAGGTTTTGACCCAAGGACACGTCGTCACATTTCACCTATTTCTGGTAAAAAATCCTGCAGGATTTGGTCAGGTATGGCAGCTTGTCCAGCGTGTGCCCGATGCTCGCTTGATTGTGGGTCTCAACGACCAAGTTGCAGATGGAAGGGATGTGAGCTGGATATGGGATATTGATCTTGAGCGGTACTACGATCAAACCGCCACAATAAAATCACTCTTGTTTACAGGGAGACGCGCTCTGGATATGGCACTCCGCTATAAATATGCAGAGATCACCTCTTTTGACACGACGATAGAGACAGATATAGAAAAGGCCATAGATCGAGTGATCTCTGCAAGTAAAGAGTCGGTGCAATATACCCTCCTAGTCACCTATACAGCCATGAATCATGTCAGAGATGTATTGTCTGAGTACAGTCCTATCACTTCTTATTCATCCACATGAAACTCACCCTCGTCCACCTTTTCCCCAAACTCATGAACATCTATGGAGATAAGGGTAATATCACTGCTCTGCGTAAGCGCTGTGAATGGCGCGGTATAGATCTTGAGGTGCTTGCTGTGGATGATCAGCGTGATTTTGAGCTTATTTCTCGAGGTGACCTATTTTTCTTTGGTGGCGGGCAAGATCGAGATCAAATGCATGTGTGGGAACAGATTGCGAATTCTAAAGAACAGCTCGTCAACCTGATCAACGAGCGCATAGATGCTCGTGCTGTTTTCCTCCTGATCTGTGGAGGGTACCAGCTTTTTGGCAATTCATTTCTCGATGCAAACGGGGTCCATATCCCCGGTTTGGGAATCCTAAACATAGCCACCATTGCTCCTGGATCCGAGGTGAAGCATAGATGTATAGGCAATATCGTGATACAAACAAAGCTAGACATAGAGCCTCAAACGCTCGTAGGATTTGAAAATCATGGAGGCCAAACAAAGCTCGGAGAGGGACTTGCTCCGCTGGGCAAAGTCGTCAAAGGGTACGGTGACAATGTGCACGATGGAGTCGAGGGATGCATCCACAAAAACATTTTTGGCTGCTATATGCACGGAGCGCTCCTTCCCAAAAATCCCCATTTTGCTGATTATCTGATCGACCTGGCGCTCAAATCAAAGTATCCAAACGAAAAAGTGTCCCTCAAAAAGCTGGACGACACGCTCGAGATGAGTGCACATGCCTATACCAAAAAACTGATAGTATAATGATCTAGTTATGTCAGAACGATCACGCTCACTCATCCTCTTGGTACTCATACTCATAGCTATTGGATTTATCTTCTATACGAGATCTGGCTATCAGACCAACTTTATTGACACACTTCGCTAGTCTCCCATGTTTATCGATACCCACTGCCATCTGAATTTCCACGCATTTGCGGGTGGAGATGCGAAGATTGCGAAACGAGCACAAGAGCAAGGTGTCATCAAAATCATCATTCCTGGTACAGACATTGAGACATCTCGATTGGCTATCGATATCGCACAGCGCAACGAACCTTGTTTTGCGACTATTGGACTCCACCCACATCATGTCCAAAAGTATATTGGATCCGTTGAGGCTCTCCAGCAAGACCTGGATATTATCGAATCCATGCTTACTCGTGAGAAGGTTGTAGCGGTTGGGGAGATCGGCCTTGATAGACATGCTTACCGAACCTCAAAATATGGGCCGGAGATACTGGTATCGGATGAGTATTTTGATATACAGCTCGTGGCTCTCAAAAAACAGATTGAGCTTGCCATCACGCATGATAGGTCAGTGGTGATTCACAATCGCGAGAGCACCGGAGATATTTTGCAATTCTTTGCCTCACTTTCCAAACCACAGTGTGATGCGCTGCGTGGCAGACTCGTCTTGCATTGTTGTGAACCTGATATGAGACTACTTGACCTCGCGACCCAGTATTCGTTTTATATCGGAGTTGATGGAGATGTGACCTATGATACTGCGAAAATGGATTTTATCTCAAAAGTTCCCCTGTCGATGCTTGTACTTGAGACTGATGCACCATACATATTGCCAGAACCCATGAGATCAGAGAAAAAATACCCAAATCTTCCCGCATATATTCCCCTTATCGCTCAATCAGTAGCCAATCTGAAGCATGTCACCGTGGCAGAAGTGGGAGAACAGACAACCACAAACGCTACCAATCTATATCATCTACCAAAATAGAAAGGTAAACACGACCGCAAATACAAAGCCGATGGCGTATCCCTCAAAATACCAACCCAAAACTCCACCCAATACAAAGATGCCCGTCATAATCCATGTGTCAAACTCTTTGCTGATCCCTACTGCAAAGTGAATCACCATGATAAAGAGTACGCTCGCAGCTATATAGAGGAGAAGGGGATCCATAGGATTATCCTATCAGTGTACTCCACGCCTCAGCAAAAGCCAATTGACTAAAGGTTTTTGCACGCGCGGCAGCCTCGGCGCCTTTTTTATCGCGTTCCTTTGTATCCATTTGAAGGTCATTGACTACTTTCGCTATTTCATCACCACTTTGGGGATTGACATATACACATCCTTTTCCTTGAGCTATTTCGTGGAATATGGGTGTGCTTGCCAATATCGAAGGAGTGCCCAACAGACCTGCCTCCACGTAAGAAAACCCAAATCCTTCATCACGCGACAGGAGCACATTGTAATAGGCATGTTTGTACAGCTGCGCCAGATCAGCGTCTGATACGTGACCGGCGAGCACAATCTGCGCAGACCCCTTGGTGAGTTTCAGAAATTGATTCAGTTCTGTTTGCCAGGGATGAGAGAGATTTGACTCATCAGTCATAAATGACTTGCCCACGCACACGAGCGTAGCTGAGGTCTGTAAAAATGCCTTTGCCATGGTGACAATATTTTTGTTCCAATTCACATCGCCCACATAGATATAGTATGATCCTTTTTGTATACGTAATGTCTCAAAGATGGCAGATTCTATCGACGCATTGAGTTTGAGTGTCTCACTCACATAGGGATAGATCACTTTGATATTTTTTGTATCTATATGACATATTTTGGATATGTCTCGTTGGGATACATGACTATCTGTTACCACGATGGGGACTCTTCGCGCCAGAAATGTATTTACAGTAGCTCTAATGCGTCCCCAAAATCCGAGCGGGAACGCGTCAGGATACTTTAGAGGAATGAGGTCGTGAATGACAGTGATTTGTCTTGAGGGTGCGCCCAATAGATTCCAGGCCACCCGACCAATAAGGTTAAAGAATGGCTCAATCAGTATTGAACCTCGAGGAATCGATGCATATTCAGGGACAGAGATGAGTGAAGGCACAGATTGCTTCAGTAGACTGACATATCTCCCGACACCTCGTGCAGCAGAATTATTCGAGCTTGACTCAACGATATAGACAGATTTCATGCCACTATTATACGATCATTTATCATCCCGAAGCAGTGACCTGATGAGGGCAATGTCCTTTTGAATTTGCTCTACAAGAAATGTGGGGGTATCAAACTTCACTATTTCTCGAATTCTTTTAGTCAGGCACACTTGGATGTTGCCCGGATCGTAGGGGATGATATTTTGAGGCTCTGTATCAATGATGTTCACCTCTAAAGTCACATCATCCTCGTCAAATGTGGGTTTAAATCCAAAATGTATAGCAGCTGGATACCAGGTGCGAGCAGCAGCACCAACTCTCACGAGTCCGATCTTTCCCGCATAAATACCATGCTCGTAGTCAAAGTGCGTGGGGACCTGTAGATTGATAGTTGGCACACCCATTTTTAAACCTCGTTTATGGCCGCCAACTTGATGAGTGGTATATATATTCATGAGGATCGATGAGATCTGTTTGTATCAACTACTTTGTATATACAGTAGACCAGTAGTACCGCAGCTGCATATTGCGATGGAGCGAGCGAGACATGATTGATCCTGCTGTCGATGATCAGCCCGGTGATCGGGTATGCAAGCTCCAAGATACAGGAGATATGTGCTGGCACGCGCTGTAAGCCCTTGTAATAGATCAAAAGCGCCACCATCCCAGTGCTGCAAGCGATAAATACGAGGGTGCCTAGCTGAGGTAGGGTGATTTGGGTCAATTGTGACTGTTGTCCAAAGAGAAACACAGTCGCAAGTGCAAAGATCGTGGTAGTTGAAAAGCGCATAAACGTAGCGGGAAGCAGACTTTTCCTTTGAAGGAGTTGAATCGAAAATACGGTTGAAGATCCCCAGGCTATTGCGGCAATCAAAGCAAATACAGCAGCCGTGATGTAGGGAGTATTCCCATCAATGTGCACCTGCCCTCCTGGAAAAGTCATAAAATACCCAGCCACGATAGCTACTGATGACCATATCCAAAACTGTCGCTGTGGTCGCTCGCCCAGTACGATCCAAGCAGAAAGGATAGTAAATATGGGCTGGAGTTTTTGGATCAAAAATACAATACTCAAGGGGATAAAGTGCACGCGTGCGAGCGCAGCAGTGATCGCCAGCGTGCCGATCAATCCCGAAAGTATCGACACCACGATAACCAAAAGCGCAGTATTGCCTTGGTGCAGTTTCTTGTAGGGAGCTTGTTTACTCAAAAGAAGGGGGATCGAGAGGATGATAAATCCTATGAAGTGCTCCCAAAACACAATAATAGCAGGAGGAAGCGAGTACAAACTACTCCGAAGTTGTCCATCTACTCCCCAGAGTACTGCTGCAATGACTATGAAAATGTAATACATGTTGGGTGGGATTATAGCAGTGGAAAGGCGAGATCGACTGTCATTCTGGCTCGGCGGTACCTTCGAGGATAAGGCCTTTGAGTTCTGGATGTTTTTTATACAGGATTTTGAGTGTATTTCTGAGGTGTTGGGCATATCTATAGTGAGATCCTGTGCCAGTGCGAAGCTCAGCTTCATACAGATATTTATCCATCGTGGTAACATGCTCAAACTGCATCGTGTGCCCCAGAAGTGTGAAGTACACATAGCGCGCATCATCCTTTTGGATCATCGCATCAATCTTATTTATGAGCGATAGGGGATATTTGGACAAGGCATCAAGATGAGCTTGTGACTTTGTATCGAGCGCTTGATCCTGTGCATTATAGAAATCGTTTGGTTTAAAAGAAGTTAGCTTGTTGCCCGTCCGATGCCGATTTAGATCTCTGAGTTCTGCAAATGCAATTTTTGTCCATCCAAAACGCACCAGCGTCTGGCGAATATCTGCTGCAAACATCGAGTATCTATTTGTTCGGTTTTTTGCAGATGCACCCAGGTGTTTCTTGGGCTTTTCATATAGCTCTAGATGAGCACCATCATTCGGAGCGATAGGAGATTTGAGGCTCTTTAGAGCCTCAAAATCAAGATGCAACATATACATAGAATCTACTTTTGCATTTGCGTGCTTGGTGAGCCGTGGGGTGACGAGATCAAGTTCAGAGCGTAATTTTTTGCCAATCTGTTGCAGCTCTTCCAATGGATGGGAAAGGAGGAGCGAGATGAGGTCTACCCAGCTACGTGCAGACATAAGCATCATGAGGTTAGTTTTCGCACATGCGGGTAGGAAGACGCGCGCGCGATCAAACGCAAAATTTCTACGCATTCTCTCGAGTTTTTTCTGTCCCTTTTCACTCTGATCGTCTATGACTGACTGAGGTATTTGCATGAGAGTGGGATCGTGGATCGAGAGTGAAGTCCAGAGATCAAGTGCCTTATGATAGAGCGCGAACGATTTTTCTACATGCTGTTTGTATATGTTGGCCGGAATGCCGGTGACTGAGGCAGGAACCACCTTGTTTACCTTGATATACCGTGTTGACGATTCTTGACCAGATGCAGTAGGGCACTGACTCCATAGGTAAAAAGCTGCATAGAGTGAGACATCGTCTATAAACATAGCCACGGGCGCCATATCCGCTATCGAAGCATGTCCATAATCCACCATGCGAAAGATCCCATCCACGGCTTTATCTGTGTTGGACCAGTCGATTTTTTGGACTATAGACTCAAGCCCCTCATTGTTTCGTGAGTACCGCGCGCCAGTCGATGCAAGCAGTTCAGGGGTAAGGGCGACTCTGCCCTTCTGTTTTGCTGCTTCTGTAGGTAGAATACCAACTGTTTGAACTCGCATGTACGCATTATAGGCAAGCAAAGACCTCGCTGCCAATACATCTATGAGCATCTATACATATCAATTACCCCCCGAGCTCGTTGCCTTAACCCCAGCTGAACCACGTGATTCATCTCGCATCTTAGTGTATGACACCACAAAGGATGAGATTTCACTCGATTACTTCTATAACATGTATAAGTATCTTCCCTCTGATTCACTACTGGTACTCAATCACACCTATGTCAAACCAACCAGAATCACGCTGTATAAGAAAACGGGTGGGAAAGTAGTTTGCCTTCTATTGCTCAATGAAGATTCTCTGGTATCAAACCATATCAAAGTGATGGTGGACAGAAAAATAGGGGATACCGAAGCGTTGTTTGTAGATCCCACGTCTCACTCGCTGTTTGGCACGGTCACATCCCATCTTGATGGCTCCCTATTTATGGTTGAGTTGTCCATTTCATCAGTTGAGCTTGATAGACTCCTAGAGTCACAGGGCAAAACTCCCATACCTCCGTATTTATCTCAGTCTGCCTTAAGCGAAGGAGAGCTCAGGAGCAGATATCAGACTGTGTTTGCAGAAAAATCTTCCTCTTTACCATTTGAGGGCACCTCTGTGGCTGCGCCCACCGCAAGCTTACATTTTACCGAGCGAGTATTTGCCTCACTAAGCGCAAAAAATGTTACTCAGGTTCCTATCAGGCTGGACGTAGGCATGGGTACATTTGCTCCCCTGCAACAAGCCCATCTAGACTCTGGAAAACTCCACAGTGAGCGCTACCAAGTCTCAGACTCAAGTGCACAATTATTAAAAAGTGCCATAGAGAGACATCAACAGGTGATTGGAGTAGGTACTACTGCAGTTCGTGCAGTGGAGTCATGGTCTGCGCGAAAACAGAGGTCTGGCACTGATATCACAGACATATTTATTCGGCCCGGATATCAGTTCCAGTGCATCACTGGTATGATAACAAATTTCCACATTCCTGAATCGTCACTTATGATGCTGGTACAGGCATTTCTAGAGCATAAAAGAGCCCCAAGAAATATTTCAGAGCTGTATCAAAGAGCGATAAAAGAAAGATTTCGGTTCTATAGTTTTGGAGATGCGATGGTTATCGTGTAGCAGACTGTTGCATCATGAGCTGGCTTTTTTGCCGGTTTATTTTCCTACCCAAAATATATGAGCTCCAGGCGGTCACCACATAGTCAGATATGTTTGGGATCATGGTTTCCACATCATTGGGGAGGAGGGGTTTGTCGCTGTCGTCGCAAGGGATAATAACCACCGTTTCAGGCGCATTTTTCTTTATGAGCTTTCCAAATGCGATCAACTGGTCGAGAGTTGTGCCATACGTGTCTCCCAAGAGAAATACGAGCTCCCAAGGTATTGGCGAGAGGAGATGCCGACTCCGAACAACGATCTCGCTGCAATCTGCTTGTGCACCATAGTTTGGATGAGATCGTTTTGACTGGGGATCAAACATAATCTCTGCAAATGTGTTGCACATTTGCTCCCGTTGCGAACCTAGACAGAATACTCGATCTGCCATTTCCATATAGAGTTGGGCTATCTCATCCAAGTTACTCCCATTTGCAATGAGATTCTTAAAAAAGTTGTACCCACGAGTCTCGATAATATACTTATGTAGAGCCTCATATATCTTGAGTGACCCTTTGTTTCTGCTTTGTCCACTGTTATTCATCCAGTCGTCTCGCATGGTGATACGTCTGATGTCGCCACGCATGCCAGTAAAGTACACGGCACACGCAGTCAAACTCTCAGCAACCGATGTGGCGGGGATCGCATACATCTTTGCATTATTTTCTGTGGTGTATGAGACTAGGTTGTCAAACGTGATGACAGGTATACAGGTACCGATGCCATATTCTGCGACCCACTTAGTCATCTGGGGGTTGGCAGACTTAGCATGTTTTTCTTGGGCAAGCTTGAGGTATCCGAGAGATCTGCGAATCACTGACACAGGACCACCACGGCTGATGTCAAAGTAGTACGTTTTAGGGTGATGGCCCAACAACATATCGTCTATAGCAGGACAAGAATAGAAGTAGGGAGGTATGCGTGGGGCAATGTTTGGGCTACGTGCAAGTCCTTCGTAGAGGGCTTTTAGAGGCACATTGAGATACGTAGCAAAAAGCGCTCCCATTTCAGTCCCATTAATTTGATCTTCAAAAATACGCTCAAATTCCTCTATATCCCCCTCACCCGTCTGAGAGATGATGATGTCATCTTCGGTAACCCTCGTCTTCTTTAGAACCCGCGTGAATACTGACTTTTCTATCCGTGCAGATTTTTGTATTTCATCAAGATAGGAGTAGGTTTTCATAAGAACGTGAAAGCACAGTATATAATACTCACGTTAGCAATAGCATGATCCACATCACCAATGAGTCCCTTTTACAAAGCCGCACACACATCTACCAAAGCTGGGAGTAGAGCACGGACTGGGATCATCACCACACCCCATGGGACTGTTCAAACACCCGCATTTGTACCCGTGGCGACAAAAGGCACACTCAAGGGTCTTTCTCCTATTCAGATTGATTCTGTGCATGCACAGCTCTCGTTTGTAAATACTTATCATCTGGTCACTCATCCTGGCCACGAAGTAGTAAAAAACGCAGGGGGCATACATGCATATTCAGGCATGCAGCGCACTCTCATGAGCGACTCGGGAGGATTCCAAGTCTTTTCCCTTGCGAAGCAGAGTCGGAGAGCGTCGGTGAGGGGAGATGAGGACCCCATGCTCGTTAAGATATCTGAATCTGGAGTACAGTTTCGATCTCTATTTGATGGGCAACTTATTGAGTTTTCACCTGAAAAGTCAATGGAGTATCAGATTGATATTGGTGCAGATATTCACATGGCGTTTGATGAATGTACCTACAATGGTGCCACTCATGAGTACACTGTGGAATCTGTGCATCGGACTCATGGATGGCTTGATCGTTGCATCGCCTATCGCAGGGACCATTCTCACCCAACTCATATACAGTTTCTCTATGGCATCATTCAAGGTGGTTGTTTTGAAGATCTGCGCATCGAATCTGCAAAACACCTGAGGACTCGCGAAGTGGATGGAGTCGCCATAGGGGGAGTGAGTGTGGGGGAGTCAAAGAGCGAAATGAGGGATCAAGTGCGATGGATTTCTCCCTATTTGCCCGAAGATAAACCAGTGCATTTGCTTGGTGTCGGACATATGGATGATATTCTCGATCTAGTCGCGTATGGCATCGATACATTTGATTGTGTAGAGCCGTCTCGATTGGCACGCATGGGCATACTGCTCATGATTGAGGGTCTGCATGGCCCACTCTCGCAGCTGAAGTGGAGCGAGCTGGACATGACAAAGAATGAATTTAAAAGTGACTTTACCCTTCTACCTATACCGCAAACCATTCTAGGCATACAGCCGACCTATTCATATCTTCATCATCTATTCAAGCAAAAGGAGCTTTTGGGCTATACCATTGCTACTGTTCACAACCTCCTGGTGATGGAATCTCTTATGGCTCGTATCAGACGCGGAATAGAGGAGAATGAGATATGAGCGATCGGAACGTTGAGCCGACCTTATTGTGCCACGAGTGATTCCGATATAAGCCTCATAATGTCTTCGTCTGATTTGAGGTAGACATGGAGATAGGTGGGTGCGCTCAATACGCGCTTGTATCCAGACGTGACGAGCTCCGCACTCAGAGTCGATTGAGGATCAATACACGTGATTTGAGCTGATTCTGTAGCTACTGTTGGGATGATATAGCCGATGCCACACTCAGCATCACTGACTTTGGACAGCTGAGGGATCGCGTATGGTTTTGGACTTGGAGTGAGGGAAAGGTGCCGCTGGACAGCCAGTATATATTCATTTGCGCCGTTTATTTTTTGAACCTTTACTCCATACCTCACTGAAACGAGCACCACGCAGATGAGTGCCAGCGCAGCCAAGAACAGGTACGATAACCGGTTTTTATTTGAGATCATATAGCCGATTATAGTTGACAGTTCGGCAAACTATTGATATGATTTCCATATCCTCGGACTGCATATACAGCTTTTGAGCTATTGATTTTTACGAATCACGTACCTGATTTCATACTTTTCTCTAAAGTTACACCGTTTTTTGCACGACAGTGCATGTACTCGTCGCGAGCATAGTCTGTCAAACAAGTCGATTTTTTACCAGATGCCCATACGATTAGCCCTTTCTTAATTACTTATTCACTTCCTATGTCCCTATTACACAAAAGCTCCTCATCCTCTCCTTCTCTGAACATTGATAATATTCTCGACACACTTGAGTTCGCTCCCGTTCCTGGGGAAACTTCCAAAGAGAATCCTAAAGCAGCTCCTGAACCCAAGATGGAACAGGCCCCCACCAAGCCACCCGTTGTGCCAACCGAAGGGATGAGCACTGTTGGAATGCAACCTGAAAGATCCGGAGAAGAGCAGACTGAGGAGCCATACAATAGACTCGAAGAAGATCTAAAGGTGAGTTATGATGCCAAGGGCATCCTCGAGATCACGCCTGCGGGATATGGTTTCTTGCGAGCGGATTACGATGTCAACTCGGCAAATGATATTTACATTTCTCCTTCACAGATCAAACGCTTTTGGCTCCGCCGAGGCGACGTGGTCGAGGGCCTTGCACGCGCACCAAAAAATGGCGAAAGATATCACAGTTTGCTTCTCGTCCAAAAGATAAATAGCAAAGCTATGACTGAGGTAGAAAGCCAAAACCGTCCCCAGTTTGATGCACTTACCTCAATTCACCCAAATCGCCAGATCAGACTCGAATACAAGCAAGATGTCCTCAGCAACCGCATAATTGACATGGTTGCGCCGATTGGCTTTGGTCAACGCGCGTTGATCGTCTCCCAGCCAAAAGCTGGTAAGACCACGTTCCTTCGAGAGATAGCACAGGGAATCGCCGCAAATCATCCAGATGCAGTGCTCATGGCCATCCTCATAGGTGAACGGCCCGAGGAGGTAACTGAAATAAAACGATTTATAAAGGGAGAAGTTGCCGCATCGCACTTTGATGAGCCTCCTCGCAAACAAGTACAGGTAGCAAATCTCGCGCTTGACAGGGCACGCAGACTGGTTGAGATGGGTAAAGACGTAGTCATATTGCTTGATTCAATCACCAGACTTGCACGTGCCTATAATATGGCAGGACCCATGCCAGAGGAGTCAGCCCCTCGAGAGCAGGGATATGGACGTCAAGACAATAGATATGGGCGTCAGAGAGGAGGTTCAGGCCGTGGATATGAAGACCGTCAGCAATCATACTCTCAGTCAAACCGTGGCTCAATGTCAGGAGGCATGAATCAATCTGCCATGTTCCCCGCAAAAAAGTTCCTCGGAGCGGCACGCAACTGTGAAGAGGGAGGATCTCTCACCATCATAGGTACTGCCCTTGTCGGTACAGAAAGTCGCATGGATGACCTGATTTATGAAGAGTTCAAGGGAACTGGTAACATGGAGATACATCTTGACAGAAATTTTGCAGAGAAGCGTATTTTCCCTGCCATTGATATATTAAAGTCAGGTACTCGCAAAGAAGAATTGCTCTTTGATGAAGTCACGTACAAGCGCATCATCACGTTGCGACGCATGATAGCCTTACTCACTCCAGAAGAAGCGCTCATCAGCTTGACGGACAAGCTTTCCAAAACAAAGCAAAACAAAGACTTTCTGGACCAGCTTGCGAGATGATGGTATGATATACGAGGTATATCAACTATGGTCACACAACCTCGTCCAATCACCATCTCCGGAGACCAGATATCAAAGCGTATAAACCGCATCATCGGTCAGCTCAAAGGCATTCAAAAAATGTCTGATGCAGGCCGTGACTGCAATGAGATCATCCAACAAGTCTCTGCGGTGAAACATGCCATAGATAGCCTCACCGAAGAAGTGGTGATGAAGGATATCATCGTATACATCCCTCCTATCAAACAAAAGGAAATATTAGAAATGGTTCACCGTGCGATATCGCTCTAATCCTCTCCTCTTATGTCATCCACCCGCACACAGAACGTAGTTATCATCGGCGGAGGACCTGCGGGTCTTGCAGCAGCCATTTACCTTGCGCGTGCTCAACTGACACCACTGGTGTTTGCGGGCTCACCTCCGGGTGGTCAGCTTACCCTCACTTCCGAGGTTGAGAACTATCCTGGCGTTCCCTCAAAATTAGGTCCTGAGCTCATTACTACCATGCGTACTCAGGCTGAGTCATTTGGAGCAACGATCATAGATTCAAACGTCACGAAAGTCACCACAAAGGATAGTGTCGTCTACTTGGAGACTGAGCATGAGGGCGAATACAAAAGCGTCACCTCTGCGACTCTCCTCATCGCAACAGGTGCAAAAGCATTATGGCTCGATATACCAAATGAGGCACGTCTGCGTGGAAAAGGAGTGAGTGCCTGTGCCACGTGTGACGGGTTCTTTTTCAGAAACAAAACTGTGGTTGTTGCAGGAGGTGGAGATACCGCTATCGAAGAAGCAATGCACCTGACAAAATATGCATCCAAGGTATACCTTGTACATCGTCGTGATACCTTGCGAGCGAGTAAGATCATGCAAACGCGACTTTTTGCAAATGAAAAAATTGAGGTAGTTCTGAATTCACAAATAGTCGAAGTCCTCGGCGACCAAAAAGTTGAAGGGATTCGTGTGAAGCAGAGCCATCCCTCCTCACCAGAACCCATACTAAAAGACATTCCCACTCAGGGCCTTTTTGTGGCCATAGGGCACAAGCCTGACACTGACTTGTTCGCTGATTTGGTGAAGAGAGATGCGGCTGGGTATATCCTCACTATGCAGTCTATCGCGCAGCAGTATTTGCAAGGCTCCATGGATTTGACCCCTACAGAACTTGAGTCATTGCGTACAAAACCATCACCCTTTTCCCAAACCACCAACGAGTTCATTTTTAGTGCAGGGGATTGTGTTGATAGATGGTATCGTCAGGCAGCAACTGCAGCGGGTATGGGCGTGGCTGCATCACTGGATATTGAGCGATACCTACAACACTAAACGACCGTTCTAGTATAAATTTACTTCTTAGCATGTCGTCACAGTCTGATTTTCTCCTATTTCTTCGAGGTTATATACTCTCCCGCGGAGAGTATATTCTGAGTGGCCTCGTGATAGCAAAGAAAGCTATTACCTCATTCCTTTTGAACAATAGGGGCAAATATTCGTCACATTTTATAAACACCTCCTTCCTTTTTTTACTCTCATTCGTGCTTATTAGTGCACCAGTTATTGCTGAAAACTACCAGCTCACGCAGGGTACTCTGACTGACGAATCAAACTTTCAATCTTCAAGTCAAAACGAAATTGCCCTCAGTGATGAGGAGATATCAGTCAACACTCTGCGTGCAAATTCGGCCCGTGACAAAGTGACTATCTACTTTTCGGTCAAAGGTGACACGATCAAGTCCATAGCAGAGAAATTTGGTATTAGCGAAAAATCTATCTCTTGGGCAAACCCTGGTACCTCTGATCCACCCACTCCGGGGACGCGCCTCCGTATCGCACCAGTCACTGGAGTGGTCCACACAGTTGTGGCGGGTGACAATATTTACGTACTTGCAAAGAAGTATCAGATCAATGCTCAAAACATAGTCAACTTTCCCTTTAACGAGTTCAAAGACGAGTCATTCACCCTGATTGCTGGCACCGAGCTCATGATACCGGGGGGGAGTATAATCGAACCAAAAGCTCCAGTGATCAAAGAGTCATATGAATTTGCCCAGGTGGTGGCAGGGTTGCAGGGATCCTCAAGCTTTATTTGGCCAACCAACGGCATCATCACTCAGTATCCTGCTTCATATCACATGGCGCTTGACATAGCCAATGGTTCCAATCCACCTGTGATTGCCGCTGACTCAGGCACGGTTATATTTTCAGGATGCTTCTCATGGGGATATGGGTGTCACATCATCATAGATCACAATAATGGATACAGGTCATTGTATGGACATCTTTCAAGAAGAGATGTAGAGCAAGGAAATACTGTCTCACAAGGTCAACAGATAGGCCAAATGGGATCAACGGGCCGATCTACGGGAACTCATTTGCATTTTGAGATTCGCCAAGGAAGCACACTATTGAACCCTCAAAACTTCCTAAAATAGCCATGAACAGTCCCACCTATCACATCCCTCGAATCATACCCATCATTGGTACTTTAATAGTTATTCTCCTGTTAGTCAATGTGGGAGCTACAGTATATTTAGGCAGAAATGCATCTCGTCAACGGTACGCCCCACCTGTGGGTCAAGTCCAAAACCTAATCGAAAGTGTTACTCTCCAGTTTGGTTCAAATAACGAAGCGAACAAGGTGCCACAAACCCTTCTAGACGAGCGGCAAACGACCGATTTTATGAAAGCTGGATTCTATCTCGTATCATCTTATGCGAGCACGAGTGCACACCTCGAGAAGACTGATCTGCTGGTTGATCCTGATAAACCACTTACCATTGCACTTAGTTCTGGAAATGGCACAGGTATCAGTGTATGTGAACAAGGCAGACTGAGATGTCAGGCGATGTCCAAACACAAGCTCTCTAGGAAGCCAGTAGCTGTTGGTTTACAGCTTCTTCCAAACCAGCTCAAGATAACAGTAGAGGAGACGTATGGCTCACTCAAGGAAGGAGTCCATGAATCAGACCCAGTCACCGTTCGATTTGACTAACTACTCTCACCGAGAGGAATCTATTGGAAATATCGTTGTTTGTGATACAATATCGCGATGCAACCCTCGTTTAATGCGCTCAAGTTGTCCACTGGCAGACAGTTTTTTGATGAAATCCAAAAGGTTTCCTGGCCAACAAGACAAGAGACTATACGCCTTACACTCGTTGTTGTGGCTGTAAGTCTCTTTGTAGGTTTATACGTAGGTATACTTGATCTGGGACTTACACGAATATTGGGTTTTTTAACAAAGTAATTTGAATATCGCTATGGTCGACGTCAAAGCAAACAGCACAAACACAGAGCTTGTTCCTAGCACTGCTCGTTGGTATGTCATCCATACCCAAACTGGGCATGAAGAGCGTGTCAAAAAAAACCTCCAACAGAGAGTGGAGTCGCTCGGAGTAGGAGACAAGATCTTTAATGTCATCGTGCCTACTCGTGAGACCATGGTAGTAAAAAGAGGCAAAAAGTCCAAACAACTCGAGCGAGTTTTTCCTGGATATATTCTCGTACAGATGTCACTCGATGATCAAACGTGGCTTGTTGTCCGAACCACTGAAGGAGTGACAGGATTTATTGGAGTAGGGCAGAAACCTACCCCGATCTCCCAAAAGGAAGTTGAAGCGATCATGAAGTTCGTGTCCCAGGAGCAGCCAAAGTTTAAGGCAAACTTTAGTCTGGGCGAGGCTGTTAAGATCATCGATGGACCCTTTTCTGATTTCCTTGGTTCAGTACAATCGATCAATGAAGATGCTGGTAAATTGACAGTTCTTGTGTCTATATTCGATAGAGAGACCCCCTTAGAATTAGACCTACTTCAAGTAAACAAAATCTAATACTTACCACAAATACCTATGGCAAAAAAGCTAAAGACACTCATCAAACTCAATCTTCCTGCGGGAGAAGCAACTCCTGCACCTCCTGTTGGACCTGCATTGGGAGGACACGGTGTTCCCATCATGGAGTTCATCAAAGAATACAACGCGAGAACAGCGAAATTAAAAGGAAACATCATTCCTGCGGTGATTTCTGTGTTTGATGACAGATCATTTACATTCATCACCAAGCTCCCTCCAGTAGCAGCGATGATCAAGAAGATGCTTTCTTTAAAATCAGGCTCTGGAAAGCCTAACACTGAAAAAGTTGGCAAGATGACCATGGCCCAAGTGCAGCAGATAGCAAAAGAAAAGTTGGCAGATCTAAACACTGCCGATATCGACGCAGCCTCAAAGATCGTTGCGGGCACTGCCCGAAGCATGGGCATTGATGTAGTTTAATCAGTGATTCAATTTTAATTCTTATACACACTCGTATGTCGACCAAAGCAAAACTAACACCAGCACAAATCGCAGAAAATGAAGTAGCGGGACGAATTGACCCCGAAGAAGTGAAAGCTCTAGATACTGCAAAAGCAGAAGCTCCCGCAGCAGCGAATCCAACCGTAAAAGCGTCAAAAAAACCCAAGAAGGTTCGCAAAATTGGTAAAAACTACACAAACGCAGCCAAGAAGCTCAAGGAATTCAAAAAGATCCTCCTCCCTCTGTCTGAAGCAGTGAAACAGCTAAAATTGGCCTCGTTTGTAAAATTTGACGAATCTTTTGAGCTTCACATCAACACAAGTGAGGTAGGAGTAAAAGGAGAGGCATCACTTCCATTTTCAAACGGAAAGCAGGTAAAGGTTGCTGTTGCAGACGATTCATTGATTGAAAAACTAGAAAAAGGAATCATTGAATTTGACGTTTTGGTTACTTCACCTGTAATGATGCCAAAATTGACCAAATTTGCCAAACTCCTTGGACCAAGAGGACTTATGCCTAGCCCAAAGGCTGGCACCATTGGAGCGAACCCACAAGAGCTCATAGCGAAGTTCACCGGTAATACATTGAGATACAAGACTGAAAGCAAAACCCCTATCGTCCATGTGCTCATTGGTAAAAAATCAAACCCCGACTCAGAACTTATCGCAAATATTGAGGCTGTTCTTCGTTCATTTCCAGCACAGTCAGTCAAGTCAGCGTATATCTGCACGACTATGTCACCATCACTCAAGATTGTGGTATAACTAATAGATGAGCCAATACAGCGGGATTGATCACTCTGCGCAATCATACTGGGATTACCTTTCTTCCAATCAAAAGGATTTGATACGCGAAGGAGGATATCTATATCAGGAAGTCTTTGCCGATGGCAAGTATGCATTTAGTGACTACTCATTTATCGTTTTTCCATTTGCCAAGTGTCTTGAGGGATTTTTAAAGAAGATATTCTACGATATTGGATTTTTAAATGAAAAGGAGTACGAATCAAACCACCTTAGACTTGGCAAATTGCTTTCTCCAGAGTATTACCCCACAAGCGGAAGAAAAACCATATATCAGCTCATATCTGAACGATACTCACAAGATCTCGCAACAGAAGTATGGAGTGTATGGAAAAAGTGTAGAAACGAGATATTCCATTACTTTCCACACAATGATAAGAAGGTAACCCTAGCTGAATCAAAGGGAATGATTGACGAAATACTACAAATAATGATCTCACTAGTAAAAGTACTAGGCAATGAGCGATTGCAGCCTCACGGTAGACTAATAAAATAAGCTCGACATCTAGCAATGAGATGATGATTGTGATAATTCCAGTATAATTAAAGGACAGCAAAATTATGCTGGCAAGGCCAATAGACTTATGTGATATGGCAAGTCGTGCAAGGAATATATACAATTAGAAAATAAAGGGTTGGTGTACAGCCTAAACGACTAAATAATTTAGCTGAAAAAATAGCTGCAAGAGATCACCAGTACTGAAAACTAGCTCGAAAGGAAACAAAGGGCATATATCAGTAAATAATGACATAGTAAAGGATACTATATCAAAATTGTAAAAATCCATCGAATTTAAAGGGAAGAAGGGGTAGAAGAAGGCGAAACCAAAGGAATTTCATCAAAAAAAGACGATTTTAGCAATTCACTATCTGTATTGCTTACATCAGAAACAGGAGATTGAATAGCTTTGTAACGGTCCAAAGTGTCAGTAGAAATAGATACAGCTGCTAATCCACTAATTTCAAAATCTTGAATTGGTACATTATTAAGCTCAATCCTCAGAAAACCGTGAAAACTATCAACTTTTGGACTACATGAAGAAAAGGGAACAGACAAAGTTGAGTATAGTAAATCCTCTACAGTAAATCTAAAAGTACACATAGATTTGATTTCTGCAAAACCTGGATCTGGAGATGATTTTAACACGATAACTTGTTCTTGAGAGTCCATAAAGTATGATTTGACAATCTGAGTGTTAAAATTAACTACAAAGTAATCACTGACAAAACTCTTCCTCGAATAAGCAGAATAATCGAATGATTTTGAGAATAAATACAAGAAAAGGGTAATAAAAGAAAAGGCAAGGAACAAAACAAGGTACATATACTTCTTCATTAGTAAAGAATCATATAATGAGAGTGTGTTCGGATCCGGCATGTGATTTGATTCAGTATGTTCTGGCAATCTGTCTCTTGCTCTTAAACCATGTCGCTGTATATCAGTTCCGAGTTGGTCACCTAACCAATTGAAATAATTCAGGACTGCTGTCTCTCTTCTCTTCTGGTTGGGCATGTCATTATGGTCAGACCGAATATGTTCTGAAAACTTCGAAATCACAAAATCAATCTGATCAAGGGAGAGAGTTGTACCAGAGTTGTGTGCATTCAACCATTTGATGAAGTACTTGATGTCTGAGAGGATAATACGAATTGAATTAGGCGCAAATGATCCAAGACGCAAATGTTCTCTATAGAGAGCTTCGTGTTCAGAAATAATAGCAAGATCCATACATGCAATACTAGTGAAAAAACTAAAATTAATCAAGGGCATTAGAATATTACTAGTGAGAGGGAGCAGAACCATAATTTCAATCTCATGGATCTGTGCATTAATCCGAATAACTTTACATTGTTACATATTCATAAGGCTATAATAAGCCTCGAGTGATTGTACATGCTGAATTATATGATCCTCATATGAGTTGTAAACTCTCATTAATTAATTAGTTACAATTTATTGTATATGTAGTCCTTTTCACTCTATCGCGTGCTCTTTTGTCTTGGATTTTACTATCCTAATTGATCCACTTTCCACCTTGTTCGAGCTACTTTTGTGGGTGAGCTAGCAGTAATACTAGTTGTATGATAGCATAATCACATCCTATTTTATATTGCTATACCAATCCTAATCGTACTTTGTGCTTATATTTTTTCTATTTTAATACTTATTTTAGTCTGGATATAGTATTCTTTGATTGTTATATGTCAATCTGTGCAAATGGGATTTTGCTCAGTAGTTGTACTACTAGTTTGAAATATCCGAGGAGAAAATGTAACAGATATGCACTTATTTCACTACACAGACCCAGTCCCGTTAGTTGGCTTAGTATATAGATACTTCCTATGATCATAATGAGAGGAACACTCCAACCAACTAGTATATTTGCAAGAAGAGACACTGTAGAGAATGTGCTGAAGTGGAGGAGAATCAGAGGTGTTGTAAATACTTGTGCAGAAAGCGTTGTGTTTATGCTTGATTTGACGTATCCAATGAACCCCTCATTTTCTTCGCCGTTATATGAAAATAGATATATCCCCAAAACAGCTGCAAATGAAAGTTGGTATGAGATGTTTGTAATAAGTGTAGGGTCATAAACCAACATTCCAAGGGACGTAATGATAATTATGTGTAATATTGATTCGATACGTTGAGTAATGATACAAACCAATGGCAGTATGGCCATTAGTACAGCTCGTATCGTTGAGGGTTCGTACCCAAACACGAATGGAATACAGCCAATGTAAGCGATGCACAACCAAGTTTTTTTTCGTAAGCTCTTTACAGGTAGAGTGGATTGGAAAAATCTGACTAAAAATGTGATATTAGACCCGGAAAGCACCAATAAGTGCGTAAGTCCAACAGATTGAATCTGAGTGTCAAAGGCTACTTTTTTTGTGTGTAATCCCATGACCATGCCCAATATCAACTTCAGCTCAATTGGGTCAAGGTATTTGCTAAGGCTCTAGACCAGCACTTTCACAATTTGTAACAGAAATCGGTACAGTGAATT